>NZ_CP120468.1:2724822-3049644 GCF_029490015.1 Halobaculum limi
CCCGAACGACTCGGCGGCGACCGGAGCCACGAGGTCGAGGAACGGTTGGTCGAAGACGACGCCGGAGTTATCGACGTACCCCTCCTCGTCGAAGCCGATTCTCGCTTCCAGTTCCTCCGCGAGCGTCTCCCGACCGATGCCGCCGACGACTTCCTGCGCGCGGTCGGCACCGGGGAGGACGTGGCCGTTGACGTAGCGATTCAGGTCGCCCGCCGGTAGCCCCGTCACCTCGGCGAGTTCGTCGTACGTTCGCGTCTCCTTCAGCGTGCGCAACACGGCGACCGCCTGCAGTTGGAGGGCGGCCTTCTCGGCGCGGTTCATACACATATGCTCGTTCGTGCAAGTATGAACACTTCGAATCGCTAACGGCTCAGCATCAACAGATATGCGTAAGCGTGTGACCACACCAGCGCGACTTCATCACGGTCGAACGGCGAATCCGTAGAATCGGAGTCGGAGGAGTCAGCGAGGGATCGCGTCTGCGAGTCGACCGCGACCTCAGCGGTCTTCGAGGAGTCGCGACGCGGTCAGTACAGACTCCAGTTCGATATCGTGTTCTGCGAGCAGTTCCGACGCGCCCTCCTCGCGGTCGACGACGACGAGGACGCGGTCGACGACCGCGCCAGCCTCGCGGAGTGCTTCGACGGCGTCGAGCGCCGACTGGCCCGTGGTCGCGATGTCCTCCAACACGACGACCTCCTCGCCTTCTTCGAGGTCACCCTCGATGCGGTTGCCGGTGCCGTACTCCTTGGCGGCCTTGCGGACGATGACGTACGGCGAGTCCGTCTCGACGGCGGTGGCGGCGACGAGTGGGACCGCGCCGAGGGCGACGCCAGCGAGTTTGGCGTCGCCGACGCGGTCGGCGAACGCGTCCGCGATGAGGCGGAGGCAGGTGGGGTCGGTCTCGAACTGGTACTTGTCGACGTAGTAGTCGCTCGTCCCGCCGTGGGACAGTTCGAACTCGCCGAACAGGACGGCATCGGCGTCACGAAGCGCGGCGATGAGGTCGGCGCTCGCGTCGGTGTCGCTCATATCTCCGAGAGGAGGGCGGCCCCGCGAAAGGTTATCGGTCCGCGGTTGCGGTCAGTTCGCCGCCTCACACCGCTGGACGACGCTGGCGGGCACGGGGACGTTCACTTCGTAGGCGTCGACCGTGTGGTCGGCGGCACGCCCCTCGAAGACGACGCGGTACGTCGACCCCTGCGTCGGGCACGCGAGTGCGCTCCGTCCGGTGATGCGTGCCTCGCCGGTGTCGGTCCGCAGACTCGACCACGGAACGCGCGTGCCCGCGTCGTCGACGACGACGACTCGGTCGACGGAGGGCACCTCGCCGTCTGGGTGACTGATGACGATGGCCGTGTCGTCTCCTTCGGCGTCGACGCCGAACGAGAAGCCGTCGGGGCGGTCGATGGGTTCGCCGCCGAGGCCGGTGGCGACGACGCCGCCGATGCCCGCGACGCTCGCCGCCGCGAGCAACATAAACGCCATCGCGATGTTCGGGAACATCGTCCGGACGTACTCGCGGGGAGAGAGACGCTCCTCGTCCTCTTCGTCGGGGGCGTCGGGCATCTCCGCGGCGTCCGGATCGCTCATACCGTGACGACCGCGGGGCCGAGTGAAAACCACGTCGCCCCGATTCTCAGGAGTGATTCAGTCGGAGTCGTCGCCCGGTCGGTTCGACACCCTCACCACGGTTCGTTCTTCACGCCGATGACGTACGCGCCGACGTTGGTGACGACGTGCAACACCGGCGTCGCGACGAGGACGACTACGAGTCGTTCGAGCGTGAACGTCGCGAGCGTCCACGCGGGCGCGAGGACGAGTGCGACAGCCAACGCTCCGGCGACGAAGTCGAGTTGATCCAAGCCGGGGAACGCCGCGCCGCGTTCGCGACCCGAGCGACGCTTGACGAACGACGCGCCGATGTCGCCGAGCATCGCGCCGAACGCGAGTCCGAACGCGGCCAGCGGCGGGAACACCGGGAGCGCACCCGCCGCGAGGCCTGCCGTGTCAGCCACGAACGCGTTCACGGCGTTCAACACGAACGCGAGTGCGACACCGGCCGCGGTACCGACAGCGGTGCCGCGCCACGTCTTCCCGTCGCCGAGGACTCGACGCCCACCCCAGGTCCGTCCGCCGTCGATGGGCGCGCCGCCGCCGGCGAGGACAGCGGCGTTGTTCGGCACGTACGCCGGCAACATCGCCCAGAGCGCGCCCGCGACGACGACCACGAGTTCAGCCATCTACTCCGCGTTGCTCCCCGTCGCGAGTTAAGTCCGAGGATGTTCCGCTGGAGACAGTTCCAGCGCCCTCGGAGTCACGCGATTCCTGAACACTCAAGACCACGGCCCGGCAAGGGTTGACAACCACATGATCCCACCCATCGCCAGCCGGTTCGTCGCAGGGGAGACGCCGGCGACGGCGTTCGACCACGTCCGCCAGTACAACGAGGACGGCGTGAAGGTGATCCTCAACCTCCTCGGCGAGCACTACGCAGACCGCGAGAACGCCGACGCCGACGCCGACGCGTACGTCTCGCTCGTGCGCGACATCGGGAACACCGACCTGGACGCGTGCGTGTCGGTGAAGCCGTCGCAACTCGGCATCGACATCGGTGCCGACGTGTTCCGCGAGAACTTCCGTCGGATCGTCGAGGCGGGCGACGAACACGACGTGTTCGTCTGGTGTGATATGGAAGACCACGAGACGACCGACATCACGCTCGACGCCTTCGAGGAGTTGGCCCGCGAGTTCGACGGCGGCGTCGGCCAGTGCGTGCAGGCGAACCTCCGGCGCACCCGCGAGGACCTGGAACGCATCGTCGACGTGCCCGGAAAGATCCGGCTGGTGAAAGGCGCGTACGATGAGCCGAACGACATCGCGTACACCGACAAGGCGTCGGTGAACGAGGCGTACCGCGAGGACCTGGAGTACCTGTTCAAAGAGCGCGACGACGGCATCGCGGTCGGCAGTCACGACCCCAAGATGATCTCGTTCGCGAGCGAACTCCACGCAGAGTACGGCGCAGACTACGAGGTGCAGTTACTGATGGGCGTGCGCGAGGACGAACAGCGCCGTCTCGCGAGTGAAGGCGTCGAGACGTGGCAGTACGCCCCCTACGGCGACAAGTGGTTCTCGTACTTCTACCGGCGCGTGCGCGAGCGCAAAGAGAACGTGTTGTTCGCGCTTCGCGCGATCGCCGGCGTCTGAGGAGCGCTGCGTTCGGTCGAACGCGCACGAGCGATCCCAACTGGACCAGACCTGCGAGATTCCCTCTCCGTGTAGAAGGGCTGATATGGCCGGGTCTCGGATCGCCACTCGAATCTCGAATGTCCACGTGGAAGCGCGACTTCGCGAGCGGGTTGGTCGTCATCACCCCTTTGCTCGTCATCATCTTCGTCGCCAACTGGCTGTACAACCTCCTGTCCGCGCTCCCGTTCGTTCCGACCATCACCCCGGAGAACCCGGACCCGCAGTTGCTGCCGCTGTACGAGTTCCTCGAAGTTATCACGGCGCTCGTGGTGTTCGTGCTGTTGGTGTTCTCCGCGGGCTACCTGATGCGGACGACGGCCGGTCGGTTCGCGGAGGGGATGCTCGACGACGCGATCAATCGTGTGCCCGGTCTCCGAGTGATCTACAACGCCTCGAAACTCGCCGTCGAGACGGCACTCACCGGCACGGAAGACCTCCAGACGCCGGTGAAACTCGAACCGTGGAACGGGATGCGGATGACGGCGTTCAAGACGGGGAAGACGACCAGAGACGGCCGCGAGGTGGTGTTTATGCCGACCGCACCGAACATCACCACCGGCTTCGTGATGGAGGTCGAACCCGAGGACTTCACCGAGACGGACGAGCGGGTTGAGGAGGCGCTCACGCGCATCCTCTCGGCGGGCTTTGGGGAGGGCCGCGAGTCGCCGGTGAAGCCAGACTCTGCCGTCGCCGCCGACGGTGCCGCCGTCGGCGACGTCGAACCAGACGGCGACACTAACACCACTAACACCGACGCGGACCGCGACCGCGGCGACGACTGATCGGAACGGCCACAGACGTACTCGACGACGGCCTCGCTCTCCTGCGACCCGGAACCGAACGGTGAAGTGGGCCGCTGTTCCCTCTCGGTACATGACTGCCGACCACGACCACGGCGACCACATCGACGCCGACCACGTGGAGTTGCTGGAGACGTTCATCGAGAGCCACGGCTTCCTCTCGTGGCTCGACCTCACCGTCGAGGAACTCGACCGCGGCCGCATCGTGATGTCCGTCCCGTACGACGAGAAACTCGTCAACCCCGGGTCGCCGGTCGGCTCTATCCACGGCGGCATCGCGGCGACCCTCGTCGACACCGCCTCGGGGTTCGCCCTCCGGTCGACGTTCGACGACCCGACGACCGGGTCGCTGGCGACGACGGACCTGAACGTCACCTACCTCCGCCCGGCGACGAACGACCTCCGCGTCGAAGCCGAGGTACTCCGAGCGGGTGGGTCGATGGGCTTCACCGACACGCTCGTCTCCAGCGTCGCACCCGACGGCGAGCAGAAGGACGTCGCCGTCGGGCGGACTTCCTATCGGCTGTTCCGCGGCGGCGACGAGTAGGGAACGGCCTCGGGGGTCGCCACGCTCTCGGGCCGCACGACTCGGGCAACCCTTTTTCCACCATCCCCGCGAATCGGACTATGACCCGATGCACGGAGACGAGCCAGTCGAGTACGAGCCGGTGAGCGTGAAGGCCGTGTTGGCCGAGATGAAAGACACCGCGGAACTGCTCATCGACCTGTCGTACTCGGCGGTCCTCCACGGAAGCCCGGACCTCGCCGCGGAGGTGCTGACGCTGGAGTCGCGGATGGACGTCCTCCAACTGCAGGCGCGGATGAGCGTGATGATGGCCGCTCGCTCACCCGAAGACGTCGAAGACCTCGCGCCGGTGTTGGGAATGGTCGGCGCGGCCGAGAAGATCAGCAACGCCGCCGGCGACATCGCGAAGGTCGTGTTGGACGAGGTGGGCCTGCCGGAGGCGATGCGGGCGGCGCTCCCCGAGGCCGTCGAGACGCTCGTTCGCGCACCAGTCACCGACGACTCGGCGTACGCCGGGCAGACGCTCGGTGATCTGAACCTGGAGACGGAGACGGGCGTGCGCGTCATCGCCGTCCGCCGCGACCAAGCGACCGGTAAGCAGCGGTGGATCACCAACCCCGACCGAGAGACGACGCTCCGTGCGGGCGACACGCTGATCCTGCGCGGCTACGAGACTGGCCTGCAGACCGTGTACGAGACGGCGGCGGGCGAACCGTACGAGTCGCCCGAGGCGCCGGATCCGACGGTCGCGGATCTGGAGCGTGCCGTCGACTCCATCGTGTTGATGAAGAATATGAGCGAACTCGCGGTGGACCTGGCCTACGGCGCGGTGTTGTTCGACAGCCGCGGCGTCGCCGAGGAGGTGGCGGAACTGGAGGCGGAGGTGGACGCACTCAAGTCACGGTTCGAGGCGTGGACGCTCCAGGCGGCCGCTCGCGTCGACGACCCCGTGAGTCTCCGCGGGCTCGTCCACCTCGCGTCCGCGACGGAGGTGATCAGCGACGCCGCTCTCGAGATCAGCGAGGGCGTCCTCCGCGGCCTCGACGCCCACCCGGTCGTCGCCGAGGCCGTCGAGGAGTCCGACGAGGTGATCGTTCGCCTCGTCGTCACGGACGGATCGGCGCTGGCGAACACGACGCTGGGCGACCGGGAGGTGAAGACACAGACCGGAATGCGCGTCATCGCCGTCCGTCGCGGCCGCGACGCCGGAGAACACGGCGACCACAACCACGACGAGAGCGGCGGAGACAGCGAAGATGGTGACGGAGACGACGACGGTGAGGACGGCGAGTGGGTCGTCTCGCCCGGCCCGACGACCACGCTCCGCGCCGGCGACGTGATCATCGCGAAGGGGACCCGGGCGGGGGCCGAACGGCTCTCGGAGTTGGTGGGCGCTCCCGAAGCGTTCGACGTGGACTGAGCGAGCGACCGCGACCGACGGCTATCGAGGCGCGCCGCCGTCGGGGTCGTCGGCCTCCAACGGCGCACCGCAGGAGGGACACGACCCCGGCCGGCCCGAGCGTAGCGTCGCACACTCCGAACACAACACCAGCCGTCGCTTCGGCGACGGGTCGCCCCACTCGTCGCCGTCGTCGGACGCGTTTTCTCCCGACCCCGAACCCGCGGCGAGCGCCAGCGCCGGATCGAACCGGGACACGACCAGATCAGAGGTCGCGCCCTCCTCGGCGGCCATCCGCATCGTGTGTTCGACGAGGACGTCGTTGCGGAGGCGGTCGAGCAGTCTGAGCAGTCCGAGGAACGCGACCGTCGGGACGAGACACAGCACGCCCGTCAACAGCAGACGGACGACCGGGTCGGCCGTGAAGGCGGCCATGCGAATAGGACACGCACCGCACACTAATGGCGGTTACGCTCGGGCAGACGGCAATAACAGCACTCGCGTCACTCGGCGGAGACCTGCCGAATCGCGCGAATCGCAGCGACGAGCGTCAGCATCGAGGCGACGAACAGCGCCGTCGCGGACGCCAACACGACCGCGAGCAGGAGGAAGAACCCCTCAGGGCCCAGGATGGGGTACTCACGGGTTCCAGCGGCGGGGCCGAGCAGTTCCAGCGCCCGCACGAGATACACCGTCACCGCGAGGGCGACGCCGACGCCGACGCCGACGAGGGCGTTGCGCTTGACCGACAGCGTCTCCAGTAGGCCGGTTATCGGTGGTCGCTCGGGCGTCGCCTCGCTCGGGTCCGAGCGGTCGTCACCGGCGTCGCTCCCGGTCGCGTCGCCGGCATCGAGTGACTCCTCGCTCACGACGACTGGTAGGACCCGGCGCTTCAAATCCCCATCGGCGTCGGTCGAGGATGCAGTTGTGACCCCGAGTCGGTCGACACCGCTCACCCGGCGTACGCGTGGAACTCTCGCCCGCGCAGGAGGAAGTACGCGACGCCGACGACGCCGATGACGCTGGCGAGGCCGAACGCGAGGACTGGGTCACGCCCGTACAGCCACCCGCCGGCGAGGGCGCTCGGGATGACGATGACGTTGCGGACGAGGTAGTACGTCCCCGTGACGCGCCCGCCGGCGTCGGCGGCGGCGGGGCCGACGATGAGCGCCTTGTGCGCGGGGAGGCCGGCGAATCGCAGCCCGGAGAACGCGAACAACAGCGCGAGTACCGTCGCGTCCGGCGGCGCGACGATGAGTAGCGCGGGGAACAGTGCGTACACGGCGAACCCGAGCGCGACGACCGGCTTCAGGCCGACCGACCGCGAGAGCCGTGCGACTGGTACCATCGTCACCAGCGCGACGGCCATCTCGACGCCGAGGAGGACGCCGAAGTACGCCTCCGGCGAGAGCGTGCCGACGGCGGGGAGGGTCGCGCCGACGGCGAACACGTCGACGACGACGCGCACGAAGAACACGTACACCATCCCGTTCGCGAACCGAACGAGCGTGTCTGCGACGAGCAGTGGCCGGAGCGTCTCGGGGAGCGAGCGCAGGTCCGCGAGCACCGTCTCGACACCCTCGAACGACTTGCCGAACGAGTCGTTCGAGGCGTCGTACAGGCGGTACTGCGCGACGGTGGCGACCGCGCCGACCGCGGCCGCGCCGAGCAAGACGAGACGGAACCCCTCGGTGAACGTGTAGGCAGACAGCACCGCCGCGGCGACGAGCGGTCCCAAGAGGAACGCCGTCCGCCGGAACGTCTCGGTGGCGGCGAATCCCGAGGCGAGGCGGTCCGGCGACACTGACTGTTTGACGACGGCGAACGTCGCGCCGAGGCCGAACGATTTCCACGCCTGCGAGAGAAACAGGCCGAGAAACACGAGGACGACCGCGAGGTTCGTCGGGCCGACGGCCACGTCGCGGAACGGGTCGGCCGCCCACCACACGAGGAAGCCGAGCGTCGACGCGAACCCGAACAGCGTCAGCGACGTGCGCGACCCCAGCCGATCAGAGAGCGCCCCGCCGGGGTACGGAAACACTGCAGAGACGAGGTTGCCGACGGAGCCAAACGCGCCGAGTGCGAGGCTAGAGGCACCGAGGACGGCGAGGTACTGCGGGAGATAGCGCCCCGTCGCCTGAAAGCCGAGGCTGAACGCGAACATCGCAATCGAGAGGACGAACACGTCGCGCGGAAGCGCGAGGAACTGCCGGAATGCGTCGAACGGGTCCGGTTCTGCCTCTCCGGCCTCGGCGTCTGCCATCGAGCGATGCTGTGGCCGGGGGCCGCAAAACGATACCGGGACGCAGTATCCGGACGCGGTCGCGACTCGACGGCCGTCGCCGAGGAAGGTATTATGACAGCGCCGCGAAGAACCTGAATTACTTTACCTACCCCGACGGAAGCCCACGGTATGGGACTGTTCGATCGGCTACGCGGGGACGACGATCCTCGTGTCGCCTTCATCGGCATCGACGGGGTGCCGCACTCGCTGTTGGAGGATCACCCGGATCGGTTCCCGAACTTCGCTGCCCTCGCCGAGGAAGGGGCCTCGGGCGACATCGACTCCATCGTGCCACCGGAGTCGTCCGCCTGTTGGCCCGCCCTCACGACCGGCGTCAACCCCGGCGAGACGGGCGTGTACGGGTTCCAGGACCGCGAGGTCGGGAGCTACGACACGTACGTGCCGATGGGTCGGGACGTGCAGGCCACCCGCCTGTGGGACCGCGTCTCCGAGGCCGGGCGCGACGCGACGGTGATGAACGTCCCCGTGACGTTCCCGCCGCAGCGAAACGTCCAGCGGATGGTGTCGGGGTTCCTCTCGCCGGGCGTCGACAAGGCCGCCTACCCGGACGACCTGCGTGAGTACCTCGAGTCCATCGACTACCGCATCGACACCAACGCCAAACTCGGCCACCAAGACGACAAATCCGAGTTCCTCGACGTCAGCCACGAGACGCTCGACAGGCGCTTCGAGGCGTTCACCCACTACATCGACCAAGACGACTGGGACCTGTTCTTCGGTGTCTTCATGACGACCGACCGGGTGAACCACTTCCTGTTCAAAGACTACGCCGAGGAGGGAGAGTACTACGAGGAGTTCATGGAGTTCTACGAGAAGGTCGACGACTACGTCGGCCAGATCCGCGAGCAACTGCCCGAGGACGTCACACTCGTCGTCGCCTCCGACCACGGCTTCACCGTCCAAGACTACGAGGTAGACATCAACCAGTGGCTCCAAGACGAGGGGTGGCTCTCGTTCGACGGCGACGACCACGAGGAACTCGCCGACATCAGCGACGCCACGCGCGCGTACTCGCTCATCCCCGGTCGCCTCTACCTCAACCTCGAGGGGCGCGAACCGCGTGGCTCCGTCCCACAGGCGGACTACGAGGCGGTTCGTGCCGAACTGAAAGCCGACATCGAGGCGCTGGAGGGACCGAACGGCAAGCCCGTCGCTCAGCGCGTCGTCGCGAAAGAAGAGGCGTTCCGCGGCGACCACGACGACATCGCGCCGGACCTGGTCATCATCCCGAACCACGGCTTCGACCTGAAGGCGAAGTTCAAGCCGCACGACGACGGCGTCTTCTCGACGGGCCCCCGAAACGGGATGCACAGCTTCGAGAACGCGACGTTGTTCGTCGACGACCCCGACGCGAACATTGTCGAAGCGGACTTACTCGACATCGCGCCGACCATCCTCGACCTGATGGACGTGGAGTACGCCCGGGCCGACTTCGACGGCGGCTGTCTGATCTGAGCGGCCGAGCGGCCGGCGGCATCGCGTCCGCAGGACGGTCGCCTCAGCTATCCGAAGTTCTCGACTTTTGGCTCGCCCGCGTAGCCTGCGTCTTCCAGCGCCGCGACCGCCTCGTCGACGAAGTCGGCGAAGCCGTAGACGAACGCCTGTTCGCCGTCCGCGCCCGTGACCGCCTCCGCGACGGCGTCGTCGATGTCGCCGTCGGTGACGACGACGCTCGCGCCCGCCTCGCGGACGGCGTCGAGTCGCTCGGTGTGTGCAGGCTCCTCGTCACGGTAGACGACCGCCGCCTCGTTGCCCCCGGCGATAGCCGCCTCCGCGATGGCGACGGCGGGGCCGACGCCCGGCCCGCCCGCAAGGACGACCGCGCGCGCCTCACCCTCGTAGTAGTCGTCGCCGAAGGGGCCGCTCATCTCGAGGTCGTCGCCCGCGAACAGGTCCGCGAGATACGCCGAGAACGGACCGCCGTCGAGGCCGACGGTCGTCTCGAAGGTTCCCTCGGTGTCGGGTGAGGAAACGGTGTAGAAGCGCGACACCTCCTCGCCGTCGACGACGGCGGTGAGTTTCACGAACTGGCCCGGTTTCGCGTCGAATCCGTCGGGAGCGTCGAGCGTCACCGCGACCGTGTCCGGTCCGACGTCCACGACCGACCGCACCGCAACTGTTGCGTCCATACGCGCCCGTTTCAGTCCCGACTACCCCAACCTGTCGCTTCCAGACCGCCGAGGGAGGAGTACCCATCGAGATCGCCCTCGAACGAACGTCGACTGTCGAACAGCCGTCTTGCCGTCGTCGTAATTTCGGCGACGAGAGCGCCCTCGTGCTGAGGCGAATCCGAAACGGTGTGAAAAGCGATCATTCGTATTGAGTTGGCAAATATTTCGGCGCGTGGTTGAACAGTCGTGAGCGATAGTGGTTGTTCGTCAGACAAACCGACGAAACGCCGCGCTTCCCCCTTTCAGAAGGCTTTTCCACCGACCGTGGGAAGGATTGACCAGTATGCCAGCGGACTTCAACTGGGCCATCGGCGGGGAGGCCGGCGATGGCATCGACTCCACCGGGAAGATCTTTGCGCAGGCACTCTCCCGGGCGGGTCGACACGTCTTCACGTCGAAGGACTTCGCCTCCCGGATCCGTGGCGGGTACACCGCGTACAAGGTGCGCACGTCCACGGAGAAGGTGCGGTCGGTCGTCGACCGACTGGACGTCCTCGTCGCGCTCACACCACGAACTATCGAGGAGAACCTCGACGAACTCCACGAGGGGTCGGTCATCATCTACGACGGCGACCGGACCACGATGGCCGACGTCGAGATTCCCGACGAGATGATCGGACTCGACGTGCCGCTCAAGAGCCTCGCGGAGGACGCGGGCGGTGCCATTATGGCGAACGTCGTCGCACTCGGTGCCGCCTGCGAGGCCACCAGTTTCGACATCGAACACCTCGACTCCTCGCTGAAGAAGCGCTTCGGCGACAAGGGCCAGTCCATCGTCGAGAACAACAAGCAGGCCGCTCGTCTCGGACAGGACTACGTCCAGGACAACTACCCGGACGCCGACCTCGACTACGATCTGGAGACGACGGACAACGACTACGTCCTCCTCAACGGCGACGAGGCCATCGGGATGGGTGCTATCGCCGCTGGCTGTAAGTTCTACGCCGGCTACCCGATTACGCCCGCGACGGACGTGATGACGTACCTGACGGGTCGTATCGAGAACTTCGGCGGTCACGTCGTGCAGGCGGAAGACGAACTCGCCGCGATCAACCTCGCGCTCGGTGCCGCCCGCGCAGGCGCGCGGTCGATGACTGCGACCTCCGGCCCGGGTATCGACCTGATGGCCGAGACGTTCGGCCTCGTCGCCACCTCGGAGACGCCGCTGGTCATCTGCGACGTGATGCGCTCGGGTCCCTCGACGGGGATGCCGACCAAGCAGGAGCAGGGCGACCTCAACATGATGTTGTACGGCGGGCACGGCGAGATTCCGCGGTTCGTTCTCGCGCCGACCACCGTCAACGAGTGCTTCTGGAAGACCGTCGAGGCGTTCAACCTCGCCGAGAAGTACCAGACGCCCGTCTACCTCGCGGCCGACCTCGCGATGGCGGTCACCGAGCAGACGTTCGAACCCGAGGCGTTCGACATGGACGCCGTCGAGATCGACCGCGGCAAGGTCGTCGACGAGGAGACCATCGAGGACCACCAGACCGAGTCGGGCGGCTTCAAGCCCCACGAGATCACGGACGACGGAATCAGTCCGCGTGCGTTCCCCGGCACCGAAGGCGGCGCACACATGTCCACCGGCCTCGAACACGACGAACAGGGCCGTCGGACCGAAGACACCGAGATGCGCGTCAAGCAGGTCGACAAGCGCACCCGCAAGGTCGAGACCGCGAAAGAGCGTGAGGACTTCTCGCCGCGTGAGTTCGGCGACGCCGAGGCTGACAACCTGATCGTGACGTGGGGCTCCAACGAGGGAACCCTCGTGGAGGCGCTGGAGTACCTCGACGACGACGACGTCGACGTGCGGATCCTCTCGTGTCCGTACATCTTCCCGCGCCCCGACCTCACCGAGGAGTTCGAGGCGGCCGACCAAGTGGTCGTCGTCGAGTGTAACGCGACGGGTCAGTTCGCGGACGTCCTCGAACACGACACGCTCCAGCGTGTCAAGCGCATCAACAAGTACGACGGCGTGCAGTTCAAGGCGGACGAACTCGCCCAAGACATCAAGGAGACCCTGGCGGAGAGCCAGGAGGTGCAAGCATGAGTTCCCAGGTCAGATTCACCGACTTCAAATCGGACAAACAGCCCACGTGGTGTCCCGGATGCGGCGACTTCGGGACGATGAACGGTATGATGAAGGCGCTCGCGGAGACGGGCAACGACCCCGACAACACCTTCGTGGTCGCCGGCATCGGCTGTTCGGGCAAGATCGGCACGTACATGCACAGCTACGCCATCCACGGCGTCCACGGCCGCGCGCTCCCGGTCGGTGCGGGCGTGAAGATGGCCAACCCCGACCTGGAAGTGATGGTCGCGGGCGGCGACGGCGACGGCTACTCCATCGGCGCGGGCCACTTCGTCCACGCCGTCCGGCGCAACGTCGATATGACGTACGTCGTGATGGACAACCGCATCTACGGACTGACGAAGGGGCAGGCCTCGCCCACCTCGCGTGAGGACTTCGAGACCTCGACGACCCCCGACGGGCCGCAGCAGCCACCAGTCAATCCGCTGGCGCTGGCGCTGGCGTCGGGCGCGACGTTCATCGCGCAGTCGTTCTCCAGCGACGCCCTGCGTCACCAAGAGATCGTCCAGAAGGCCATCGAACACGACGGATTCGGCTTCGTCAACGTGTTCTCGCCGTGTGTCACCTTCAACGACGTGGACACGTACGGCTACTTCCGCGACTCGCTGGTCGACCTCAAAGAGGAGGACTACGACCCGACCGACCGCGAAGCGGCCAAGGAGAAGGTCCTCGACGCCGACAAGGAGTACATGGGCGTCCTCTACCAGGAGGAGAACTCGGTGCCGTACGAGCAGACGCACGGCCTCGACTCGAACATGAGCGAGATCGACCACGACGGCGCGCCCGAGGGCGCGATGGACCTGGTTCGCGAGTTCTACTAACGGTCGCTTCGCTCTCGAATTTTTCCGACGGCTTCACCGACGACTGCGGCAACTACTCGGAGACGCTCGTCGCCGCGTGAGCGTCATCCACTACTCCCCGACACAGCGACGACTGTCGAGTGGTTCGTCAGCCACGGGACGAGTACGTCGGCGAGTCGGTGGTGGGCCTCGTCGTACGAGAGCGGCGCGGGCGAGTCGCCGCGTTGTCCGCTGTAGGAACCGAACTGCGTGTGGTTCATCCCCTCGATTTCGTGGAACGTCGTCTTGGCCGGGAGTCGCGTCCTCGCGTTCCGGTAGTTCTCGCGGTTCAACACCGTGTCCGCACTCCCGGTGACGCTGAGGACGGCGAACGACTCCTCACGGACGTCTTCGTTGCAGTACGACGCGAACAGGACGAGACCCCGAACGTCGTGTGATCCGGCGTACTGGCAGGCCGCGACGCCACCGAGCGAATGGCCGCCGACAACCCACGTCTGAATCCCGGGATGTCGAGTCCGAACCCGGTCCGCCGCGTCGACGTCGGCGAGTGCGAGGTTGAGCGGCATCGATGGCACGAACACGGTCACGTTCGTCCGTGCCACTATCGGTGCGAACGTGGCGTAGTAGGCGTCCGGAGCGACGCGCGCCCCCGGATAGAACACCACGCCGACCGTCGAGTCGGCGTTCCTCGGGGAGAGGACGTGCACGCCATCTTCGACCGTCACAGTGACTCGGGGGTCGTCTGTGACCTGTTGGACCGACGCCGCCGACCCGTGGTACGGCGTCGCAAAGTAGAACGCGCCGCCGGCACCGACGACGAGCAACAGGATACAGACGACGGCGGCCACCCGTATCCACCGGTTCATATCTCGGATTGACGTGTCACGCGTATAAACCGCGTCTGGTCGGCGTCCGCTGCTCGCGTCGTTCGCTGTGGAAACCCACAGCGAACGGTCGTCGATCAGTCGTCCGCCATCGCAACGTCGGCGGGAGTGGCAGCCGATTTCGGGTCCACTCCCCGACGCCGCTGCAGAAGTCGGCGATGTGCGCGACAGTCGCCGTGTTACCGCTCGCAAACGACGACGAACTCCGCCAGCCCGCAAGTACCACGTGCGCCAGACGAACCGACCCCCGAGCGTGCCGCCCGGACACCAGCCTCACACTCCAGACACTGCCGGGCGGTTCCATCGGCGGCGTCACTCGCGGACCCTGTTGCACAGGCGACAGCGGGCGGGGGAAGCGGACCCGTCACCGTCGCCGTCGTCCGGCCAGTCGTGGCCACGGACCCAGCAGATTACGGAGACGAACCCGGAGTTCAGTCTCGGACTCGGTGCCGACGGTCCCATACAAGTCAGTGAACTCCGGGCCGACGTAATAGTCGGGGCCGGGACTACCGCTCTCGAACGACGACGAACTCCGCCAAGTCCCGCAGGTACCCACGGGCATCGGACTCCCCGATTCCCGCGGCCTCAAGCGCCTCCAACGCCGCGTCGGCTTGGTCGCGGGCGCGCTGGTCGGCTTCCTCGGGGGTGAGGTCCGTCACCTGCAACAGCGAGGGACGGTCGACCGCCTCGTCGACGCCCGTGGGCTTCCCGAGTTCGTCGGCGTCGGCGGTCGCGTCGAGGACGTCGTCGCGAATCTGGAAGGCGACTCCCACCCGTTCGGCGTACTCGCCGAACGCCTCGATGGTGAACGCGTCCGCACCCGCCGCGACCGCGCCGAGTTCGGCGGCCGCCCGGAACAACGCCCCCGTCTTGCGCCGGGCGAGCGTCATGTACTCCTCCTCGTTCGACGGCTTGGCGACGAGTTCGGTCGCCTCGCCCTCACCGAGTTCGACCATCGCCTCTGCGACGACCTGCATCGCATGCTCGTCCGCCGAGAATAGCGCGAACGCCTCACCGAGCATCCCATCGGAGGCGATGATTGCGGGGCCGTAGCCGTACTCGGCCCACGCGCTTGGCGTCCCGCGGCGTACGTCCGAGCGGTCGATGATGTCGTCGATGACGAGCGAGGCGTTGTGGACGAGTTCGACGCCGACCGCGAAGTCGACCGCGTCCTCGGGGTCGCCGCCGGCGGCCTCACAGGCGAGGAGCGTCACCGTCGGGCGGACGCGCTTGCCGCCCGCCAGCGCCACGTGTTCTATCTCGTCGGCCAGTTCCGACGGCTCTACCGCCCCCGTCACCTCGGCGAGGCGGTCGTTCGCCATCGCGACCCGACGCTCCAGATACTCCATCTATCGTGTAACAGGGCCGAGCGAAAAAGAGCGTACCGGATGCGGGAGACGGGACCGGGAACGAAACGCCGGTCGCGCCTACTCGAACTGCGCGGTCAGCGCCGGCACCACGTCGAACAAGTCACCCACGATGCCGTAGTCGGCGATGTCGAAGATGGGCGCGTTCGGGTCGGTGTTGATGGCGATGATCGTCTCTGCACCCTTCATCCCGGCGACGTGTTGCACCGCGCCAGAGATACCGATGGCGAGGTAGACGTCGGGCGTCACCTGCTTGCCCGACTGCCCGACCTGCCGGTTCTTCGGAAGCCAGCCGCTGTCGACGATGGGCCGCGAGGACGACAGCGTCGCGCCCGTCGCCTCGACGAGTTCCTCGATGAGTTCGAGGTTCTCCTCCTCTTCGATGCCACGCCCGACCGAGACGAGGAACTCCGCGTCTGCGATGTCCACGTCGCCAGCGCCGACCTCTTCGAAGCCCTGCACGCGAGCGCCGGAGTCGGCCTCGTCGAAGTCGTAGTCGAACGCCTCGACGGCCACGTCGGCGGCGTCTTCGACGGCGGCCCACTCGCCGCCGCGGACGGTGACGGCGAACGGTTCCTCGCTCACCTCGACGGTCGTCTCGACCTTCGAGCCGTACATCTCGCGAGTCGCCTCCAATCCCCCGTTGTACACCAGATCGACGGCGTCCGTGACCAGCGGTACGTCGAGGCGGTTCGCGACCGCGGGCGCGTAATCGAGGCCGTTGACCGAGTTGGGCATCAACAGTGCGGTCGGCGCGATCTCGTCGTACAGCGCGGTGATCGCACCCGCGTACAGGTCGTGGTTGAACTCCGCACCGTCTGCGACGGTGTGGACGGCGTCGACTCCCTCGAGCGACAACTGGTCCGCGAACGTCGCGGTGTCGCCGCCGATAACCACGAGGTGGAGGTCACCACCCAGGTCGTCCGCGAGGTCGCGTCCGGCGCGAACGATCTCGAAACTCACGTCGCGCAGTGCGCCGCGGCGGTGGTCGGTGACGGCGAGGACGTCGCTCATTCCGACACCACCCCCTTGTTCCGGAGCACTTCAGCCAGTTGGCTCGCCTGTTCGTCGGCGTCGCCATCGAAGTACGTCGCGTCCGACTCCGTCTCGGGTTCGTACATCGCGGTCCGGGTGAGTGGCGAGGCGACCGCGTCGGCGTCGAGGCCCAACTCGCCCAGTCCGTACTCGGTAATCTCCTTGCTCTGTGCCGAACGGATGCCGCGCAGGCTGGCGTAGCGCGGTTCGTTCAGGCCGGTCTGGATCGTGAGCACCGCGGGGAAGTCGACGTCGGTGAGTTCCTCGACGCCGCCCTCCAGTTCGCGGTGGACGTGTGCCGCAGAACGGTCGTCCTCCGTCTCGAGGTGGTTGACGACCGCCGCCCAGTTAAAGCCGATGTCGTCGGCCAGCGACACGCCGGTCGCGCCGAAGCCGTCGTCGGCCGCCTGCACGCCCGTCAAGACGAGGTCGGGGTCTTCCTCCTCGACGACCGCCGAGAGGAGGCGCGTCTTCGCCGCCACGTCGAGGTCGGCGCCCGCGATGTCGTCGTCCCACACGCGGACCGCGCGGTCCACGCCCTTCGCCAGCGCCATCCGGATCGTCTCTTCGGAGCGCTCGGGACCGATGGTGACGGAGACGGTCTCGACGTCGTCGTACTCCTCGGAGAGTTGGACCGCGGCCTCGACGGCGTAGTTGTCCCACTCGTTGAGGTCGTACTCGAGGTACTGCTCCCCGATGGCTGTCCCCTCGATCTCGAAGTCGTCGGCCGCTTCCGCGACCTCCTTGACCGTGACGAGGATCTTCATCGCGCAAACCTTGCCGCGGTCGGGGGTAAACAGTTTCGAAACCAACGGGAACGAGTCACACGTTCCCACGATGCACAGCGAGTCACGAGACCACCGGACGAACGTTCGCTCGCTCCGCGGTCAGCGGCCACTCGCGGCGTCGTCGCCGTCGCCGGTCTCGTCATCCTCGTCGTCCGCGTCGTCGGCCAGCGAGATGAGGTTCTCGCGACCCAGGCGGAGTTTCTCGATGCGCCCCTCGTCGGCCATCGCCGACAGCAGTTGCGACACCTTGGCGTCCGACCACCCGGTGCCGCTGACGATGTTCGCCTGCCGCATCCGCCCGCCGTTGCGTTCGAGGAGGCGTTCGACACGCTCCTCGTCCGAGAGCAGTTCCAAGTCCTCCTCGGTGACGTCTTCCTCGTCCTCGTTTGCTGCCGCCGCTCCCGTCGCTGGTTCGTCTTGTGGGTCGGAATCTGCTGCCTCCGTGCGCTCCACCGATGCTGCTGTCGTGTCCGTTCCCGTTGGCTCACTCGATGTCCGTTCGTCTATCGAGGTATTCGCTGGCGACGCCGTGTTACCGGCGGAGTCGTCGTCGGCTCCCGGAATCGTCACCGGTGCGCTGGATCCGATGCCGGTGCGACGCATCGCCAACACACCCAGGACGACGAACAGCAACAGCGCACCGCCTACGAGCAGTTCCGTCGAGAGTTGCGGGCCGTTCACCGGGCCCGACCCGCCGGGTTCGTACCGGACGGCGATGTCGTCGGGGTCGAACTGTTGCGGTCCGTTCGCGACGATCCGGCGGTTGCTGATCGAGTAACTGAACCCCTGTGAGACGTCGCTCACCTCGTAGTTGGCGGGCGGTTCGATGACGAGTCGTTGGGAAGCCGACAGCGACCCGAACCACGTGCCGTTGTTCGGCGTCTTGAAGGCGTCACCGAGGACGAGTGCGCCGCCGTCCGTCTGCCGGAGGAAGCCCGTCCAGGTGAACTGGAGTCGGAGGACGCCCGTGCCGTTCTCCAGCGACGCCGTGTAGTTCACTCGCTCGATACCCATCTGCCGACCGGTGGCGTCCGAGGCGGACGCGGCCGCATTTCGGAACGTCTCCGCCGAGGGACCGGCATCCGAGTCGCCGGTCTCGTACGCCTGTGCGTACTCGCGGAACGCGTCTTGGTCTGCTTCACCGTCCAACGGAATCCGAGTCTCGACCGTCCACCTCGCGTCTCCGCTCTCACGCAGGGCGATGGTGAAGTTCGTGCGTGGCGTCCCGACGAGGTACGCGACGCTCGCCTCGGCAGTGGGTCCGTCGCCCGTGCCGACGGTCGACGCGACGCCAGTGGCGTCGCTCGCGGCGAGATCCGTCGGCTGGCCGGCCATCACGCCGGTCGCACCGAAGACGACGGAGCCGAGTACGACGAGCGCGGCGAGGAGGGCGACGTGCCGCATACTATACGTTCGACTCTTGGCGTTTTGGGAAAACCCTTTCCATCGGGATCCGAACACGGGCCACATCCGGCGGTTTCCGGTGACGATCAGTCGACCGAGCGGTCGCCACGGCGGAAGCGCCCGGCCGCCGCCGAACGCGGTGAGCCGGTTTTTTAATACCCCGAGCAGTACCTCTCACCCATGCGAGCTACCCCCGTCCTCCTCGCGGCCCTCCTCGTGTGCGCCGCCGTCGGCGCGAGCGCACTCCCCGCTGCCGACCGCGGGGCGTCCTCGCTCGACGCCGCCGCCACCGCGACCCCCGCAGCCACGACCGCGACGGCGAACGCGACGAGTTCCCTCAACGAGACTGGAACGATTCGGATCCTCTCGTTGGGTGCGAACGGAAGCGTCGCCGCCGGCATCGACGTGGTGTCGATCGATGCGGGAACCGCGACGTCGTTCGGGGCGAACGCCTCCGCCGCGCGGATTCGGACCATCGCCCTCCGTGAACGGATCACCGACGCGAACACCAGCGACGAACGGCAAAAGCGGATCCTCGACGGTCTCAACGAAGTCGAGAAAGACCTCATCACGCTCCACACGAGACAGCGCGAAGCGTTAGCCGCGTACGCCAGCGGCGATCTGACCGCCAAGGAGTTGTTGGTCGAACTCGGACGGATCAGAGCCACCGCGTCTGTGCTGACCGACCGCGTGGAACTGATGGGCCAACTCGCCGCCGACACCGACGAGTTCACACTCGACGACAACCGCGTCTTCCCGCTACTGTACGACCTGCGGACGTTCGACGGGCCGGTCCGGTCGCGGACGGTCGCGGCACTCAACGGCGAAGAGAGAGCGTCGACGCGAGTGTACGTCGCCGCGACGGCCGAGAGCGTCACTCTGTCGACGATCGACGATGGGCAGTACGTGCGTGAGGCGTTCCGCGGCGACCTTCGCGAACGCGACGGCAGCGGTATCAACGAGGAGGTCGCACAGAACGTGACCGCCCAGAGTTACCCAGAGATATGGGCCGCGACCGGGGGATCCATCTCCGGACAAGGCTCCGGCGGGACGTTCCAGTTCGACCTCCGATACCCGAACGGGACGCTGACCGCGTTCGTTGGTGGTGGCAGCGAACAGGTGTTCCTCGAACACCACCGGATGGACCTCGACGGCGTCGAGACCGGCGCGGCGGCGACCCGGACGCTCGACTTGACGGTTCACGTCAACCGGACGTTCCCCGGCGGCCCACTCCGGATCAACGTGACGGAACCGAACTCCGACGACCCCGTCAACGCCGTCGTGAAGGTCGGTCGTGAGGGCTCGGAGAGCCCCGAGATCGGGACGACCGGCGACGACGGCGTCCTCTGGACCGTCTCCCCACGCGGGGAGTTCGTCGTCACGGTCATCGAGGTCGGGTCCACGGACATCTCGACGATCAGAGTGACCCCGACCGAACCGCAGACGGTCGCGGACGCACTCGCGTCGAACGGGTCCGCTCGGGTCGACCCCCCGACCTGACGCGACTCGTCATCCACTGCCGCGTCGCCGGTTCGACGGTGAGCGTTTATCAGCGATGACGGAACCACGTCGACCCATCCGTGGACGAGCATCGATCCGACGAGGACTCGCCCGACAGCCGAGCCTCCGACACCAGTCCTCGCGCCGACGGCCGCGACCGTGCGGTGACGCCGACCGTCGGCGTCGTCCTCCTAGTCGCGGTCACGATTGCGCTCGCGGCGACCGTCGGTGCGGCCGCGTTGGCGACGGGCACACCGGCGTCGCCGCCGCCGACCGCCGTCGTCGACCTCAGCGTGCGTGAGACGACGCTCACGCTGACCCATCGGGCCGGGTCGCCGCTGGACGTGCGCGACCTTCGAATCGTGGTCCGCGTCGACGGCGACCGTCTCCGCTATCAGCCGCCGGTTCCGTTCTTCGCGGCCCGCGGCTTTCACGGTGGACCGACCGGGCCGTTCAACAGCGCGAGCGATCCCACCTGGAGCGCCGGCGAAACGGCGTCGCTGTCGGTCGCCGGGACGAATCGTCCACGCCTCCGCGTGGGGAGCGTCGTGCGCGTGACGCTGTACGAAGGAGAGTTCAGACTCGTCGTCGTTCGAGCGGTTGTGAGATGAGTACCCGTTGCCGCGAGGACGGTGGGTGAAGTGGCGCGGACCGCAGGTGGAGGCTCCCGCGTGACCTGCTCAGTCGTCGGTCGGCGTCGGTTCGTCCGCGGCTTCGGCCGCGTCGGCACGTTCGTCCGCGTCGTCGGTCTTGGGAACGGTCGCGACGGTGGTGATGGCGCGGGGCGTGCCGCGGTGGCGCTGCTGGATGAAGTGGCGCATCTCCTCGAAGCCGGCCTCGCGGAACATCGCCTCGGCCTCCTCGGCGTCGTAGAACAGCATAATGGCGTCCGCGAGCTTCTGGAACACCGAGAGCTTCGGGTAGTCTGGGCCGACGACGAGGACGGTGCCACCGGGCTTGGTGACGCGACGGAACTCCCGGAGTGCGGCGATCGGGTCGGGCCAGTACTCGATGGAGCCAGACGACCACAGTTTGTCGAAGGAGTCGTCTTTGAACGGCAGGCGCTCGGCGTCGCCCATGTGGAAGTGGACCTTCCCGTGTTTGCCGAACTTTTTGAACGCCTGCTCGAACTGCCCGCGCGACTGGTCCAGCGCGTACACTTCGTCGACGTGGTTGAGGAGACCCTCGGTGGCGAACCCGGTGCCCGCACCCACGTCGAGGACGCGGTCGTCGGGGTCAGCGTCGAACCACTCCAGCGCCTGGTTGCGCATCCGGTCGTCCCAGATGTACGGATTGATCGTGTCGTAGACGCGCGAGAAGTACCGATAAAACAGCCGCGCGTTGTCCTTGTCCTCGAGGATTCCCATTGGCTACACCTTGGGTCGGATCGGTCATAACCCCCACGGAACTGTAACCGGCAGCGATGGTCGCCCGGAACCGCGAGCGCATCACAGGCGGCTACAAGTTCGGGGCGTCCGCAGGTGGTCGTATGCACCTCTCGGAGGCGACGTGGACCGACGTCCGCGACGCCGACATCGACGCCGCACTGGTGCCGATCGGCAGCACGGAACAGCACGGCCCGCACGCTCCGCTGGGAACCGACGCACTGACTGCGGAGACGGTCGCCGCGGCCGCGAGCGACCGCTGGAGCCGCGAGGGCACCCTGCTCGTGGCACCGCCAGTTCACGTCGGCGTCGCCGAGGAACACCGGGCGTTCGACGGGACGCTGTGGGTGTCGCCGGACACCTTCCGTGCGTACGTCCGCGAGACCGTCGAGAGCCTCGCGCACCACGGTATCGACCGCGTCGTCCTCGCCAACGGCCACGGCGGCAACGTCGAGGCGCTGGCAGAAGTCGCCCGGCGCGTCTCCCGCGACGCCGACACCGACGCCTACGCCGTCTCGTTCACGTGGTTCGAGGCGGTCGGCGAACACACCAGTCGGATGGGCCACGCGGGGCCGCTGGAGACGGCGATGCTTCGACACCTCGCGCCCGAGTTGGTTCGAGAAGACCGGATCGAGGAGGCGCGGGCGGGCGGGAGCGACCGCTGGGGAGAGTGGGTTCGCGGGGTGAACCTCGCGCACGACAGCGACGAGTTCAGCGAGAACGGCACCGTCGGCGACCCCAGCGCGGGGGACGCGGAGTTGGGGGCGGAGTTGCTCGACCGCGCGAGCGACGCGCTGGTCGACGTGGCGGGAGCGGTCGTCGACCGCGGCCGCTGAGTTACGCCTCGGCTTCTTCGCTCTCGGCGTCGTCGGCTTCCGCGTCCGTGTCGACGCCCTCGGCGTGGGCGTCTTCGAGGTCACTTTTCAATTGCGGGACCACGCTCGTGAGTTCGCCCACCTGGTCGTGGGCCTCTTCGAGCGTCTCGACGAGTTCCTGCAGCGACTCGATTTCGTCGGCCAAGGCCTCGTCGTCCTCGAACGCGCCGGCGCGTTCGCCCATCACGTACTGCTTTTTCGCCTGCCTGAGTTCGTCGACGGCGTCACCCGTATCGAGCGCCGAGCGGAGGCCGTTGAGCGCTCCGAGGATGTTCTCGGCGTCCGTCTCCCAGACGGCGTCCGCGGTCGGGAGTTTCGACTTCGCGCTCGTCAGGTGCTCGCGCACGTCCGCACGCATCTCGTCGGCCGCTTCTCCGAACAGGTCGTCGTCGTCGAAGGTAGACTGCGCCATACCATCGGGTTCGCGGCGACCCTTCTTAAGCGGTCGCCCGAAAGTGAAAGTGAAATCGTGCCCCACGGTCGTCGTCTCGCCCGGATTCGGCGTTCGCTCGTCGGTGTCGCTGCGATCTCACTCCGCCTCAGTCGTCGACGACCTCGACGAGTTTCATCAGGGGGTAGCCGTCTTCCATCTCCATCCGCGTGCGCACGGTCACGTCCTCGTACTCGATGCGCATCTCTACCTCCATCAGGTGGCCCGACAACTCGGTGTAGCCGTTCTCGTGGTCGATGTCTGCGGCCACGGCGTCGTCGTCGATGTCGACGGCGACGGCCGCGCAGTACGGTTGGTTCTCGATGGACTCGGCGATAGCCGTCTCCAGCGACCGCGTGCTCCGCGGCGAGACGGGCGTCCCCGCGAACTGGTGGTACAGCGATCCGAACTTGATCCCGGCCTCGAAACACGCCTGCTGTGCGTCGGTGGTCACAGTCGACGGAGGGGGGCGTCCCCCAAAGGCGTACCGAGGAGTGACTGTCTCAGCGGCCCGCGAGGAGACCTGTCAACGCGGATGCGCTCGTTCGCCGAACCGCACCTTACTTACCCGCGGTCGTCGGATACTCGACCGAATGGACGAACCGGTCTTGCTCACCGGGGCGGGCGGCCGCGTCGGGCGTGCGATCCTCGCCGGAATCGGCGAGGCGTACGACTGGCGGTTGCTCGACCGCGAACCGCTCTCGGCCGCGTCGCTCCCGTCGGGCGTCTCCGCCGACGAGGTCGTCGTCGCGGACGTGACCGACGAGACCGCCGTTCGTGATGCCGTCGACGGCGTCGGCGCGGTCATCCACCTCGCGGGCGACCCCCGGCCCAACGCGCCGTGGGACTCCGTGCTCACGAACAACATCGACGGGACACAGACGATACTGCAGGCCGCCGCCGACACCGGCGTCGACCGCTTCGTCTTCGCCTCCTCGAACCACGCGGTCGGTGCGTACGAAACCGACGAGCGCACCCCCGAGATATACCGCACGGACGACGAGTATCGCCTCGACGGGACGGAACTCCCCCGCCCGTCGAACCTCTACGGCGTCTCGAAGGCAACCGGCGAGACGCTCGGGCGCTACTACCACGACACCGAGGACCTGTCCGTCGCGTGTGTCCGCATCGGCAACCTCACGAAGGGACACCCGCCCAAGGAGTACGAACGCGGGCAGGCGATGTGGCTGTCGCACCGCGACTGCGCACATCTGTTCGACCGCTGTCTCCAAGCCGAGTACGACTACGAAATCGTCTACGGCATCTCTGACAACGATCGCAAGTACTACTCGATCAAGCGGGCGCAGGAGGTTCTCGGCTACGACCCGCAGGACAACTCTGCCCACTACACCTTCGGCGGCGAACCGAAGGAAGAAGCCGAACCCGACTCGCCGTAACGCTCAGAACAGTCCGTCCACGTCCTCTTCTTTCCGCCGCTCTTTGTCGACCATCCCCGAGAGTCGGTCGTACACCAGCCTCCGCTCCTGCGGTGTGTCCACGCGCACGAGATCGAACAGCAGCGCCGCGAACCGAGAGCGCCCAACACGCTCCTCTTCGCGCGCGAATCGTGCGGCGTCGGCGACGGTGTCGACGTCGAGGCCGTACTCTGCGGCGAGTGCTTCGGCTGCAAGCGACGCTGCCCCGAGGGTGAGCGACTCCGGCGTGACGCGACTCCCACCGTGGAGTAGCGGTGGTGCCGGACCGCGTTCGACGCGTTCGGGGTCCGACTCGATCCGAGCGAGGGCGGCACGGACCGCGACCACGTCGACGCCGCGGTAGTCGGCGGGGTGGTCGGCGAGGTACTCGCGTGCGCTCTCTGCGAGGCCGACCGCACCGGACCAGTTGCGGTCGCGAGCGTGGTACTGTGCGGCAGTGAACTGGATCAGGCCGTGGAACAGTCGGTCGTCACGAGCGAGCGTGTCGTCTGCGTTGCTTGCGTCGTCGTCGCTGGCGGCCCTAATGTCCAGCCACACGTCCTCCCAGGGGTCGTGGGCGGCGTGGAACTCCCCCGCGGTGTAGAGCGCGATGCCCGCGCGGAGTGCGGCACGGCGAGTCGACTCGCTCGGGACGCTGTCGATCACGGGTCGGCGTTCGCGGCGCGCGTACTTGTCGTGTCGGTCTCGGCGTTCGAAAGGCGCAGACGACTCGCTACCGCTCGCTCGTTCGCTGCTCAAATCTCCGTGAATAGAACGACAGCCGCGCCGCGTCGTGTGAGCGACAGAAGTCGCTCGAAGTGTGGCGGCGCGGAAGAACGTCCGGACGGAGTTCACGCGAGCGTAGCGAGTGTGAACACGGACAGACGTGGCTGAACGAACGAAGTGAGTGAAGGAACGTCCGGACGGAGATTTGAACTCCGGTCCCTGGCTCCGCAAGCCAAGAGGATAGTCCACTACCCTACCCGGACTCATCTCAACCGACGCCAGCGCTACGTAAAGGGGTTCCGATTCGATTGACCCGTGTGCCCGGCCACCGTGACACAAACACGAGTTTGTCTCTCCCGCGACCTTTTGCCGCCGGGCCGAGACAGCCGACATATGGACAGACGGACGTTCGTCGTCGCGGCGGCGACCGCCGCATCGACCGCGCTAGCGGGGTGTACTGGGGGGTCGGCAGGTGGCGGTGGTGGGGACGGAGACGATGAGGACGGAGCGGAAGACACGCCGACGGCGACTACGGACGCGCCCGCAACCGAGACCGCTACGGGCGACCCGTCCATCAGCAACCGCTCGTTCGAGCGTACCGGCGACGCGAGCGAACAAGCAGAGTCCGCGAGCGTCGCGTTCGGCGAGGATCGTGTCACCTGTACGGGCGTCATCCGCGGGAAGAACGGCTGTATGGAGGCGTCACTGGAGTCGGCTACCTACGAGGCCGGAACGCTCCGCGTCCGCGTGACGACGACGAAGGAGGGCGGCGACGTGTGCACGCAACAGCTCGTCTACCGCGGGTACGAGGCCGTCGTCGACTTCGACGGCGGACTCCCGAACCGCGTCGTCGTCGAACACGCTTCGATGGGCGAGACGCGAACGGTCACCGAGACGACGCGGTAGGAACGCCCACACGAGCGACGGTGTTGGGGTCGTCGCCCTCGCGTGACCGGCGGCGAACCCTCAAATACCATCCCGACACAGGCGGCGTATGACCGAACGCGGGCCCGCTGCGGGAGTTGACTCGGCCGAAGAAACCGAGCGACCGCGTGGCGAATCCGGACGAACGGGAACCCTTATGCGCGAGACTGACTTGGGACAGGATACGATTATGGGCGCTATCGAGGACGTCTACGAGGAGTTGGACGCCGACGTCCCCTTCGAGGAGTTCGAGGCTGCCGTCGAGCAGAAAGTCGACGATATGGGCGGACTCGCCGACGAGGAGACGGCGGCGATGCTCATCGCGCACGAACTCCGCGACGAGGAGGTCAACAGCGTCGCCGACATCGAACCGGGGATGGACGACGTGAAGTTCCTCGCGAAGGTGATGAAGGTCGGCGAAGTGCGAACCTTCGAACGCGACGGCGAGGACGACGACGGCCACGTCCTCAACGTCGAGGTGGCCGACGAGTCCGGGCGCGTCACCATCTCGCTGTGGGATCAGGTCGCCGTCGACGCGAAGGAGAACCTCCAGACGGGCGACGTGCTTCGGATTATGGGCCGACCCAAAGAAGGGTTCAGCGGCCTCGAAGTCGCCGTCGACAAGGTCGAACCCGACGAGGACGCCGAAGTCGACGTGGAGGCCATCGAGCAGTACCGCGTCGAGGATCTGACGATGGGTGCGTCGGACGTCGACCTGCTTGGCGTCGTCCTCGACACCGACACCGTCCGCACGTTCGACCGCGACGACGGCTCCGAGGGGAAGGTGTCGAACCTCACTCTCGGCGACGAGACGGGCCGCGTCCGCGTCACGATGTGGGACGAGATGGCCGACCGCGTCGAGGAACTGACGGCCGGACAGACCGTCGAGGTGGTCGACGGCTACGTCCGCGAACGCGACGGCGACCTCGAACTCCACGTCGGATCGCGTGGCGCGGTCGAGGAAGTCGACGCCGACGTAGAGTACGTCCCCGAGACGACCGACATCGCGAATCTGGAACTGGAGGACGTGGTCGACGTCGCCGGCGGCGTCATCGAGACGAGCGAGAAGCGCACGTTCGACCGCGACGACGGCTCACAGGGCCAGGTACGCAACGTCCGCATCAAAGACGACACCGGCGAGATACGGGTGGCGCTGTGGGGCGACAAGGCCGACCGCGACATCGACCTCGCCGACAAGGTGGTGTTCACCGACGTCGAGATCCAGGACGGCTGGCAGGACGACCTCGAAGCCTCCGCCGGGTGGCGCTCCTCGGTCACGGTGTTGGAGGACGCCGACGGGAGCAGTGCGGGCGCTGGCGGTGGCTCTGCCGACCGCGACGCGGGGCAGGGTGGTCTCGATTCGTTCGATTCGGGCGGAAGCGACACCGAATCCCCGTCGGGCGGCGGCGGAGCGGCGGCGGCCACCGCCGAGACGGCGAGCGAGGAGGCGACCGACGATACGGGCGGCGTCGTCGAGTTCACCGGGACGGTCGTGCAGGCGGGCGACCCGGTCGTCCTTGACGACGGCACGCAGACGCGGTCGGTGAAGACCAGCGCGAACCTCCGACTCGGCGAGGAGGTCACCGTACGCGGCGTCGAAGAAGACGGGACTATCGACGCCGACGACGTGTTCTGACCGCTCTCGCTTGCAGAGTTCGATCGGCAGGCGTTCGGTCGGTTGCTGTCCGCCCGAGCGTATCGACAAGGGGAAACCGTTATACTCGCCACAGTCCGGCGTATGTGTATGACTGTCGAGTTGCCGTTCGCGCCCGTCGACGACGTCATCCGTCGCAACGCGGGTGACCTCCGGGTGAGCGCCGGCGCGGCCGAAGAGTTGGCCGGTCGCGTCCAGCGACACGGCGCGACGCTGGCCGTCGACGCGGCCGAACGGGCGGCGGCCGACGGACGCAAGACGCTGATGCCGTCCGACTTCGGGGTCGAACAGGTAATCGACCGCTCGGAGTTGACGCTCCCTATCGCGCCCGTCGACCGCATCGCGCGACTCGACATCGACGACTCCTACCGCGTCTCGATGGACGCCCGCGTCGCCCTCGCGGACATCCTCGAAGACTACGCCGACAACGTCGCCCGCGCGGCGGCGGTGTTGGCACGCCACGCCGACCGACGAACCGTCCAAGCCGACGACATCGAGACGTACTTCGCGCTGTTCGAGGGCTAACGATGCGGTTCGGCTACAGCGAACTGTGTCTCGACCACGACACCGGCGAGCGACATCCCGAGAACCCCGACCGCCTGCGTGCGATCCGCGAGGGGCTGAAACGGAAGCACGGCGTCGAGTACGTCGAGGCCGACCCCGCCGGCCGCGACGCCATCGACGCGGTCCACGACACCGACTACGTCGACGAGGTGGTCGAGTTCTGCGAGTCGGGCGGCGGCAACTGGGACCCGGACACGGTCGCCTCCGGTGGGACGTGGGCCGCCGCCCGCGCCGCGGCCGGGCAGGCGCAGTGGGCTGCCAAGGAGGGGTTAGCTAACGACCCCGGCCGGCGGACGCCGTTCGCACTCGGACGCCCCCCGGGCCACCACGCCGTCGAGGCGGACGCGATGGGCTTCTGTTTCGTCAACAACGTCGCCGTCGCGGCCCAGTCGGTCATCGACGACGGCCTCGCCGACCGCGTCGCCATCTTCGACTGGGACGTCCACCACGGCAACGGCACGCAGGACATCTTCTACGACCGCGGCGACGTCCTCTACAGTTCCATCCACGAAGACGGCCTCTACCCGGGCACGGGCGCGGTCGACGAGACAGGAGAAGGCGACGGTGAGGGGGCGACGCTGAACGTTCCCCTGCCCGCGGGCGCGGGCGACGCCGACTTCCTCGCGGCCATCGACGACGTGATATCGCCCGTCGTCGACCGCTTCGACGCGGACCTCTTGCTCATCTCCGCGGGCTTCGACGCCCACCGCCACGACCCAATCTCGCGGATGCGCGTCTCCACCGAGGGGTATGCGCTGATGACCCAGCGGATGCGGACGCTCGCTGAGATGACCGACACGGGTCTCGGCTTCGTACTGGAGGGCGGCTACGGACTGGACACGCTCTCGGAGGGTGTCGCGATGGTCCACGAGACGTTCGACGGTCGCCCGCCCATCGAACCCGACAAAGATCCCGAAGACCGCACGGAACCGTTGCTCACGGACCTGCGCGAACAGTTCGAGTTGGAGTAAGACCGAACGCCGAATCACCGAGCAGCCAGATCGCCGACTCGATCGACCGCGCCCGTGACTCAGACCGACGGCTCGAAGTATCCACGTAGATCCACACCGAACGACCCGTGGGTGCCGTCGACGAGTGACGCGATATCTTCGCCCGCGAGCACGTCGTATCCCCGCTCTAGTGCCGATTCCACGCGTGCACCGAGCGCCGCGTCGAACAGGCGGTCCGACGACAGCACGGCGACCGCGTCACGTTCCGCTTGTGGTCGCTGGCGTTCGACGACGTAGCGGCCGTCGTCGACGAACGGGCCGTAGGCGTCGGGGTCGTCGGCGTACTTGTCGTAGAAGCCGGCGGCGTGGTCGCGGACGTGGACGGGCGGGCCATCGTGGCGTTCGACCGCGGGTAAGGTTCGAGTGGCGAGTTCGACGAGTAGGACCGCGCGGCGAGCGTCCGCTGAGTCGCCGCCGTCGTTCGGGCGTTCGGCCGCGAACGTCGCTGCGCGAAGCACGTCGAACCCGCGCCCGGAAAGTTCGCGTTCGATGCCAGCGAGCGAGCGTCGCAGTTGCGGGTACAGTTGGTCGTCGACGAGATCAGGCGCATCGAAGACGACCGCGACCGGATCGGTCCCGCGACGGGCGACGTGGTCGCGGACGGACGCGGCGTCGATGGGAGCCGACTCGGCCGGGAAGAACGGCTCCGTTCGAGGGTTCGAGAGGAGGTCACGGGCGTGGTGTTGCAAGCGCGCGAGGTTGTCGCCCGACAGCACCGCCGCGACGTTGCGTTCGGGGTCGGTCGGGTCGATGACCACGAGTGGGTCGTCGAACTCCGCTGTGCCGTGTTCCTCAGGGTCGAATCGGACCGGCGGGTGCCAGTCGGCAACAGCTTCGAGCGTCTCGCGGACGCCGCCGTGTTCGAGGACGAGCAGTTCCGTGAGGTAGCCGGAGAAACCACGGGTGCGGAGGTTACTGCCGTAGACGCCGATGCCCTTCAGGAACGCCTTCAGGACGCGAACGTCTCCCGCGAGGTCGCCGTCGAGGCGTGCCGAGAGGTACTCGTTGTGGAACGGGGTTCGGTCGACGGCCGACCGTATCTCGGTCGCGGATTCGACGGCGTAACACGGGACCAAGTCCACGTCGAAGCCGTCGACGCTGCCGACGACGTACGGGTGCTCGGCGTACTCCTCCTCGCCGTCGGGGAGGACGGCGTGGCCGACGCGAAGGCCGTATCGCTCCAAGTCCTCTCGTGAGACGTCGGTCGGGAAGCGCACGAACAGGTCGATGTCGCGGTCGCCCGCGAGCCACGTCCCTCGCGCGGTCGACCCGACGGTGAACACGTCTGCCTCGTCGGCGGGCGCGGGCAGGTCCGCGACGGCAGCGGCGGTTCGCTCGCGCAAGTCCGCAGCGGCGGCGTCCAGCCGCTCGCGTTCCGCCTCGTCGGGCGTCACCCGCCGGCGAACCGCGGCGACCACGGCTTCGAGGTCGCCGGAAGAGTCACCGGCGTCGCCCGCCTCCGGATCGGTCATACACGGGCGTTCCCGCGGGCGGGTAACGAGCGTGTCGGTCCCCGGCCTGCAGTGTGTGAATCACCCGCTTGCGTCGGGGCGAAACGAAAGCACTTTCAAATTCACCCCGGTACATACGGATGCGAGCCGAAGTAGCTCAGCTGGTAGAGCGCCTCGCTGTTAACGAGGTGGTCCCAGGTTCGAGTCCTGGCTTCGGCGCTTCTTCACGTTCCAACCCAACTACTGTGAGGGCTGGTGTCGCGTTCGGTACACACCCTCGACACGGCGTCGACTGACGCCGAATCGGAAGGGAACCTTCTTCCCGACCGATGAGCAACCACGAGACAGAGGGCCCTTAGCTTAGTCTGGTATAGCACCCGGCTCATACTCCGGTCGGTTCTTCGCCGCCGGATGGGCCACCGGGCGGTCGAGGGTTCAAATCCCTCAGGGCCCAGTTCTCGTGACGCATCTGTGGAGTCCACGGCGACGAGTACGCGGATCAGCCGTCCAGACGACGCACCACACAGCTATGCGTATGATGTATGATGGTCGCAACACACGCGATGCGGCCGCTTCTGGAAACAACCGACTTCCTGTTGGTGTGCCAATATATATTCGCAGATGTCTACCCAACAAGACCAAAATCGAGAGACAGCAGAGCGCATCAACGGCGCGTTCGTCGACGCGTACAACACCGGCGCGACGGGCCTCATCGACGACGTCGTCACAGACGACTTCGTCTGCCACCACCTCGCGGCGGGGCAGGACCTCCACGGTGCCGACGGCTACAAGCCTCGGATCACGGAACTCCGAGCGGCGATTCCCGACTTCCATATGGAACTCGAGGAGATGATCGTCGAGGGCAATATGAGCGCGGGGCACTACACGTGGGGCGGCACACACGAGAACGAACTGATGGGCGTCCCCGGAACCGGGAAGACCATCGAGACGACCAGTATGACGATGATGCGGATGGAGGGCGACAAGATGGCCGAGATGTGGGTGTACGGCGACGGCCGCGGCCTGCAGGAGCAACTCGGTATCACGCGCTGACGACGACGGAACGTGATACCAGTGCGGTCGCTTCGACCGCACAGGAGCGACGCGGCCGCGTGACGGTCTCCTCGACACTAGTTCTCACTGTAGCCGTGTAGACCCCTCTTAGCAAGCGATTTTCCGGTCGCACGGGACCACGCTGTACGGACGACCAGGGGAGTATCGTACCGCCGGAGCGACCGACCGGCGGAGGGGCCACGCCGAACCACGACGAGAGCGCGTGACGACGCCACCAACCCACGAGCGACCGGCGGAGACGGACAGACCGACTGACGATCGACCGGCCGAAGACCGACCGAGCGAACGGACAGCGTCGCGTCGCCGCGTCCTCGCCGGCGTCGGGGGCGCCCTGACCGCCAGCGTCGGAGGCTGTCTCGGGGGCGACGGCCGCGACGAGCGGTCGCAGCGTGAGTCGAACCGGCTTCCGGGAACCGTTCACAGGACGCAGTTTAGCCGCGTCGACGAGGAGGACGCCTATCGGTTGACGTTCCGCCGGTCCATCGGGGGCGAGTGGCAGACGATGCGTGTCGACGTGCCGACCGACAGATACCGCGCGGCGCGTGCAGACGAGCGAAGCCTCGCGGGGACGTTCGAGGCCGCCCTCGACGACGACACCGCGGGCGCCCTCGCCGAGTCGCTCGCGACCGCGATGGATGGGGCAGGGGTAACCGACCCCCTCGCCCGGTTCCGAGTCGCCGTCGAGTTCGTCCGGGCAATGCCGTACGTCACCGACGCAGACAGTACCGGCGAGGCTGGCTACCCCCGCTACGTCGTCGAGACCGTCGTCGACCACGAGGGCGACTGCGAGGACTACGCCGCGCTGGTAGCGGGCGTCCTCGCCGCGCCGCCGTTCGGCTACGACCCGGACCTACTCGTGTTGCCGGGTCACGCGGGGGTCGGCATCGACCCGGACGCACTCGACGGGAGCGGGTTCCCCACCGTCGCGGTCGGCGGTCGGGAGTACGTGTACGTCGACGCGACGTACGAGGTGCCGTTCGGTCGCCTGCCGGCAGACCACGACGACGGCGTCGTCGCGGCGCTCGTAGACGGCGCATGGAGCGTGGGCGACCCCGACGCGGTCGTCGCACACGTCGGCGCGACTGTCGGGGCCCACGACCCAGTCGAGGAACTTGGCAGCCAGTGATCGGGAGTTGGCCCGGCCGCTTTTGACCACGCCGTCCCACGATCGGAGTATGTGTGAGGTGATGCCGTGAGCGTCGAGGACCGACTGGTCGTCGTCGCAGACGACCCGAGATACGATGCCGACCGACTGCGCGAGGTACTCGGTTGCCGCGTCGAGACGGCCGACTGCTCGACGCCGGACGCCATCGAGGCCAACGCCGCCGACGCGGACGCCCTCGTGGTGAACGTCCACGCGACGGTTCCGGAGTCCGTCATCGAGTCGCTCGATCTGACCGTGCTCGCGCGGGGTGCGGTCGGTCTCGACGGAATCGACGTGGCGGCGGCCGCCGACAACGGCGTCCAAGTGGTCCACGTCCCGGAGTACTGTCTCGACGAGGTGGCCGACCACGCGGTTGGTCTGCTCACGTCGCTGGCGCGGGGCATCCCAGCGTACGCCGACCGCGCACGCGAGGCGTGGGACTGGCAGCCACCGTACCCCATCGAACGCCTCGCCGAGTGTACCGTCGGCGTCGTCTCGTTCGGCCCTATCGCACAGCGGTTCACCGACCTCATCACGCCGTCGGTCGACAACGTCGTCGTCCACGACCCGTACGTCGACGACGACGTGATCCACGACCACGGTGCGGAGTCGGTGTCGTTCGAGGCGCTGTGTCGACGCGCGGATCACCTGTCGGTTCACGCGCCGCTGACCGAGGATACCCGTGGAATGATCGACGCAGACACGTTCACCAGTCTGCCGACGCACGCGGTCGTCGTCAACACGGGGCGGGGTGGTGTCGTCGACGAGGACGACCTCCTCGCGGCGCTGGAGGACGGCGAAATTGCCGCGGCGGGGCTGGACGTCTTGGAGACGGAGCCACCGTCGTCGGACCACCCGCTGTTCGACCGGGACGATACGCTGGTGACCCCACACGCCGGGTGGTTCTCCGAGGCGGCGAAGCGCGACCTGAACGACGCACTCGCTCGCGACATCGCGCGGGCGTTCGGCGAGGACACGCCGAAGGGCCTCGTCGATCCGTCAGCAGACTGGCTGTGAGCGCGGCCGGCCGTCGACCCGCTCAGCAGTAGGTGTCGCGGACCGTCCGCGCGAGGAGGCCATCGACCGCGAAGGCGATGTAGACGGCGACGTAGCCGCCGCTCGCCGGCCGGAGGACGAACACTGCCCGCGGGTCGTCGTCTCCGAGGTCCTCGTTCACCCGGTCGACGAGCGGTTCCAGCGGCGTCGTCCCCGACTGGAACTCCCCCAGAAGGTCGCGTGCGCCCGCCTCGGCGAACACGTACAGCGCACCGTTGGGTTCGCCGTCGGTGTCGCGCGTGACGCGCGATCCCATCCCCTCGCCGTCGGCACGGGTCGACTCCCACGTCTCGCGGGCGGCCTCGAACATCGGGTCGACGCCGTCGACGAACCAGTACCTGCTCTCGCGGTCGACCGACAGCGACTCCACGCGAGCCAGCGGCGTCGATTCTTCGTCGGCGTCGTCGGCGTCGTCGGCGTCGGGCCACCGGAGACTCGCGGTGACGACGTATCCTGGCTCCAGCCGGGAGACGGCGTCGCCGGTGGCGGCGGCTTCGTCGGGGACCGCGACGCGAACCGGTTCGAACCCCTCGTCTGGTCCTGGACCCGGGCCGGGGTCGGGCGTGTCGAGGTCGACGAACACCAGTTCCTCCGGGCCGACGTCGAGGACGCGGTAGTGGCGGGGGCCGAGGGAGGCCGGTTCCGACGAGTCCGTCTCGGTTACTGGGTCGGGAGCGGTCGCCGACTCCGCCCTCCCGGCGTCCGCGGTGGCCGTCGACGCGCCGTCGTCGGACTCGGTCGCCTCCGCGACCCAGTCGTCGTCCGCGCCGTCGCTCCAGGGGTCGACTGAGTCGTCGCTGCCGTCCATATCAGTCGCGAGGAGGCGAGGAGACAAGCCCGTGTCGCTCCGCGACGGCCCATAGGGTTTTGGACCTGTCAACCGATCGTCTGGTGTGCAGATCGAAGACGCCGTCGAGCCCTCCGAACAGGGGATGAAACTGCTCGAAGTGGGGACGGCGTACTTCCTGATGGTGCTGTTCGCCATCGGCTTTCTGGACCTCCTGTTGGTGCTGTGGGAGCTCCTGAGAAGCGGGCAGTTCACCGACCCGAACCAGGTCATCGACATCATCGACACCGTCCTCGTCCTCCTCATCATCGTCGAGATACACCAGACGGTCGTCGCCTTCTCGCGCAACGAACCCGTCGTCCGCATCGTCATCAGCGCGGCGCTCATCGCCATCACGCGGAAGGTCATCTCCTTCCGTCCGGGCGAGTACCCCGACATCGAGAGCGCGTTCGTCGCCGCCGGAGCGTTCTCCATCCTCCTCGCGGTGCTCGTCGCAGCGTTCTTCGTCGTCCGTCAGACGGACGTCGACAGCCTCACCCCCGACTCGTTCACCAAGTCAGAGTCTGGAGACGCCGACCGGTCCACCGGTTCACTCGACAGCGACGACTGACCCGCTCACCCGTCGAGTCGACCGCTCGCGTCGCGGAACAGGCCGTCGAGTATCTCCGGTGTCGTCGGGTGGTACGCGCGGTCGGGCACCTCGCGCACGTCGGCACCTCGCTCGACGAGCACTTGCATCGTCTTCGCCATCACGTCGGCGTGAAGGTGGAAGCCGACGTAGCCGAGCACCGTCCCACCCTCGGCGTCGACGACGAGGCGGGCCCGCCCCCGTGCGGCGGCTTTCGTCTTGAACACGCCGTCGGAACTCGCCTCGCGTTCGACCTCGACCACCTCGTATCCCGCGTCACGAGCGGAGTCGGCGGTGTGGCCCACGCGAGCGTACGGGTACACCGCCGCGCCGGAGAACATCACCTCGTGAGTGATAGGGTCGTACTCCGCGAGGTCGTCGCCCGCGAGGTCCGCGAGGAGGTTCTCCGCTGCGAGGTGGCCCTGCTCTTTGGCGATGTGCAAGAGCGGCGTCCGACCGTTGGCGTCGCCGACGACGAACGTGTTCCCCGTGTCGTCGTCGACGGCACGCATCGTCGCGTCGACCCAGCCATCGCCCGGCGAGAGCGCCGTCGCGTCCAGGGCGAGACCGTCGACGTTCGGACGACGGCCGGTGAACAGAAACAGCGCGTCGGCGTCGACGCTCGCCCGGTCGTCATCGCGGTCGGTGTGGAGCCGGACACCGCCGTCAGCCGTCGTCTCGACCGACTCCTCGTACGTCTCGGAGAGTATCTCGATGTCGAACTCCTCCCGGTAGCAGTCGAGGAGGTCGTCACCGAAAGCGGCGGGCGCGTCGTCCAGCGGTCGCTCGTCGTGTTCGATCACGGTGAGGTCGACGCCCGCCTCCGCGAGGTACGCGACGAGTTCGATGCCGACGTAGCCGAATCCCATCACCACGCCCGAGTCGGGCAGGGTTCGTGCGTCGAGGACGTCCGCGCTGTCGTACCAGTCCACGTCGTCGATGCCGGGGAGGTCGGGAACGTTCAGCGTCGACCCGGTGGCGACGACGACGTAGTCGGGAGCGAGCGTCTCGCCACCGGACAGCGCCAGTTCGTGCGGACCGACGAATCGCGCCGTCTCGTGGCGAAACTCGACGCCAGCACCATCCGCGATGGAGTTGACTGCGGCGCGGCGGTGGGCCGCAAACGAGGTGACGTGTTCGTCCTTCCGGTCGACGACGCGGTCGAGGTCGAGGTCGGGAACGTCGCCGACGAGGCGGTCGTCGTGGCGGGCCTGATAGCGGTGGGCCGCCGCCGACAGCACCTCTTTCGAGGGCATACAGCCGCGGAGGATACAGAGGCCGCCGCCTGGTTCGCCGTCGTCGACGAGCGTGAGCCGATCGAGTGGCGCGTCGGGGTCCGCGGGGTCGGTATGGTCGGCGAGTCGCTCCGCGGCGGCGACGCCGGCGCTGCCGTACGCGCCGATGACTGCGACGTGCATGGCCCCCTCTCTCTCCTCCGACCCGAAGTAGTTACGCCCACCACTGCCGACGCCGACCGCCGCTGCAACAGGGCTATGTCCGGGCGGTCGATACGGTCGTGCGTGCTGAACACCGGCTTCCACGACCGCGGCGTCTACCTCCGAGACGCCGACACGCTCGTCGTCGCGGACCTCCACATCGGCCGCGCGGAGGCGTCCGACGTGGAGTATCCGCTGGGCGAGGCGGGCGACCTCACCGGGCGCGTCGAGGCGCTCTTGACGCGTTTCGAGCCGAGCGAGATGGTCCTCGCAGGCGACGTGCTCCACCGGTTCACCCACGCGTCGGTCGCGAGCGAGCGGTCGCTGGCGGGCGTCGTCGACGCCTGTCGCGACGCGGGAGCGCGACCCGTCCTCGTCCGCGGGAACCACGACACCGTCCTCGGCGACGTGTGGGACGGTGACGTCCACGACGCGTACGAACTTGACGCCCGCGTGCGCGGGTCGCCCGTCGTCGTCCGCCACGGACACGAGGCGCCGCCCGACGACGAGACTGCGGGGCTGTACGTCGTCGGTCACGATCACCCGACCATCTCCATCGAGGGGAGCAGACGCCCGTGTTTCCTGTACGCCGAGCGTGCGTATCGCGGCGCGGACGTGTTGATGCTCCCGGCGTTCTCCCGACTCGCCGCCGGTGTCGAGGTGAACGGAATGTACGCCCGCGACTTCCAGTCGCCGTTCGTCACCGACGCTGACGCACTCCGACCGATCCTCGCACGGTCGCAGACGGACGCCGCCAACGAGGACCACGACTCGGCAGCCGCTGTCGCCGACCCGCTGGAGTTCCCACCGCTTGGCGAGTTCCGTCGGTTGCTGTGAGGCGAGCAACGCTTTTGCCCTCGTGTGCGTCAAACGATAGCAATGGCCGCGATCAACGAGTGCCTCGGCTGCGGCGAGGAGTTCGACCACAGCGACGGGGAGTGCCCCGAGTGCGGGTGGAGCGCCGCCGACTTCGCCGGCCGCGGGCGCTACGGACTGGCGAAAGAGGGGCACGGCGAACCGGGGGACGAGGGCGACGGCGACCGCGGTGGGTCTTCGAGCGGGCCGCCGCCGGGACCCGACGGCCTGATCGGGTTCTGATCAGTCGGCGTCGGCGCGGTCCGATTCGTCGGGCACGACCGGGCCCCCCTCGCGCATCGACAGTGGGGGGCGGTCCGCTGCGTGGCGCGCGTCGTTGAGCGCGTCACACACCGTTCCTTGGCCACCCATGTTGACACCGGCGAGACGAGTTCGCTGTCTGACCAGTTCGAACTCGCCGGCGTCGATCGGTTCTCCCTCGGGCGTGCGGCACAGTTCTGGGTGGTCGTCATCGACGACTCCCGTCACGGCCGCTTTCTCGCGGTAGCGGACCAGCGGGTCTGCGTCGACGCGCACCGCGAGCGACCCATCTGGAACCCACACTGTGAGGCGGTCGTCGTCATCGTCGTCGCCGGTGGCGCCGAGAGGATCGCGGTCTGGCCACGCCACGTCGTCGTCGGTGAGCGCGACGATCTGATCGCCGGAGAGGCCGGCGTCGAGGAGCGCCCCGGTGGCGTCGTGTTGACGGGCGATCCGTGCCTTCCGGTCGAGTTCCGCCCGGACCGGCACCACGTCGCCGTCGGCGTCGGGGAACGCCTCGCCGAAGGGGAGGCCCTCGTTGATCCCGCGGTTGATCTCGCGTTCGTGCATGTGCTCGCGGAGGTCGATCTCTGCGCGGTCGACGCCCGGGAGCGACTCCACTTGGTCGCGAGCGTCGGCGGCCATCATCCAGGCGAACGCCGGGGAACACCACGCCGTCGGGAGCGTGAACGCGACGAACACCTCGCCGTCGTCGATCCTGATCTCCTCGACGTAGTCGAGTTCGACGATGGACGTGTCCAGTTCGGGGTCGGTGACGCGGTCGAGTCGCTCGCGGACCGCGTCGACGGTCGTCGACGCGGACGTCGACTCAGCCCGGGCGGACGACTCCCCTGAAGGCTGCGGGTCCGACGCCATCAGTCGTCCGCCGGCGTGGCACTCGTGCCGCCGGCGTAGTGGTCGCCGAGACCGAAGTCCTCGGTGACGCCGTCCGTTCGGAACTGCTCTTTCTTCGCCTCGATGTCGATGTCGTACAGTTCCGCGGCGTTCTCGCCGAGGATCTTCCGTTTGGTGTCGAGCCCGAACTCGACGCCGTACTCGTCTTTCTGCTCGTCGGTGAGTTCGGCGTCCATAAACGTCTCCACGAGCCAGTCGGGGTTCCACAGCGCGTAGTCCGACCCGAACAGCAGGCGGTCCTCACCGAGCCAGAACAGGAGTTCACCCATAATCTCGCCGAACTTCCGCGGGCGGTGGACCGCCAGCGGCGCGGCGACCGCGAGGCCGCCGTAGACGTTGGGTTCCTGCGCGGCGATCCAGCAGAAGTCGTCGAGTCGCGGCAGGCCGACGTGTTCGACGACGAAGTTCAGTTCGGGGAACGAGGTGGCCGCGTCGTCGACGTCGGCGACGTCGAAGGCGTCCCGGTTGAGCGGGCGGATGGTCGGCCCCTTGTGCGGGTGGATGTTCTCGATGCCGAGTTCCGAACACTTCTCCAAGAACTCGAACGACTCCTGTGAGTCGAGGCGCCACCCCTTCGAGTCGCCGTTCCACTCGGCGGTGTACAGTTTCACGCCCTGGATGTCGTACTCCTCCTTCTGTCGTTCGAGTTCCTCCATCCCCGCCTCGCCGTCACGCGGGTCGAACCGTCCGTTGAGGACGAACCGCTCGGGGTACCGCTGTGCGAGTTCGGCGTTGTCCTCGATGGTGTTGAAGCCGTCCGCGTAGAAGTCGCGGAGGTACGTCGGCTGGAAGATGCCCATGTCGACCGCGGCGTTGCCGAACAGGTCGTCAGCCATCCGATCGGCCCCGTACTTGCGGTACTCGTCGAGCCCCCACTGTTTGTCCTCGGGCGTGAACCCGGTGTGGTAGTCGTAGAAGCACTGGATGAACTGCTCACCACCCTCGTGTGTGATGTTCTCCTCGCTCGCGTCCCACAGGTGCAGGTGCGAGTCGATGACGAATATCTCCTCTCCCTCGTCTGTCACGTACATCTGTGATGTGTTACCACGGCTGACAGATAATAAACACCATAGTCGATTATGTGATACTTTGTATGTTCTTGTAACGATAGGAATTTTTATAAGTTCGGTGTGGTAGCAGTAACCACATGCGAGCAGCCAGACTCCACTCGTACACCGACGATATGGCGAACGCGCTCACCATCGACGACGTCGACCGGCCGACCGTCGAGGCGTCCGACGACGTCATCGTCGAGGTCGAGGGCGCGGGATGGTGCCAGACGGACAACCACATTATCGAGGGAATGTGGACCGACTACGTCCCGCAGGAACTCCCGCTCACACTCGGTCACGAGAACGCCGGCACCGTCGTCGAAGTCGGATCGGAGGTACAGACCGTCGGTGTGGGCGATAGCGTCATCTGCCATCCCGTGATGACGTGTGGCACCTGCCGGCCGTGTCGACAGGGCGAGGACATGTACTGCGAGAACGTCCGCTTCCCGGGCCTCACGCACGACGGCGGCTTCGCGGAGTTCCTCCACACGAACGAGCGAGCGGTCATCCCCCTCCCTAGCGATGTGGACACGACCGACATCGCGCCCCACGCCGACGCCGGCATCACCGCCTACCACGCGACCAAGAAGGCCGTCCGGGAACTGAACCCCGGCGACACCGCGGTGGTCATCGGCGTCGGCGGTCTCGGCCACATCGGCCTCCAGTGTCTCGACGCGATGAGCGCCGCCGACATCGTCGCCCTCGACCTGAAGGAGTCGGCCCGCCACCTCGCGATGGATCTGGGCGCCCACCACACCGTCGACCCCGGAACCGAGGACGTCGCGAGCGTCATCGCGGACCTCACCGACGACGTGGGCGCACAGCAAGTCCTTGACTTCGTCGGCGCCGACCAGACGACAGCGCTCGCGCCCGACATCGTCGCCGCTGGTGGCGACCACCACGTCATCGGCTACGGCGGGCACGTCCACCAACCGTCGCAGTCGCTCGTCGACGGCGAGTTCAGTTACAAGGGTACGCTCGTCGGGCGCTACACAGAACTGCAGGAACTCGTCGCTCTCGTCGACCGCGGCGAGGTCGAACTACGGACGAGTCGGTACGACCTCGCAGACATCAACACGGTCGCCGAGCGCCTCGAACACGGTGAAATCGAGGGGCGTGCGGTCATCACGCCGTAGTCTTTCGCCACTCTCAGCGCCGTCGCGGTCCCCTTGCCGCCGCCGCAATCACTTCGGTACTCGCGTGTGAGCCACGTCTATGAGCGACGCCGACGCCGAGACGAGCGAGACAGCCGTGGACCCGATGGGCGACGTGCGGCGCGTCCTCGGACCGGACGGCGCAGTCGTCGGTGACGTGCCCGACCTGTCCGACGAGCGCCTACTCACCATCTACCGCGATATGGTGACCGCACGCCGTTTCGACGAGCGAGCGGTCAGCCTCCAGCGACAGGGGCGCATCGGCACGTACTCCGCCATCGAGGGACAGGAGGCCAGTTCCGTCGCCGCAACCCACGCCCTGCGCGATGACGACCCCGTCTTCTACCAGTACCGCGAACACGGCGCGGTCATCGCCCGCGGCTTCCCTGCGGAGTACCTCGCCTACTGGATGGGCCACGAGTCGGGCACGGCGGGCCTCGCCGACATCGACGTGTTCCCACTGAACATCGGCATCGCTGCGCACCTCCCGCACGCCGTCGGCGCGGCGATGGCGTTCGACTACCGCGACGAAGACCGGATCACGTGCGCCCACTTCGGGGACGGGGCCACCTCGGAGGGCGACTTCCACGAGGCGCTCAACTTCGCCGGGGTGTTCGACACGCCGAGCGTGTTCGTCTGTCACAACAACCAGTGGGCCATCTCCATCCCGCGCGAGGATCAGACCGCGAGTCCGACGCTCGCGCAGAAGGCCGAGGCGTACGGCTTCGAGGGCGTCCGCGTCGACGGAATGGACCCGCTGGCGGTGTACGCTGCAGTCGAGGAGGCCGCCCAGCAGGCCCGCAACGGCACCGACGACAGCCTCCGCCCCACACTCATCGAGACGGTCGAGTACCGCTTCGGCGCGCACACGACCGCCGACGACCCGAGCGCCTACCGCGACGACGCTGACGGCGACCCGTGGCGGGCGTGGGACCCGCTTCCGCGAATGGAGGCGTTCCTCCGGAAACAGGGACTCGCGGACGACGACCGCATCGAGGCAATTCGCGAGGAGGCGAACGACCGCGTCGCCGCCGTCATCGACGAGGCGGAACGCTTCGAGGGTGACCCCGCCGATATGTTCGCGGACGTGTACGCCGAGACGCCCGCGGAACTGGAGCGCCAACGGGAGTCGTTGCTCGCGGCAGTCGAGCGACACGGGAAGGACGCGTTCTTGCGCGAGGAGTAGCGGCGCTTGCGAGTGGAGGACCGCTGACTGCTCGCCCGCCTACCGCTCTGCCAACAGCGTCTCGGCGGCGACGCGCCCGCTCTCCATCGCGCCCTGAATTGACGACCACTCAGTGTAGTCGCCCGCGAGGTACACCGCTCCAGCGGGGTCGGCCGCGTCGGGGAGCGTCTCGTGGACGCCCGGCGGTTGCGCGAACTGCGCGAACTCGATTCGGTCGGTGTGGATCGGTTCGAGGCCGCCGAAACTGCGTTCGGGATACCACGATTCGAGCGCCGCCTGCGCGTCGCTCGCGAGGTCGTCAGCGTCGCGGAATCGGGCGTCGTCGCCGAGGAACGTCGCACACAGCAACTGGTGGCCGTCGGGGGCGTACTCCGGCGCGACGTCGGTCAGCGGGACGACCACGTTCGGCGATTGGTCGTCGGCGTTGAGCAGGATCTTCTTGCCCGTCTCGACGGGCGTCGCGTCCGGCAGGCGGTAGTACTGGGTCGTCGAGGGAACCCCGTCGGTCGGGATCGCGTCGACCCCCGTGAGGTCGCGGGCTGCCTTCGGGTCGGTGGCGACGATGGCGGCGTCGGCCTCGACCGCCCGGTCGGTCGTCTCGACGGTGACGCCGTCGCCCGCAGGGTCGACGCCCTCGACGCCCTCGCCCGTGACGACGGTCGCGCCCGCGGCCTCGGCGCTGGCGCGAAGTTGCTCGGATATCGCGCCCATCCCGCCTGCAGGCACACCGATCTGGCCGTTCGAGAGCGCGCGGAAGGTGTACGCGAAGACGTGTTTCGACGTGGACAGCGAGCGGTCGAGCGTGATGCCGCCGTAGAAGGGGGCGACGAAGTTCTCGATGTACTTCCCAGAGAAGCCCCAGTCGCGGAGGTACTCGCGGATGCTGGTGTCGCTGCCGGAGAAGAACCACGACTCCGACCGCTGGGACAGGTCCTGGCGAAGCGCCAACGTGCGGAGTTTGTCCGTCGTCGTCACCCGACGGTTGAACACGGATTCCACGAGCGCACGCGGGTCACGAAGCGGGTCCGAGAGAACGCTCCGCGTCCCCTCGTCGCCCGAGCAGATGACCGCGCCGGGGCGAAAGCGCCGCAGGTCGAGTTCACCCACGTCGAGTTCCCGCTTGACGGCGGGGTAACCCGTGAACAACACCTGAAATCCCCGGTCGAGGGTGAATCCGTCGCGCTCGCGCGAGCGGACGCGACCACCGACCTCGGGTCGACGCTCGTAGACGGTGACGTCCGCGCCCGCGTCTGCGAGGTGGCGGGCGGCGACGAGACCCGCCAGTCCCGCGCCCGCGACGACGACGTTCGGCGTATCCGACATACCCGCGCTTGGGACGGGTGACACAAAGGCGTACCCGGTCGCGTCTTGCGACCCCATCGACCGGAACCAGCACATCCTTGCGCCGCCGGTTCCAACGGGAGACGAATGCAGACGACGGACGCGTTCGACGGACTGGCGTGTACCGACTGCGGAGAGTCGTTCGGCGTCGACGAACACGGACGCTGCCCCGACTGCGGCGGGACGCTCTCGCCGCAGTACGATCTGGACGCGGTCGACGCCGAGGCGTTCGGCGGCGACGATGCCCCCGGACAGTACCGCTTCGGCGCGCTCTTGCCGTTCCCTGCGTCGACGGCGCTCACGGCCGGCGAGGGAGACACACCGCTCGTGCGAACCGACCGCCTCGCCGAGGAACTGGGCGTCGCCGCGGCGTACGTGAAAGACGAGGGGCGCAACCCGACAGGCACGTTCGTCGACCGCGGGATGAGCCTCGCCGTCACCGCCGCGGCCGACCGGGAGATGGAACCGCTGGCGTTGGCGGCCGCCGGCAACGCCGGGCAGTCGGCCGCCGCCTACGCCGGGCGGGCAGACCTGCGGTCGTACTCGTTTGTCCCCTCGCGGACAGCGTTCTCGAACAAGGCGATGGTAAACGTCCACGGCGGCGAGATGCGCGTCGTCGGCGGACGCTACGGCGACGCCGCCGCCGCGGTCGACGAGCAACTGGCTACCGACTACCACTCGTTGCAGGAGTTTACGACGCCGTACCGTCACGACGGCGCGAAGACGCTCGCGTACGAACTGCTCGACGCGACCGACGCAGCGGAGTCGACACTTCCCGACGCCGTCGTCGTTCCCGCGAGCACGGGCGAACTCGTCGTCGGCGTCGTCGAAGGTCTGCAAGACCTCGCCGAGTTGGGCCTCGCTGACGAGGTGCCCGACGTGTACGCCGTGCAGGCCGCCGGCTGTGCGCCCATCGCGACCGCTCACGAGTCGGGTGCGGACTCGGTCGAGGCGTGGGTCGGCCCCGACACCATCGTCGGCGAGGTGGAGATCGAGGACCCGGCGGGCGGCGACCTCGCGGTGTCGGCGCTGCGGGCGGTCGACGGCGACAGCCTCACCGTCGAGGACGACGACGCCCTCGAGAGCGCAGTGACGGTCGCACAGACGGAAGTCATCGAAGTCGGTGGCGCGGGCGGTGTTGCGCTCGCGGGCGCGTGGCGACTCGCGGAGGCCGACGCCTTCGGCGAGGACGACGAGGTCGTCGTCGTCAACCCCGACTCCGGGGTGAAGACACCTGACGTCCTCCGGAGCCACCTGATGGGCAAAGGGATCTGAGTCGGAGACTCGCCCGCCGGGTCCGGATTCCGACTGCAATTTGAGCCGGTGACTATATCCGTTAGACGAGTCTAATTCGTCCCGATCAGATGTTGAGCGACGTGATGGAGGACTACCTGAAGGCCATCTACGTGCTCCAGTCGGAGGACGGGCCGCCGGTGTCGACGTCGGCCATCGCCGAGCGAGTGGGGAAGACCCCGCCGACCGTGACGAGTATGCTCGACACGCTAGAGGAGCGTGGCCTCGTCGAACGCGAGAAGTACAAGGGCGCGGAGTTGACCGAAGAGGGTCGTACCGTGGCGCTCGAAGTCCTCCGACATCACCGACTGCTGGAGGCGTATCTCGCAGAGCACCTCGACTACTCGTGGAGCGAGGTCCACGAGGAGGCAGACGCCCTCGAACACCACATCAGCGAGGAGTTCGAGCGCCGCGTCGCGGCGGTGCTGGGCGACCCGAGCGTCGACCCGCACGGTGACCCGATCCCAAGTGCGGACCTGCAGCCACCGGCAGACGACGGGGCGCTGCCGCTCACAGAGTTCGAAGTGGGCGACCGCGTCGTCATCGCGCGGGTCAGCGACCGGGACGACGAGGAACTCGAGTACCTCGACCGCGCAGGTATCGTCCCCGGCCGAACCGTCACGGTGCGTGACGTCGCACCGTTCGGGATGGTGACGGTGGCGGTCGAACCGGACGGCGAGGGCGACGTGGCCGAACAGAGCCTCCCCGACTCCATCGCGGCGTCCGTGCGCGTCAGACCAGCGACGGGTGAGCGCAACACGACCACGAACGAGGGTGTCGGCGGGGCGTGACGGGGTTCTGGGAGATCGTCGTCGTCGCGGCGGTCGCACAGCTAGCGGTGCTGCCCGGCGAGAAGGTGCAGTTCATCATCGCCGGATTGTCGACGCGCTACCGGCCGGTGGTCGTCGTCGCGGCCGCGGGAACCGCGTTCGCCGGGTGGACGGCCCTGGAGATCACGTTCGGTGCGGCGCTGCAGTCGGCGGTGTCGGCGACCGTGCTCGACGCGTTCACCGCGGCGATGTTCATCGGGTTCGCGCTGGTGCTGTTGCGCTCGACTCCTGCTCCCGGCTCCGAGCCACACGTGGCCACCGACGGCGGCCAGGTGCTGTCGAGCGTCGACGGGTCGGTCGAACTGTTCGGCTACGAGATATCGGGCACCGTCGGGTCGTACCTCTCGATCCTCTCGATGATGGCCGCCGGCGAGTTCGGCGACAAGACGCAACTCATCACCATCGGACTGGCCGCGCAGTACGGTGCGACGCCCGCTATCTGGGTCGGCGAGATGGCCGCTATCATCCCGGTGAGCATCGCGAACGCGTACGTGTTCCACCGCTTCAGCCACCGCTTCGACGTGCGGAACGCGCACCTCTTTGGCGCGGCGTTGTTCGCCTTCTTCGGCCTCGACACGGTCCTATCGCTGGCGGTCGGGTTCTCCGTCTGGGAGACGGTCGTCGGGACCGTCTCACAGGCAGTGCTGTCGCTGGTGTAGCGGGCGCGGAACGCGGCGTTTAATGTCTGAGCCGTGTTGGCGACGACGTAGTGAGTACCATCGGTTCGCTGGTCGCGGGCGTCGTCTTCGGCCTCGCGCTGGCCGCACCGCCCGGTCCGATGAACGCGGTGATCGCAGAAGAGAGCGTCCTTCGCGGGTGGACCGCGGGCGTCCGTGCCGGCCTCGGGGCGGCCACCGCCGACGCGATCTTCTTCGTCCTCTCGCTGGTCGGCGTGGTCGGCTTCCTCGGTCGTGCGCCGGTCGTTCGCGGTGTGATGGTCGGCATTGGCGGCGTGCTGATGCTGTACTACGCGTACGGCGCCGCCCGCGAGATCCGTGGGTCGTTCCTCAGCGTCGACCCCGACATCGCAGACGAGGAGTCTGCCGGCTTCCGCAAGGCGCTGGCGCTGGCGCTGGCGAACCCGTACCAAGTGTTGTTCTGGCTGACCGTCGGCGTGGGACTGCTCGAACCCGGCCGCATCGACGTGTTCGCCGCCGCAGACGTGGCGGCGCTGACGGGGGAACTCGTCGTCGAGACGGGAAGCCCGACGCTCGTCGTCGGCTTCTTCGCTGGCATCGGCCTGTGGGTGACTGGCTTCCCGGGCGCACTCGTGGCCGCGCGGAGCCGCGTGGAGGCGCTCGCGCCGGTCGTCGCGGCGCTGTCTGCGCTGTTGCTCGGGGGGTTCGGCGTCGCGTTCCTGTTCGACGCCGCCCGGACGCTCGCGCCGGTCGTGTGACCACGGCGGGGCGGTCGCTCGGTGTGGGCTGACAGGCGACGACTCGCTCGAGAGCGACCTCCACCGCGCTCGACTCTGCACCCAACGCGTGCCGTCGCACACCCACGCTCGCGTCGGGACCGTAGTTATCGCATCGGCGTGGCTGAGTCGACATCTGATTTGAACGTTCGCACGAAGCGGAGACGGCGGAACGTGTCGGCGATCGGGGCGGAACACGACAACGCCTTTGTGTCCCGGTCGGAACCGGGCAGGTATGTTTGGGAAGTCGACGTGGATCAAACTCCCGCGGAACGTGCTCGTCGGGCACGGCGTCCTCGACGAGGCGGGCGAGGCCGTCTCGGAGTTGTCGCTGGCCGGGACGCCGCTGCTCGTCACCTCGCCGACGCCGAACGACCTCGCGGGCGACCGCTTACGCGCGCAGTTCGACGGCGCGGAGACCGTCACTGTCGACCGCGCGAGTTTCGAGGCGGTCGGCGAGATCGTCGCGGCCGCCGAGGCCGCCGAAGCGACGTTCCTCGTCGCGCTGGGGGGCGGCAAGCCCATCGACCTCGCGAAGATGGCTGCCGACGAACTGGGGCTGGGCTTCGTCTCGGTGCCGACCGCCGCCAGTCACGACGGCATCGTCTCCGGGCGCTCGTCTATCCCCGAGGGCGACACGCGCCACTCTGTCGCGGCCGACCCGCCACTTGCGGTCATCGCCGACACCGAGATTATGGCGAACGCGCCGTGGGACCTCACGACCGCTGGCTGTGCCGACATCATCTCCAACTACACCGCGGTCAAAGACTGGCGGCTGGCGCGCCGTCTGAAGAACGTCGAGTACAGTGAGTACGCGGGCGCGCTCTCGGAAATGACCGCCGAGATGCTCGTCGACAACGCCGACTCGATCAAACAGGGGTTAGAGGAGTCGTCGTGGGTGGTCTCGAAGGCACTCGTCTCCTCGGGCGTGGCGATGTCTATCGCAGGATCCTCGCGGCCCGCGTCCGGCGCGGAACACCTCTTCTCGCATCAGTTGGACCGCATCGCCGACTCGCCCGCGCTCCACGGACACCAGGTCGGCGTCGGATCGATACTGACGGAGTTCCTCCACACCGGCGAAAACGGGCAGTGGCGTGCGATCCGTGACGCCCTGAAGTCTATCGGTGCGCCGACGACCGCGGCCGAACTCGGCATCGACGACGAGACGGTCATCGAGGCGCTCACGACCGCCCACACCATCCGCGACCGCTACACCATCCTCGGCGACGGCGTCAACGAGGCCGCGGCGATGGAAGTCGCGACGTTCACCGGTGTCATCTGAGCACGAGAAGGTCGGAATTTCTGCGTCAGTCGTCGCTTCGAGCGACGCCCGCACGCGGGCCCCCATCTGCCGCCGACTTGTGTGGGTCGTCGAGTCGGCGGAGTCGCGTCTCCAACGGCGGATGCATCGACACCGAACGAAGCAGTCGCCGGAGGCGGCCGCCGGTGGGGTTCGTCGGCCCGAGGTGCCCGCCCGCAGCGAGGCGGCTGAGTGCGGTCCGGAAGGAACTGCCCGTCCGTCGGGCGGCGTCGGCGTCGGCGTCGTACTCGGTCCAGCGAGCGACTCGCATCGACAGATACGCCAGCGGGATCGCAAGCGCCGCACCGATGATCAGGCCCTCTCGACCGAACAGGGTGGCGTCGACCGCCCACGCGACAGCGTACGCGCAGGGGATACCGACGCGAATCGGGACGTGGCCGCGCGCGAGGTGGGCGTACTCGTGGCGGACGACCGCGGCGGCGGCGGCGGCGTCGAGTTCGCGAAGGAGCGCCGTCGAGACGAACACGCGCCCGTGCCCAGCGGTGAGGCCAGCGGCGTACGCCAGCACTCGCCCGTCGCGCTGGAGGACGCCGACGCGGTCGGCGGGGACGCCTGCGCGTTCGACAGCGTGGGCGACGTCGTCGGGGAGGGCGGTGGGCTGTTCCGAGCGGACGACGACGTGGGGAGCGAGGCGCACGCCGAGCAGGCCGACGGCGATGAGCAGCCACAACTCCCACCAGTCGACCGCCCACGACAGCACCGGAGACAGCCGCGAGTGGAGGGTCACGAGTGGAGGTTCGCGTGCGAGCGTGTAGGCTTTTCCCCGCGAAGCGGCCGATTACCGCCGGATACTGTCGACGTTGTTACAGCGGATACGCTGCGACTTCCGGGTACAGCAGGTCGTCCGGGTGGTCGTGTACCCAACGTAGTTCGGCGATCTCCCCCTCACGCGGTTCGGGGTCGCCGCCCGTGTAGTCGGCCTCGAACGTCGCGATCAGTCGATACAGCCGTGGGCGCTCGGGCGCGTTGACCGCGACCCGGTGGAGCATCACCAGTCCCGTGAGGTCGATTTGGACTCCGGCTTCCTCGTTCGTCTCGCGTACCGCCGTCTCCGGGAGCGACTCGCCCGGTTCGTCTTTGCCGCCGGGTTCCGACCACGTCTCCTCGCCCTCGTGTCTGACGACGAGCGCCGCGCCGTCGCCGCGACGGACCCACGCGCCCGCCCCACCGAGCGTGTCGGCGGCGAACCGCTCGCGGTCGCGTTCCCAGTCTGCAGGGTCCACGTGCCACTCGGGTTCCGAGACTGGGCACTCGCCCCACTCGGCGTGGAGGCGGTCGACAGCGTCGTCGACGACGGCGCGTGACTCCGCGGTGAGCGAGTCGTCCCTGGTCACAGTCGGCCGGTCACGGCCGTGTGTGAAAAGCGCCCGGCGTTCACGGTTCGACGGTCGCCGTTCGCCGCGCGAACCCGAAGACGCAAGACCACGCAGTCCCAGTACTCGGCAATGGCAACAGCGGACGCGAGCGGCCCGCTCGGAACGGTGAAAGAGTACCCACGGGCGACCGTCGCGGTGGTGTCGGTGGTGGGCTACGCACTCGTCATCGGCACGTTCGCCGGCGTCGTCCCGCAGTCGGTGTTTCCGTCGCTCACGCAAGGCGAAGTGAACCTCCTGAGTCACGCCATCGCAGCCGTGAACACGGTGACGACGGTGCTGCTGATCCTGGGCTGGCGCTGGATCCGCGCGGGCGAGGTCCGCAAGCACGCCGCCGCGATGAGCGGTTCCTTCGGCCTCATTATGGTGTTTCTCGTGATGTACCTCGCGAAGGTCGGTGGCGGCCCCGGCGAGAAACACATCGTCATCCGCGAGACGGCGTTCCTCGGCGCGTACGCGGGCGCGGTGGAACTCGCTTACCTCGCGATGCTGGCCATCCACATCGTCCTCTCGGTGGTGACGGTGCCGGTCGTCCTCTACGCAATCGTCCTCGGGTGGACCCACACACCCGAGGAACTACGCACGGAGACGCCCCACAAGAAGATCGGTCGGATCGCCGCCGGGACGTGGATCGTCTCGCTGACGCTCGGCGTCGTCACGTACGTCCTGCTCAACTGGGTGTACGCCTACGAGTTCGTCCGCGTCGCGCGGTAGCCAGTCGGCCGCCAGCCACCGGTCCCCTCGCCGCCTCCCGAACCTCTTTGCGTGCCCACGCGGACCCACGGTCGTGACCAACCTCAGCGAGCAGACCGACTGGATCGGAGACGTGTTCACGAGCGACGTCGGGTGGGACCTGCTGGAGGACCTCGTCGACGTGGGCAACCGGATGGCCGGCCAACCGGGCGAACGCGAGGGACTCGAACTCGTCCGCGACGCTCTCGCGGCCGCTGGCTGTCGCGACGCCCGCATCGACGAGTTCGACATCCAAGGCTGGGAGCGCGGCGAGTCGCGACTCTACGCCGGCACCCACCCCGAGCGAACCATCGCCCTCCCGCGGTCGCCCGCCGGCGAGGTGTCGGGGGAACTGGTCGACCTCGGCTACGGCGTCCCCGCGGACTTCGAGGAGACGGACGTCGAGGGGAAGGTCGTGATGGTCTCCTCGGACACGCCCGACGACGTCGACCGCTTCATCCACCGCACGGAGAAGTACTACTACGCCGTCGACAACGGCGCCGCGGCGTTCGTCTTCCGCAACCACGTCGAGGGCTGTCTCCCGCCGACCGGGTCGGTCGGCACCGACGACGACCCCATCGGCGACATCCCGGCCGTCGGCGTGAGTGCAGAGGTCGGCAGTCGTCTCGCCCGTCGCTCCGACGGCGACGAGGTGACGGTGACGGTCGAGTGTGCGACGCCGGAGACGACGAGCGGAAACGCGATGGCGGAACTCGGCCCCGACACCGACGAGGAAGTGATCGTCTCCTCGCACGTCGACGCCCACGACATTGCAGAGGGCGCGATGGACAATGGGGCGGGAACCGCATCCATCGTCGAAGTCGCGAACGCCCTCGCGAAGATGGAAGACGAACTCGACACCCGCGTTCGATTCATCGCGTACGGTTCCGAGGAAGTGGGCCTCGTCGGGTCCTCGGTCGAGGCCGACCGCGTGGACCGCGACGCGATCAAAGCCATCGTCAACGTCGACTCCAACGTGTTCGGGCGGACGCTGTCGCTGTCGACGCATGGCTTCGACGACCTGACGGCCGCGGCGGAGCGACTCGAATCTCGGTTCGACCACCCGGTGTCGACCGACGAGGGACAAGTTCCCCACAGCGACCACTGGCCGTTCGTCGTCCACGGCGTCCCGGGATTCATGGTCGCCGGCGAGACCGACGGCCGCGGCCGTGGCTGGGGCCACACGGAGGCGGATACGCTGGAGAAACTGGAGGGTCGCAACCTCCGAGAGCAGGCCATCCTGCTGACGGCGCTCGTCGCCGATGTCGCAGACGGCGACACCACGGTCGCGCGGCGCGACCCCAGCGAGATCGCGGCGGCGCTGGAGAACGAGGACAAAGCGACCGGGATGAAGGTGATCGGCGACTGGCCGTACGACGACGACGGCAACGTCGCGGAGTGACGGACGGAGACCCCGCCGGTTAAGTCACCCCCAGCAGAATTCAGACGCGATGACCGACTTCCGTGCGGCGCTCGTCGGCGACGACGGACTCCTCCGCGAGGCGGTCGAGGCGACCGGCGGCACGGTCGTCGACGCGGCCGGCGACCCCGACGTGGTCCTCACGCTCGGTGAGGGTGCGCTGGTCGAGACCGCACGCGCGGGGCCCGCAGCGCCGCTGTTGCCCGTCGCCGCCGGCAGCGGGTATCACACCGTCCGCCGAACCGCCGTCGACGAGGCGCTCGCGGCAGTCGCCGCCGGTGCGTCGTGGACCGTCTCGCACGCGATGCTCTCTATCGACGTGGGAGGAGAGCGTCGCGAGCGAGCGGTGCTCGATGCGACGCTGATGACGGCCGAACCCGCCCGAATCTCCGAGTACGCCGTCGACACCGCAGGCGAGGAACTCGACCGCTTCCGCTCGGACGGCGTCGTCGTCGCGACGCCCGCGGGGTCGAACGGCTACGCACGCGACGCCGGCGGCTCCGTTCTCGCGCCCGGCACGGGCCTGATTATCGTTCCCGTGTCGCCGTTCGCGACGCTGACCGACACGTGGGTCGTCGACGACGAGGCGGTGCTACGGGTCGAACGCGACGACTGCGACGTCCGCCTCGTCGTCGACGGCGAGGTTGCTGGCGTCGTCCCTCCGAAGACGAATATCCGTATCGCCGTCGACGGCCACGTCCCTTTCTGTCGCGTCCCGCGGATGAACTCGTCGCGATAACGAGTCGCGCGGCCCGGATTCCCCCGCGACACCGAGTTCCACGCAACCGTCCGACGACCACCCCACGATCACGGGTCGCGATCCGGGGATCGACCGCTCGGGATTGGAAAGGTTCTAATGAGTCGTGGACGGAGAATCGGGTATGTTACCGTCACCGCTGGAGTTCCTCGTCCCCCTCGGGGCGCTGGAGTCCGTGGCGGGGGTGCTGCCGTTCGCCATCCTCGCCGTCGTGCTCGTCAATATGGTCACGCGCCTGCTGGCCCAACGGAGCTTCGTGAAGGCGGCCGAGGAAGCCGACGACGACGAGGCCCTGAGCCGCTTCCTCCCGCACGAACTCGTGAACGTCCTGTTGATCCTGCTGGCGTTCGCGTTTATGATCGTCGAACCCCACGGCGGGATGGTGATGTCCGTCCTCATCCTCGGGATGGTCGTCGCCGACTTCTTCGAGTACGAGGCACGCCGCGTCGAGGCACGCAACGGGATGGAGATGGAACGCCCGAACAGTTCGCTGGCCGCGTCGGTCCTCGTCATCGGCTACGCGGGCTACCAGTCGCTGTTCTTCCTGGTCGCCCCAGTCTGGAACGCCATCATCTGAACTCGGGCGCGACCACCGCTTCTCTCGGTTGCGACCCACCACACCGCTGTGAGCGACTGCTACCGGCCTCGGAGTCGCTACCGCACTCGCCGGCTTCCCGCACCTCGGTAGCCGCGACGCCAACGACTTTCAGGCTCCTCGCGGACGGGGCCGTATGCCCACGTTCGACACCGCCCTGTTCGTCGGCGGGACGCGCTTCATCGGCCGCCACACCGTCGAGGCGTTTCTCGACGCCGGCTACGACGTGACGACGCTCACGCGCGGCGAACACGACGACCCCTTCTCGGGACGCGACGGCGTCGCCAATCGGAGCGGCGACCGCACGAACCGCGCCGACCTCGAAGCCGCGCGCGACGCCGTTGACCCGGACGTCGTCGTCGACTTCATCGGCCTCCACCCCAGCGAGGTGCGCGAGGCGACCGACGTGTTCGCGGGTTCGCGCTACGTGTACGTCTCCTCGGGGTCGTCGTACGTCCCCGGCGACGTGCCGATGCGCGAGGACCACACCGCCCTGCATCCCTGCGAACCCGAGCAAGAAGCCGACGACTCCGTCGAGACGTACGGCCCGCGCAAGGCCGAGTGCGACCGCGCGGTGTTCGCCGCCGCCGAGGACGGCGTCGAGGCGATGGCCGTCCGCCCGATGCTCGTGCAGGGGCCCCACGACTACACCGAGCGGTTCGGCTACTGGGTGAACCGCGTCGCCGAGAACGACCGCGTCCTCGTGCCCGGCGACGGCGGGTCACTTCTCCACCGCGTGTTCGTGCGCGACCTGGCGAACGCCCTCCTCCTCGTCGCGGAGGAAGGCGAAGCGGGCGAGGCGTACAACGCCGCCGACCGCTCGGCGTACTCGCTGGAGCGGTCGCTGGAACTGATCGCAAACGGCCTCGACACCGAGGTCGAAGTCGTGACCGCGAGCGAACGCGAACTCGACGCACACGACGTCGACCCGACCAGTTTCCCGCTGTACACACCGTCGCCGATGCTCGTCGCCACCGAGAAACTCGCCGCCCTCGGGTGGGAGTCGACGCCCCCCACGGAGTACGTCGCCGAGACCGCACAGGCACACGTCGACAGCGGCGTGACCGGCCCCGAAGACTCGCTGGACCGTGCGGCCGAAGCACGGGTCCTCGATGCACTGAACGCGGAGTAACCGGCGAAAGGAGGCAGATTGGTCGGCGGCGCTGTCCCGCGATTCGGGTTCGCCGACCGTCGGCTTTTCGACGGAGGCCCGCGACGGTCGACGTATGGGAGACACTGCACTGGTCATCGGCGGGACGCGCTTCATCGGCCGCCACACCGTCGAGGATCTGCTAGACCACGACTACGAGGTCGCCATCTTCAACCGCGGCAACCACGAGAACCCGTTCGCCGACCACGACGACGTGACCCACGTCGAGGGTGACCGCCGCGAGCGAATGGACCTCAAGACGGCGAAACTCTCCGTCGACCCCGACATCGTCATCGACTGCGTCGCCTACTACCCCGAGGACGTGCGCGTCGCGACGGACCTGTTCGACGACGTCGACGGCTACGTGTACATCTCCTCGGGGTCGTCGTACGCCGACGAGGAGATACCCAAGCGCGAGGGTGAGACTGCGCTCTGCGACTGCACGCCCGAGCAAGAGGAAGACGACTCGATGGAGACGTACGGCCCACGGAAGGCCGAGGGCGACCGCGCCATCTTCGCGGCCGCCGAGGACGGCGCCAACGCGATGGCCGTCCGTCCGTGTATCGTCTACGGCCCGTACGACTACACCGAGCGACTCGACTACTGGGTCGACCGCGTGCTGAACCACGACCGGGTCGTCGTCCCCGGCGACGGCCAGAACATCTGGCACCGCGCGTACGTCGAGGACGTCGCCTCGGCGCTGCGCGTCGTCGCGGAGGAGGGCGAGGCGGGCGAGGCGTACAACGTCGGCGACCGTCGCCTCGTGACGATGGAGGAGATGGTGAATCTGATCGCCGACGCTGCCGACACGACCTGCGAGGTGGTCCACGCCAGCGACCACGAACTCTCGGCGGGCGGCCTCACGTCGAGCGACTTCATCCTCTACCGCGACTACCCGCACGTCCTCGACACGAACAAACTGGCCGCCCTCGGCTGGGAGTCGACGCCGCTGTCGGAGGCGATGGAGCGCACCGTCGCCGAACACCACGAGAGCGACCGCGACGGTAGCGAACACGACCCCGGACGCGAGGCCGAAGAGCGCGTGCTGGGCGTCCTCGAGACGGTCTGATTCGGCCCACACTCCGGCCACTCGTCGACCGGCCCGGGTTTCCGACGACTCAGCGCTCGCCGTAGATGTCGGTATCGAGCGACATCTCCGCGACTTCGTCTTCCAGCCACTCCCGGAACCACTTCACCCGCTTGATCCGTTCGTGAGCGATAGACTCGGCGGCGTCGCTCTCGACGCGTGAGGCGTGTTCGCGCCCGCGTTCGAGGACGCGCTGGACCATCTCGGCGGCGTCCATGTGGGTGCGCGCCTCGTAGCCCATCCGGAGGATCATCAGTGCGGTGCCGTTGGCCCCGACCTTGTCGAGGAGGTCCGCCTCGATGAGACACCGCGTCTCCAGCGACAGATCCGACAGCGGTCCCTGATACGAGTGCGCCTCGACGCACGAACACACCTCCGAGACGAACGACTCGGGGTACTCGCCGTGGGTTTCGAGGTACTGGCGGGCGACGCGCGCGCCCTCCTCGGCGTGGACGTCCTGGTCGGCCTCCAGTTTCGACACGTCGTGAAACAGCGCCGCGACCCGGACGACGTCCGTGTCCGCGCCCTCTTTCGCGGCGATGCGCTCGGCGATGTCGACGACGTTGAGGATGTGGTTGAAGCGGTACTCCGCAGAGTGCCACGGATACCACCGCATTCGTCCGCCGTCGTCCTCGCTCTCGACGGAGGCGACGAGGTACTCGCGGACGAAGTGTCGCATATCCGCGAACTCCTCGTCGGTGACGCGCGAACCCTTTATCTCGACGCCCACGGCGTCCACCCCCGGATCCCGGCAGGTCGCAAACAGAGAGACGTTGTTCTCATTACGGATAGATACGGCTTGTTTCGTCCTTAGTCGTTACGACAGGTACTCCGGTCGATTTGCGGCGCCGGCGCGGAGTGGAATCGGCGACTGATTCCGCTGTCCGTCGTCGCTACATCGCCCGAGGGCTTCGCACTCGCGAACGCTCAAGTGGGCCGGATGCGACCTGTTCGGTATGACCGTTCCGCTCTATCTCGCCGACAGTACCGCGCGGGAGTTCACGGCGACCGTCGAGCGGTCGCTGGACGACCGCGTCGTCCTCGACCGGACGCACTTCTACCCGACCGGCGGCGGCCAACCCCACGACACCGGCACGATTCAGGTCGTCGGTGACAGCGACGCCGTCGCCGGCGACGTGGAAGACGACGGCTGGACGTTCGCCGTCACCGACGTCGAGAAGACCGACACCATCTACCACTACCTCGACGGCTCTGCGCCGCCCGAGGGGACGCGCGTCCGTGGTCGCCTCGACTGGGACCGCCGCTACGCGCTGATGCGGTATCACACCGCTCAACACCTGCTGTCTGCGGTCCTCTTAGAGGAGTTCGACGCCCGCACGGTCGGCAACCAACTGTACACCGACCGCGCCCGCCTCGACGCGGAGTACCCGAAGTTCTCCAAGACGGACCTCGCAGACGTCGAGGCGGCGATGAACGACCTCGTCGACGACGGTCTGCCGGTGCGCCACTACACGCTCGACCGCGAGACGGCCGAGGCGGAACTGGACACCGAACGTACGCGCATCGACCTGTTGCCCGACTCCATCACGGAACTGCGCATCGTCGAGATTGGCGACGAAGACGACCCGTTCGACCGGACCGCCTGCGCCGGAACACACGTCGAGAACACCGACGAGATTGACGAAGTGACCGTCACCGGCCGGACGACACAGGGCGGCGACAAAGAGCGCGTGGAGTTCACGCTGGCGGACATGTGAGCGACCGCCCGACCGATCCAACGTCGGTCGGTTTCAGGCGTGATATTCGGGAAGGTACATATTTACGACGGATACGGGTAGCATCGTTCAGCGGCACAGGGAGTGCGGACGAACCAGGATATGCTTAGACCGAGCGATTACGACCCGAAGGAGTTGCGAGCGTTGACGGGAGCGGCGGCGCCGACGCACGCCGACGAGGAAGGGGCCCGGTGGACGACGCCGGACGACTTCCTCGGTCGAGCGGATGCGCGCGTGCGGGCGGCGCAGGTGGAAGACGCCTTCCTCCTTCAGGCAGCGGCCGGCGGTGCGAGCAGACCCTACCTCCCGAGTCTACCCGACTCGGTCGTGGGGACGCAACTCGTACTCGACTGGCTACGCTACCTCGTCGGCGTCGGCGGGCGCGAACGCGCCCGCGAGGCGCTCGCCTTCTATCGGGACGTGGAGTGGCTCGACGAGTCCGTCGAGGACGACCTCGCGACGTACCTCGAAGCCTTCGACGACACAGAGGGTTCACGGATCGGCGTCGGCCACCATCGCACCAGCCTGCTGTTCGTCGCCCGCCTCGCCGCGCTCCGATAACCATGGCAGCAGAATCCGACTCCGCAGACGACAGTTTCGAGTCCAGCAACCCGACTCCGATCGGTGTCAAACTCGGCTCTACCCGGACAGTCCTCCGCTACTACGAGAACGAGGAGGCGGACCTCACGACGGTCCGCACGCTCACGTGTCTCGCCCTCTACGAGGACGCTATCACCGGTGAGGAGAAGGCCCTGTTTGGGGAACAGGCCGCCGCCGAGTACCCCGACCGCGTCGAGTACATGCTCCGCTCGGGCCTCCCCGAAGACGACGACCGCGCCGAACTGGCCGGGCGCTTCTTCCGCGAACTCCTCTCGGCCAACGGCGTCCCCTCCGACTCGGCGGTGGTGTACGCCGTCCCGACGATGGAGAACGACGCTGGGTTGGAGAACCTCACCGACGTCATCGAGTCGTCGGACATCGGCGCACACACGATGCGTGCGTACCCCGAGTCGCTGTGCGGGGCCATCCCCGCGATGGGCGACGGCGTGGAGGCCGTCTCCGACGTGTTCATCTCGGTGAACATGGGGTCGACCAACCTCGAGGCGTGTGCGTACCGTCGCGGCGACCAACTTATCCCGTTCTCGACGGGGTCGGTCACGGGCAACGACGTGGACCGACGCATCGTCGCCAACGTCGAAGAGGAGACGCAAGGGCGCGTCCACGTCGACCTGACGACCGCCCGCGAGTACAAAGAACAGCACGGCAACGTCGGTAACTTCGAGCCGTTCTCGGACGTGATCCAACAGCCTGGCGGTGGCTCTCACGAGTTCACCATCGAGGACAGCGTCGTCGACGCTCTCGACTGGTATCTCGACGCCGCCGTCAACGAGGTCGCAAACGAGTTCCTCCCCGAACTCGCCAACGACTACATGAAGGTGTACCAACTGTCGCTGGGCAACGACATCGCGCTCACCGGCGGGATGGCGTGCATCCCCGGCCTCCCCGAGGAGTTCCAGCGCCGCCTCTCGGCGGAACTCGACCGCGACGTGAACGTGGTCGTCCCCGAGGAACCGGATCTGGCGGCCGCAGAGGGCGCGCGCCGTATCGCCGAGAAACTCGCCGACCAGTAAGCGGCGATGGCCGGCTTCGACTTCGGCGGCGACACGACCGACGACACCGGTCCCGACGCGGCGGCGGCCGACGCGCCGCCCTCGGCCCCACCGACGGCCGACACGGTCGTCTCGCCGGCCGACCCGGAGCCACTCGCCGACCACGATTCTCTCGCGGATTCACACCCCTCAGACAGCGACGCCGCCGACGGGACCGACCCGCACGTCGACGCGATGCTGTACGCTGGTGAAGAAGCGTGCGCGTCGCTCCCCATCGCGAACGGCACCCTCGTCGCGACGACGCACCGACTGCTCGCGTACGCGCCCGACGCCGACGAGCGAGCGACCCTGCGGTCGGTCCACCGCGTGAACGTCACCGACGTCTCCGTGACGCCGAACGGCCACGACTGGCTGGTCCGCCCCACCGCGTACGCCGTCATCGGCGGCCTCGCGATGGTCGTCGGCGGGTCCGTCGTCTCCTTCGACGCGATGAACACCGAGATGCCGCAGTCGGCCGGTGCGGCCGGTATCGGCGGCTTACTGTCGATGATCGGTGGCCTCCTCTCGGTGCTGTCGATGGTCGACGACGCGCTTCGCGTCCTCGGGTCGCTCTCGCTGTTGGTCGGCGTCGCACTGATGGGCCTGTACCTGTACACCCGCGGCCACGACGTGGTCGTCGAGACGGAGGGGGAGGCCGATACGCTCCGCGTCGCCGCCGGTGACGCCGACAGCGCCGAAGTCGAGCGATTCGTGGCCGACGCCGGACTGGACGACGGCGACGACGAGGGCGACCTGTTCAGACTGTAGCGGTCGCTGGGAGGTGCGATAGCGACCGGCGAGAAAAAGAGAGATCAGTTTCCGCCGTCCCGGAGTGCCTTACAGTTCGCCCAGTTTCCGGAGGAGTTGGCCGCGGTAGCGCTCGTCGGCGGTGACGCCCTTCACCTCGAGGACGTTCCGCTCGAGTTTGTCGAGGGCGACGTGGAAGGCGTGTTCAGCGCCGTAGCCTTCGCCCGATCCGGCGACCTGTCCGTGGGTGGTGCGCAGGCGGATCTGACACTGAATGAGCGGGGTGCCCCGGAGTTTCTCCTTGTGCTCGTGGAAGCGAACGTGCGCGTGCAGGACGCGCATCTCCTGGTACTTCTCCGACACCTGCCCGATCGACGTGCGGATGTCTTCGCGGGTGAGCGTGTCGAGGAGGCTGACGTTCGTCACCTGCACGTCCATCGCGTCCTCCTCGGTGAACGTCAGCGCACGGAGCACGTCCGTCTTGGTGAGTACGCCCGCGACGAGGTCGTCGCGGTCTTCGGGCGTGACGACGAGGCCGCTGACGTCCTGCTCCATCATCATCTCGACGGCCGCGTGGACCGACTGGTCGGCGGTGACGGTGAGGACCGGCGACGACATCATGTCGTACACCGGGAGGTCGAGCATCCGGTCGAGGTCGCCGCGGCGGTCGCCGCGCCCCTGCCGCTTGCTGTCGCGAACGACGAAGTCGACGATGTCGTGGGTGGTGAGGATCCCCTCCAGTCGTCCGTTTTCGTTGACGACGGGGAGCCGCGAGATGCCGTTCTCGCGGAGGCGGTTGATCGCCTGCCCCACGTGGGCGTCTTCGGGGACGGTCACGACGTCGCTCGTGTAGATGTCGTCGACCGTCAGCGCGTCGAGGTTGTCGTGAACGGCCGAGAGGATGGCGTCGACCGTGACGATGCCGAACAACTGCTCACCCTCGTAGACGGGGGCGATCTTGACGTTCCCCTCGACGAGGACGCGCGCGACCTCGCGGAGGTCTTCGGTGCGGTCGACCTCCGGGGCGGGCTTCATCAGCGCCGCCGCTTTGGTGTCGTCCTCGACGCGCGAGTTGACCAGCTCGCGCTCGCCGATGACGCCGGCGTACTCGCCGTTCTCCATCACGATGATTCCCTTGGGGTTCTCGCGGTCGAACAGCGAGCGGATCTTCCCGAGTCGTTCGTCTGCGTCGACCTCGACGAACTCCGGCACGGCGATGTTTGAGATGTCCATAACTCCGTTACGCCGGTACGATCCCCCGGCTATTGAAGGTTGGTTCGGATCCCAGTATCTGAGGGGGTGCTATGCTATCGCAAGACATATACTCAAACCGCACGACGTAGTACGGGTCGACGGGACGAGTGCGCGGTTGAGTCGTCAATCGAGCGCTCAGACGATGCCGTCGGCGTCGCCGATGGGCGTGACGGAGTAGTCGACAGTCTTCGTGTCGGTCGTCGCACGGATCTTCCCGACGAACGTCGATATCTGTTCGAGGTTCCCTTCGAGGATGAACAGTTCCATACAGTTGTGGTCGCCGACGTGGCTGTGGAGGTTGGAGGCGACCAGGTCCTCGTGTTCGTGGCGCAACTGCATCATCCGCTCTTCGACCGACGTTCCCTCGTAGTCGAAGACGACCGTGACGATGCCCATCAGTTCACGGTCTTCGAGTTTGCGGTCCTCGAACTCGCCGAGGAGGTCGCGGGCCGCCTCCCGGAGCAGTTCGCTACGGCCAGTGTAGCCGTGTTCCTCGGTGAACTCGTCGATACGGTCGACGAGACTGTCCGGCATCGAGACGCTGATCACTCCCATATATTAACACAAGCGGCAGAAATTGTTAATCCTTCTGCAAGCGCCACTCACTCGGTGAGTCGGTCGACGGAGGCGCGGACGCGGTCGAGGCGAACACGCTGTTCGTCGGCGGCGTCCGCGATGGCGTCGACGTTGCGGCGAACGGTCGTCGCCTCGCGGCTGGCTTCCTCGACGAGTGCGGCGACCTCTTCGGTGGACGACGCCTGCGAGTCGGTGGCTCTCGCGACCTCCTCGACGCCGGAGGCGGCCTCGCGGATCGCCTCGGCAATCTCGTCGAGGCGTTCCATCGAGTCTTCGACGCGGTCGACGCCGTCTGCGATCCGCTGTTCTGTCAGTTCGAGGCTGTCGACGGTGTCTTCGGCACCCGTCTGGATGTTCTCGACCAGCGACTCGATCTCGCCTGCGCGTTGCTGTGACTCCTCGGCGAGACTCTTCACCTCGTCGGCGACGACCGCGAAGCCGTCGCCCGCCTCGCCCGCGCGGGCGGCCTCGATGTTAGCGTTGAGCGCCAGCAGGTTCGTCTGGTCGGCGATACCGTCGATCACTGAGACCACCTCGTCGATCTCACCGACCCGTTCGCGGAGGTCGTCGAGGTCGTCGGTCACCTCGTCGGTCGCCGTCTCGATGTCCGCCATCGTCTCGAGGGCGTCGCCCGCGGCGTCGACGCCCTCCTCTGCGAGCGTCTCGGCGTCTGCGGAGACGGCCGCGACCTGTTCGGCGCTCGCGGCGACCTCTTCGACGCTGGCCGAGAGCGTCCCGACCTCCGCTTCCACTTCGGTCATCCGGTCGGCCTGTGTCTCCGCGAGGTCGCGCATCTCGTCGGCCGTCTCCGCGACGTCGGCCGCCGACTCGCCCACCTCCGCGAGCGGTTCCTCGACCTCTTCGGACACCTCCGTGGTGAGTTCGCGACGGCGGTCGATCTCCGTCTCCATCTGCTCGGCGTACGAGTCGATGTACGTGTCCATCGCCACCTGCTGGTCGAGCAACAGCAGTTTCAACACGGGGAGCAGTCGGTCGACGAGGCGGGTCATCGCCCGGTCGCCCGGCGAGTCCGTCTCCACGCCCGCCTCCTCGCGTGCTTCCGTCGCGAGGGCGTCGATCAGGCCCTCGTAGTAGATGCTGTAGCCCGAGAAGTACACGCGCGGGCCCAGATCGAGCATATCATGGATCTTCCCGATCCGGGCGCGGCGCTCGAAGTAGTCTTGATCGTACTCACCGCCCCCCAGGTCGGTGAGGTACTGCATCTGTGATCCCTTCAGCGCCTGCAGCCCCTTCGTCGAGGAGTCGAGGATCGCCTGCATCTCCTCGTGGCTCGTGAGGTGGTCGTAGAACTCGTCGACGAGGTCGGGTGCGATCGCCTCGAACAACGGCTCCAACGAGTCCAGCGTCTCCTCGTCTTCCGGTGAGAATCGGGTGAACCGCTTCCGCGTCCGGACGTCTTCGGCGTCCAGTCCGAGTCGCGCCGCCAGTTTCGACCCGTCGACGCCGCGACGGTCCGCGTCGGTCACAGCGTACCCGCCCGGCGGTCCCGCCTGTGCAACGCCGCCGTCCGTCCGCCGTGGGTTCCCACTGTTGGAGGTCTGCTCCGACTCCCTACCTCTATCCATATCGGAGGCAACCTGTTCCCCGGCATAACTCGCACGCCCCGAATCTCAACGCTGGTACTCCCGGCTCAACGTTTATTACTGGATACTCACAGGAACGCACATGACGAGACGGATTCTCATCGTAGACGACTCCGGGTTCCAGCGGACGCTCATCCGCGGCATCCTCGAAGACGACTTCGAAGTCGTCGCCGAGGCAGAGAACGGGTCAGAGGCGGTCGACCTGTTCGAGCAGACGAAACCCGACTTGGTCACGATGGACATTATGATGCCCGAGGTGAACGGCATCGAAGCCACCAGCGACATCAAATCCCGAGACCCGGGGACGCGCGTCGTGATGTGTACCAGCGTCGAACAACGCGACCAGATGAAGCAGGCGGTGAAAGCGGGGGCCGACGGCTACGTAACCAAGCCGGTGGAAGAGGATACCCTTCGGTCGGAAGTCGAGAGCGCCCTCGCGACGTAAGCAGCGAGGCAACGGCATCAGCGCCGACCTCCGGCAGCTGCTACAGGTCGTCCGGGTCGAACACGAGTCGGGTCGCGTGTTCCGAGAGCCACGTTCGGTGTCGCTCGTACGCGGGGTCGTGGTCGGCCACGAGCGCCCAGAACGCCTCGGAGTGGTTCATCTCACGCCGATGGGCGAGTTCGTGAATCACGACGTACTCGCTCACCTCGGGCGGCCCCAACAGGAGTCGCCAGTTCAGACTGATCGTCCCCGACGTCGAGCAACTGCCCCACTTCGTCCGCTGGTTCCGCACCTCGATACGGCCGTACTCGACGCCCATCTCCGTCGCGTACTGCTCTGCCAGTGACTCGAATCGCTCGCGGGCCAGTCGTCGATACAGGGTTTCGAGTGCCCGTTTGACCGACGTCTCTGCGACGTGGTTGGCGGCGAGGCGGAGGGTGCCGTCGTCGACGACGCTGTACGGACGCGTCTCGACGACCACCTCGTGTGGTTCACCGAGGTACGGGAACGACGCACCCGCCTCGAAGTGGCGGTCGGGTATCCGGTCGCGGTACGCCTCGAGTTCTTCGTGGCGAGCGAGCACCCAGTCGGTGTGGTTCTGGAGGATGTGTTCGGGGTCGACGACCGCGCCTTCGGGAACGACGACCGTAACGCCACCGGCGTCGACGGTGATCCGTGACCGTTCGGCGCGAGTGCTGTGGCGAACGTCGTACGGGATGGTGGACCCGCGGAGGTCGACGGTTCGGGCGGCGTCGGCCATCGGTCGTGGTGGTGCGTGATGGGGTAATAACTCTCTGGTCGGTGGGGGGTGTGCGGTGAGAACCGAGGATGGATCGGCGATGGTGACGTTCCTTCGAGAACGGCAGGAGAACGAGTGGGGCGGATTCGAACCGCGGTCGCTCCCGTTCGCTCGCTGTCGCTCGCTCACCTCCCGCTCTCTGGTTCGAATCCACCGGACACCGTTCCGGTGGCACGGCTCGTCGCTTGGCTCACGGCTCACTCCGTTCACCGTTCGCGTCGCTCCTCGAGTTGTGCCGCCTCAGAACTGGGTTGGGGCGGATTCGAACCGCCGACCTGCTCCGTGTGAAGGAGCCGTCATAACCGGACTAGACCACCAACCCGCATTACGGCGTAGCCCGCTGGCACGCTTAAGGCTTACCGTCCACTCCGACGAACCAACACGAACCTACGCGGACCCGAGGATTAATCCCGCCCCACAACGGAGGACCGGCCGTGACGAAGATCGAAGTCGACCTGCCCGACCGTATCGACAGCGAGATCGCACGACTCGCCGAGCAGGGTGAGTTCCTCAACCGTAAGGAGGCCATCGAGGACTTCCTCACGCGGGGCCTGCAGGCGTACGACGTGGAGAACGACCCTGGCGGCCAAGGTGAAGCCGACGGCGACCTCTTCACCGACGCCATCGACGAGCAACAGGACCCCGCCGCACTCACCGACGAACACGGCGACGAACCGACTTTCTAACCTCGGCCGTTCGGGTCCGGGTCGACGCCGCTACGCGTACCGAACCGCGACCGCGACGACCGTTATTCGCTGGAGCGACTGTCTCGGTAGGACTGAAGCCGGTCGCGAGCCTCCTGTACGGCCTCCTTCGCGTCACCTTCGGCCTTCTTCGAGAGGTCCTTCAGGTCGGCCTCCAGTCGGTCGAGTCGCGAGGGCTCCGGTTCCTTCTCTCGCCCGACGATCTCTCGGACTCGTGCCTCCACTGGCTCCAGTTCCTCTTTCACGCCTTCCTTCGCGTGGTCGGCCGCTCGTCCAAGATAGTACCGAGCGTCCTCGAAGTGTTTCGACATACTTGTCGCTTGGCCGAGGACGAATAAAGTGCTTGTGGGGGAACGGGTCGAAACCGGGGAACGGGAGTCCGATCTCACGACGGTCCGACGCTGGGCACGGCGATGGCGGGCCGTCGTGATCTGTGACGCTGCCCACCTCGCAGCTACACGGGAACCAGAGACACAGCATCTCACAGCGATGATTATACTCGAATCGCGCGTATTACTCATATGGACAGTATCCAGACGATTCTCGTACTCGGGGCGACAGGACGACAGGGCGGCGCAGTCGTCGACGCACTCACCAGCGGCGAGTTCGGCTCCTTCGACGTGGTCGCGGGGACGCGCAACCCCGCCAGCGACGCCGCAGAGTCGCTCCGCTCGCGTGGTGTCTCGGTCGTCCCCGTTGACCTCCTCGACGAGGAGTCGCTCGTCGCCGCGATGGAGGGCGTCGACGGAGTCTTCGCCGTGACGACGTTCTTCGAGGGCGGCATCGACGCCGAAATCGAACAGGGCAAACAGATCGTCGCCGCCTGCGAGGCGGCCGGCGTCGACCACCTCGTGTTCAGTTCCGTCGGCTCTGCGGACGCCGACACCGGCCTCGAACACTTCGAGTCGAAAGCGCAGACCGAACGTCGCATCGCAGAGACAGCCATCGCCGCGACCATACTCCGACCCGTCTACTTCATGCAGAACCTCGGCGGGCAAGCAGCGCAGATCCGAGACGGGATGGTAACGCTCGCGATGGCTGAGGGCGTCGAACTCGCGATGGTCGACCAGCGAGACATCGGCCGCGCGGCCGCCGCCGCGTTCGCCGACCCCGACTCGTTCGTCGGCGAGACGCTCACCCTCGCGGGCGACTCGCTGACGCTCGATGAAATCGCCGCGGTGTTGAGCGAGCACCTCGGCACCGACGTCGAAGCGGTCCACCTCGACACCGAGACGCTGCGCGAACAGGCTGGCGACGAGATGGCCGAGATGTTCGTGTGGTTCAACGAGACTGGCTACGACGTCGACGTTCGTGCGTTAGAAGAGCGACTGAGCTTCGAGATGGGCGACCTCGCCACCTGCCTCGAGGAGACGGGGTTCATCGGGACGCCCGAGACGACCGCCCGCTGAGTCCGACCGGGCGGCCTGCAGTTGTAGGCTGTTACTCGTTACTGGTAGTCGGGCGCGTCTTCGGCCACGCCGTCACGAGCGTTGACCACGCGCGCGAACGTGAACAGGGCGTCCGAGAGGCGGTTCAGATACGCCACCGCCTCCTTGTTCACGGGTTCGTCGTTCGCGAGGTCGACCGCGCGGCGCTCGGCCCGGCGGGCGACCGTCCGGGCGTGGTGGAGTTTCGCCCCCGCCTCGCTCCCCGACGGTAACACGAACGAGGTCAACGGCTCGAGTTCCTCGTCCAACTCGTCGATCCAGTCCTCCAGTTGCTCGGTGTGACGGGGACGGACGACGGGTGCGTCCTCGTCGGGGTCGGGGTTGGCGAAGTCCGCCTGCAGGACGTGGAGGTGGTCCTGTACGGTGCGCAGCATCTCGTCGACGTCGTCGTACCCCGTCGGGCGGATGGTGCCGATGAGCGCGTTCGCCTCGTCGACCGTTCCGTACGCCTCGATTCGGGGGGACGTCTTCGACACCCGCGACATGTCGCGGAGGTCGGTCTTCCCCTCGTCGCCGCGGCCGGTGTAGATGGGCATCGGTGGGTCTCAGGCCGCGAGCGTTCGCTCGATGTACTCGAGGATGTTCGCCGACTCGTTCATCGTGACGCCGTGGTCGGTGTCGACGAGGACGGGCACGCCACGCTGACCGCTGACGCGAGCGACCTCGTCGCGCTTGGAGTGGAGCGCCTCCGTCCACACCGTCTCGTACTCGATATCGGCGTCTTGCAGGGCGTCGTGGACCTTCTCGCACCACGGGCAACCGTCCAGTGCGTACAACGTGATGGACATACCCGATCAATCGGCGGCGACACCGAAGTAGCTTGTCACGCCGGCGTCACCGGGTCACCGGCAACGAATTCCGCCTTCTGTGACACAGAGCGAGTCGCTCAAGTGCGTCCCCTCGCGACCAACGTTCGTGTCGGTCTTGACGTCGCTCACACGACGGGTGTCCGAACTCGACCGTGGCTGGAAGGCGACGGCGCTGGCCGGGGCCATCGTCGCCGTCGACGTCGTCGCGCACACCGTATGAGCGAGGATGACGCCGCGACCGCGTCGCCACGAACGTCGCGAACGCTGCGGTCGATCATCCAGCAGGTGTTGCCGGGAGTCGTGACGCTCGTCGTCGTCGCCGCGGGCGCACGACTCCTCGCGCCGTACGTGCCCGTGACGCCGCTGTTGCTCGCCGTCGCCGTGGGAGCCGTCGTCGCGAACACCGTCGGTGTGCCCGACGCCCTCGAACCCGGTATCGCGCTGCACGCGCTGTTGCTGGAGACGGGCATCGTGTTGCTCGGGGCGAGCGTCTCGCTCGCGGCGCTTGTGGCCGCAGGACCGCAACTGCTACTCGCCGTCGTCGCCGTCGTCGCCGTCGGACTGCTGCTCGTCGAACTGTTGGCGCGAGTCGCCGGCCTCCGTCGCCGAACCGGGTCGCTACTGGCGGCCGGGTCGGCCATCTGTGGCGTCTCCGCGGTCGCGGCGACGGCGGGCGCACTCGACGCCGACGAGTCGGACGTCGCACTCGCAGCGGGCACCGTCCTCACGTTCGACGCCGTCACGCTGGCCGTCTACCCGGGGATCGCGACGACGCTGGCACTCGACCCGCGGGTGTTCGGCGTCTGGGCGGGACTGTCGATGTTCTCGACGGGTCCGGTCACCGCCGCGGGGTTCGCGTACCACCCGGTCGCCGGCGAGTGGGCGACCGTCACGAAACTCGCACGTAACGCGCTCATCGGGGTCGTCGCGGTCGCGTACTCGCTCCGTGCGGCCGCCGGCAGCGACGAGTCCGCCGAGACGGATGCAGCCTCGACGGGCGGCATTCGGGGGACGGTCGCGGCGTTGGCCGAGGGCCTCCCGAAGTTCCTCGTCGGGTTCGTCGCCGTCGCGGCGCTGGCGAACGCGGGACTCATCGCGGGACCCGCGCGTGAGACGCTCGTCGTCGCGTCGGACACGCTGTTTCTGTTGGCGTTCGCGGGGCTCGGGTTCGATATCCGAGCCGACCAGATGCGCGCGGCCGGCGTTCGGCCACTCGTCGTCGTCGGCGTCGCGTTCCTCGCGGTCAGTGGGACGGCGTACCTACTCGCCAGTGGCCTGTTCTGAGAAGGCCGAGCGCGTCGACTCGCGTGTGGCGCTACTCGACCGACTCCTCACGTGGATACGACGCTGGGACGCCGAAGGCGTCTCCCATCCACCCAGTGTCGACGAGCGTGTCGAACACGGCGTCGACGCTCGGGGCTGACCGGCGCGTGACCGCGCCGTATCGGATCGGTGTGCCGTGGACGACGGTTCCGTCGGGCAGTTCGTACGACTCGTGGGCGTAGGTGTCGGCGTGCGCTGGCGCTCCCAGGTGGATCGCCGGTGGCAACGACCGGAACGACACGTCGTGGTCGACCGCCATATTCCGATAGACGACCGCGGCGTCGAGTTCACCGGTCTCGAACACCGGCAGGAGTTCCGCCTCTGGGAACACCTGATTGGGCGCGAGCGCCCGCGGGTACGGCCGGCCCCACCGTCGCTCGGCCAGCGAGAGGGCGAACAGCGTCCGGTATCCCAGCGGGTCGGCGTCCGGGTCCGTCCGCCCCCACCGAAGCGAGCGGTCGAGTAGCGGGTCGAACGCCCGGTCGGCGTCGCGGACGGCGCGGCCGCCGGGGGTCGTCGGGTCGTACGCGACGACGAGTTCGTTCGTCGCGAACGCGGTGTAGCGCCGTGTGATGCCGTCGAACAACGCCGGGTCCGCGAGTGCGAGGACGTCCGGGTCACGCAGGCCGTCACGGACCAGTCGGGCACACACCGCCGACCCTCGGAACTCCGTCGTCAGGTCGACGTCGAGGTCTGGATGGTGTGTCTCGACTTCGGGCCGGAGTCGCTCCTCGACCGCACGGGCGAGACTCCCCGCCGCCAGCACCGACACCGTCGGTGACTCTCCTGCCCGTGAACCGAGACACCCTGTGACGGACACCACACTCGCGACGCTGGCGGCCCTACCGAGCGTGGACAGGACGTCACGTCGCGTCGACTGCATCGACAGTAGACACGAACGGCTACTACTAACGAATTACGTAACTGAATGCAATTACTCTCTCGGAGTTCGTGTGACCACCGCTTCCCGAACGGTGAAGTGGTCAGTGCCTAACGGCCGCGGTATGCAGGACGGAATCGACCTGGAGTCTTACTACGACCTACGACTACTCGGCGAGGTGGCCGTCTCACCCGACGGCGAGCGAGTCGCGTTCACCGCACAGGAGTCCGACCCGGCGGCCGACGAGACGCGCGCGGGCCTGTACGTCGCGCCCACGGACGGGTCGCGCGACCCACACCGACTCACGCGGGCGTCCGCGGCGTCGTCGCCGACCTGGAGCGACGACGGCGACACGCTGGCGTTCACCGCGGCGCGAGACACCGACCTCGTCCGCAAGCAGGGTCGTGCAGACGACGGCGACGAGGAAGACGAGAGCGACGCCGGTGGCAACGGTGGCAACGGAGGCAACGGAGGCAATGGCGACGACGACCCCAAGCCGCAGGTGTGGGCATTCGACCTCGCACTCGGCGGCGACGCCCGACAGTTGACCGCCTTCGAGCACGGCGTCCGCGAGTTCGACCTCGCGCCCGACGGCGACCGCCTCGTCGTCGCCGCACGCGACCCGACCGACGAGGAGGAGGAGTACCTCGACCAGCGGAACGACGGCGGCCCAATCGAGGTGACCCGCCTGCAACACAAACGCGACGGCGCGGGCTGGCTGGACGACGTGACCACCTACCTGTTCGTCGGCGACATAGACGCGGAGGAAGCCGACGCCGACGCCTTCGACCGCCTCGACGACGCCTACGGCGCAGGCTCGTCGGAACCGCTCGCGGGACTCCAGCCGACGTGGGGACCGACCGACCGCATCGCGTTCACCACCTGCACCGACGACGACCCCGACGACTCCGGCGCCTACGATGTGTGCACCATCGCGCCCGACGGGAGCGACCGCCGCGTCCTCACCGACGGGTCGCTCCGGTGTGGGTCGCCGACGTGGTCGCCGGCGGGCGACCTCCTCACCTTCAGCGGCGGCGACTACAACAACTGGTACACGCCGACGGAGGTGTTCGTCGCGCCCGACGAGGCCGACGCCGAGTTCGAGTCTGTTTCCGGCGACCTCGACCGCACCCTGCCGCTCGGCGGCGGGTCGATGGCGTGGCTCGACGACGAGACGGTCGTCACGCCCATCGCCGACGAGGCGTGGACCCGCCTCGCGGTGTGTCCGGTCGACGGCGAGTCGAGACGGGCGTTCACCCGACAGGGGCGCGACCGCACCATCGCCGGCTTCGATCTGGCGGGCGACACGGTCGCCGTCGGCCTGACGGGCGCGGACCACCCGCCGGACGTGTACGCCGTCCCTGGCGCGGAACTCCGCGAGGACGACGCCGGCGGCCCGACGAAGCGTCTCTCGCACCTCAACGCCGAGTGGGCAGACGAGCGAGCGATTGACTTCCCGGACTGTGAGGTCGTCGCCTACGAGAACGGCGACGGCGAGGAGATAGAGGCGGTCGTCTACTACCCGCCCGAGTTCGACCCCGACGGCGACGACCGCGCGCCGGTCATCTGCTCAATCCACGGCGGGCCGATGAGTTACGACGCGCCCGGCTACCGCTTCTCCATCGACTACTGGACGAGCAAGGGGTACGTCGTCGCAAAGCCGAACTACCGTGGCTCGACCTCCTACGGCCGCGCGTTCGCGGAGTCGCTGAAGGGCAGTCGCGGCGAGTTGGAGTCCGACGACGTCATCTCGGCGATGGAGCACCTCGTCGAGGAAGGCGTCGCCGACGCCGACCGCCTGTTCTGTACGGGGTTCAGTTACGGCGGCATCACGACCGCACACGTCGTCACCCGGACCGATACGTTCGCGGCGGCCGCGCCCGAACACGGCATCTACGACTTCTACTCCAACTTCGGCACCGACGACAACCACAACTGGCACGACTGGGAGTTCGGGATGCCGTGGGACAACCCGGACCTGTACCGCGACATCTCCTCGATCACTCGGGTCGACGAGATAGACACGCCGTTGCTCGTCACCGCGGGCGAGGAGGACTGGCGGTGCCCGCCGACGCAGGCCGAGCAGTTGTACGTCAGCGTCCGCAAACAGGGCGTCGACGCGAAACTCGTCATCTACCCGAACGAGCACCACAACATCGGGACGCCCGAGCGAGCGACGCATCGCATCGAGGAGTTGACGGAGTGGTTCGAGAGTCACGATCCGGGCGTGGACGAGTGAGCGACGCGAGGCCGAACGAACGTGAGGCCTCGAATGCGAACGGCGAGCGGAGCGAGCCGTGAGCGAAGCGAACGAGTCCACGGAGTAGCGGCGGCGAGGTCTCTGTGCCGAGCCGCCCATCGGCCTCTCTGTTGACGAGTAAGCGACCGATACGGCAGACGACGCGCCGTTACAGCCCCAACCCGAACACGCGATTCGCGCCCAACAGCCCCAGACACGTCGCCAGCAACGCGACCACGAGGCCGTACGCGGCGGGCCACCCCGCAGTGCTCGCCACCGCGCCGGTGACGACCGACCCCGACGCCGCGAGGAACATGTACACCGTCCGGAGCAACCCAAAGCCGTACCCGCGCTCGGCGTCGGTGAGGCGGTCCATAAACCGTGCCTGAATCGGTCCTGGCCACGAGATACCCGCCCCCAGCACGACGACGCCGACGACGGTGCCGACGAGGTCCGGGACGAGTACAAGCGTCGCAATCCCCGCGCCCGCGAGGGTGACGCTGACGGCGACCGCGGCGTCGCGCGAGAAGCGGTCCGAGACGCGGCCGTTCACCGGCTGCGCGACGGCGCTGATGCCGAACACCGCGCCGAACGCGACCGCGGCCGTCGACGGTGAGACGCCACGGTAGGAAACGAGAAACGCCGCGAGGAACGAGGAGACGGCCTGGAATGTGAATCCGCACAGCACCGCGAGCGCCGTCGTGTACGCCAGCGGCGGGCGCGAGAGGATTCGCTTGATTCGAGTCGGGTCGACCAGCGCCGCGAGGTCGCGGTCGGGGTTGGCCGGCGGAAGCGACGGGACGAATAGCAGCGTCGCAAGCGCCGCGGGGACCGCGACGGCGACGCCAGCGCCGACGGCGACTTCCCAGCCGAACCGCTGTGCGAGGACGCCCCCAACCGCAGGGAACGCCGCGCCTGCGACCGCACCCGCACCCGTGAGGACGCTCAACGCGCCGCCGCGCTCCTCGTACAAGCGTGACAGCAGGGCGGTCGCCGGCGAGAAGAACAGGCCCGCGCCAGCACCGAGGACGACCGTCGCAGCGCCGAACACGAGGACGGTCGGCGAGAGCGCGACCAGCGCCGTCCCGACGGCCGCGCCGACGATGCCCGCGAGGACGAGTGGACGCTCGCCCACGCGGTCCGCGAGCACGCCGCTGGGGAACTGTGCGAGCGCGTACGTCGCCCACATCCCCGTGAGCGCCAGCCCGAGCGTCGCCTCCGTCGTCTCGAAGTCGAGGAGGACGAACGGGACGACCGCGCCCAGCAGGATGCGCGCACCGAGTTGGCTGAAGTTGCCACCGCTGACGGCCGCGAGCGCGAGGCGACGACGGCCGTCGCCAACGCTCGACGCAGCTGTGCCGCCAGCCGCGTCCGCCCCGCTCATTCGACGCGGTGGCGTTCGGCCGCCTCGCGGACGGCGTCGGGAATCGGCGTCGGCTCACCGTTCGCAAGCGACACCTGCACCGTCTCCGCCTCGGCGACGACCCGGCCCTCGAACCGGAGTTCGTACCCGAACGTGAGGCTGGAGGTTCCCACGTCGAGAACGTCCAGCGACGCGTCGACGGAGCCGGTGCCCTCGATCGGTGCGCGAAAGTCGATGTCGAGCGATGCGAGGGCGGCGCGGGCGTCCGCGAGGTCGATGCCGACCGCCTCGCGGAAGAACGCGGTGCGAATCTCCTCCAAGTAGGTGGCGTAGACGGCGTTGTTGACGTGACCCATCGGGTCGAGGTCGCGATAGCGGACGGGCACGGTCGTCTCGAAGGTCATACTCGGACGTCGACAGCGCGGGGTTTCGACCTATCGTTCTCCCGCCGGTGAAGAAGCGAGTGCGGCACCGGCGACCGCACCGAGTTCGGCGGCGAGAAACAGCGCGAGGACGCCCACGAGAACGACAGCCGCGTCCGCGAACGAGGAGAGCAGGCCCAGCGAGACGATGAGCGTCGTCGCGCAGGCGGGCGCGTGGCGGGCGTCGAGCGCCGCCATCCCGGCGGTCGTCAGGCCGACGGAGGCGACGGCGCTGGCGGCGAGGTGTGCGCCCGCGGGCGCAGTCGCGGCGAGTGAGTCGGTGATGACCGCGCCGCCCGCGAGCGCGTGATACGAGAGCAAGCCCGCCGCGACGCCGACGGCGTGCCCGCCGACCAGTTCGCGCGCGGTTGGGCGACCGGACCCGACGGCGACGAGATACGCTGACGGCCCCAGGCTCGGGAACACCAGCGGGCGGCCCGTCGCCCACGCTAACGCACCGGCGACCGCGAGCAACGCGGCGACGTGGAGCGCCTCTACGACGCCGTCGGGGAGTCGTCGCACGGTCGTCGCTGGCGGCCGCGCGGTTGGTGAACCCGACGGTTTCCGACGCAGACGGAGTGCGCCGAGCGACCGGGACCGGAGTTTTGAAAGTCTCCGCGCTCACAGCGTGACGTATGAGCCTCGAGCAGACGTTCTACTGCCCACAGTGTGGTGAGGACCGCGACTTCTGGCGCGTCGCCGCGATGACGCTCCACCTCGGCGAGAAGACGAAGTGGCGGTGTAACGAGTGCGACCACGGCCTCACGCGCATCAACGGCGACAGTGGCGCGGCCATCGAAGCGTAAGCGGACGCCCGTTCTCATCCGGGAAGCAGGTCCCCGAGCGCCGCCCCGACCGCCATCGGGACGGCGGCGACGACCGTGCTCCCCAACGCGACACCCGGACTCGTCCAGTCGACGCGTCCCCACACGGTGAGGCCGACTAACGCTGTGAGGGCGGCGACGCCGAGGACCCCCACCAGTCGACGAGGGACGACGCCGAGAATCGGGTTGTGCACGCGGACGTCCTGAAAGTCGGCGACGTAGATGATGCCGATGACCAGCAGGACCGTCGCAACCACGGTCCCAACGAGGTACACAGGGTGGGAGGCGAGGTACGCTCCCACCTCGCCCGTGCCGCCCTCCACGAGCATCGGGATGCCGAACAGGACGCTCCCGAGCAGCGCCTCCGCGAGGTCCGAGCGGTCGAACCCGCGGACGACCCGGCCGAACACCGACGGCGGTTTTTGCACGGCGATTTCGCGAGCGGTACGCATCGCCTCTTGCACCTTTCGGCGCTCCTCAGTGTCGTCGACGACGGACTCCAGTGTCTCCAGCGACTCGATCAGATCCTCGACGGTCGGGTCGGCGTCGTCTGCGGTCGAGGATGTGTCGCCGTCGCCGCTGTCGCTCATCGTCTGGTGGTCACCAGCACGGTACGTAGTTCCGCCGGTGGCCGTCACGGGGGCACAGTCGGAGACAGCGGTCGCGAAAGAAGTGGTCAGCGTCGCCGCGGGATCAGTCGTCGTCGCCGGTGGACTGCGCTTCGGTCTCTTCGCCTCGCTCGCCGGACGTGATCGGTTCCGAGCGGTCCTCGGCGAAGCCAGCCGACCCCTCGATACGCTCTTTCGCCTCGGGATCGAACCGCGTCTCGATGTCTTGGTAGCGGTCGACGAACGACAGCGCGTGGTGGCTCTCGGTCTCGTGGCCGATGTAGCGCTCTTCGAGGTCGAACTGCGCCTGTTCGTCGTTCTCGGCGATGTTCTTCATGTCCTCGTAGACGGCGTGTGCGCCCGAGTGCAGGGCGTACAGCGTGATGAACTGGTACTTATAGCCCAGGTCGCCCAGTTCTTGGAAGGTGAGCGGGTCCTCCTCGGCGCCCCACTCGAACGACGAGGAGTAGTTGAATGCCAGGTCCAGGTCGGGGTGCGTCTCGTGGATGGTCTCGGCGTACTCGACGGCGTCCTCGCGGCTGGGGTCGGGCATCTCCGGCCAGACGAGGTCGACGCCCGCGTCGGCGTAGATACGCCCGCGTTCGAGGTGCTCCTCCCAGTCGCCGTTTGCGGATCCGTAGGCGTCCGTCCGGGCGATGATGACGGTGTCCTCGCTCTGCTTCGCGTCGACGGCCGCCTCGAACCGCGAGCGAGCCTGCTCGCGGGAGACGATCTGCTTGCCCGCGATGTGCCCGCAGCGCTTGGGCGTGGTCTGGTCTTCGATGTGGATGGCGGCGACGCCGGCCTTCTCGTACTCGCGGACGGCGCGGCGGACGTTGTGGGTACCGCCGTAGCCGGTGTCGCAGTCGGCGATGACTGGGAGGTTCGTCGCCTCGACGATGCGTTTCGCGTTCTCGACCATCTCTCGCATGCCGACCATCTCCAGGTCCGGGAAGCCGAACTGCCCGAGCACCGTCGAGTAGCCCGACATATACGCGGCGTCGAGGCCGGCCATCTCCGCGAGGCGGGCGTCGAGGGCGTGGTACAGCCCCGGTGCGAAGACGTAGTCCTGTTCGTCCAGCATTCGGCGCAGTTCGCGGCCCTGCGGGTTGTCGATGTCCTTCGTGAAGACGTCCTGGTCGAGTTCTGAGGGGTGCATCAGTCTGAATCCTCCATGAGCGCGAGTTCGAACGGGTCCCGGCGGCGGCGCTCGGCGCAGTCACGGGTCGTGTCGGTCGGCGTGTCGGTGCGGTCTGAGCGGGCTGTCAGTGGTCGGACGTCGGGAACGAGCGGGGCGTCCGTCTCGTCGTTCCCGGTCCGTGAGTTGGGGCGTCGAGTCGGACGGGTCGAGTTTGGCCCCGTTCGCGTGGGAGCGCGACGGCTCATCGGTCGTCGGCCTCCGTCGAGAACAGGCTCAGTTGTCGCGAGTCGATTTCGTCGAGGTCGGTGTCTGGATTCGGGTTGAACGTCATGTGGTGTGGGTCGGTGGTGTGGGTGGAGTCGGCGGGTGGTGCGTGGTCTGAGCGGTCGGTGCGTGGGATACTGCCGCGGATGCGTGGTGGTGTACTACCATATTTCGTCGCCTCATCTCCCGAAAATCGGAGGATGCACATAACTGTAATGATTGATAATGATAATATTCTATAATCCGTTTTACGGGTGGATATCCCCTTAATTGTCAGACAGTACCACACCCGTCCGGACGAGGAACCGACACGCCGATACGTCGGCCCTCGAAGCAGGAGAACGATGACAGGTCGGGGGAACGGATCGCTCACCGTGGTCGGCCTCGTCGCCGCCGGCGGCGCGGTGGGGGCGACGGCGCGATACGCAGTCGGTGCGGCGCTCCCCAGTCTCTGGGGAACGCTCGTGGCCAACGTCTCGGGCAGTCTCCTCCTCGGCTTTCTCCTGTACGAGGCGCTCCGGACCGACGCGCTGGGCGACCGCACGCGCACCCTGCTCGCGACGGGCGTCCTCTCCTCGTACACCACCTACAGCACGTTCGTCGTCGAGACGGTACAGGCCGCACCAGCCGTCGGCGTCGCCTACCTCGTCGGGAGTTACGCTCTCGGCATCGGCGGTGCGCTGGTCGGGCGGGCGGGCGCGGCGTGGGTCGACCCACGGCCCGACCGGGAGGTGGACGTGTGACCAGCGTGGTAGCGCAGGCGGCGCTGGCGACGATTTCCGACCCGGCGGTCGTCGCCGTCGGCGGTGCGGTCGGCGCCGTCGCACGACACCTGCTCGGGTCGGCCGTCGACCGCGAGGAGTTCCCGCTGGGGACGCTCACGGTGAACGTCCTCGGGAGTTTCCTCCTCGGGTATCTCACTTTCCTCCCAGTCGGTGGCGACCTCGCGTTGCTCGTCGGGACGGGAGCCTGCGGCGCGTTCACGACGTTCTCCTCGTTCTCCGTCGCGACCGTCCAACTGTGGGAACGCGGTGACCGCGTCCGGGCGGCGGCGTTCGTCCTCGCCAACACCGTACTCGCGGGCGCGGCCGTCGGCGTCGCGGCGCTGCTCGCGGGCGGGATCTGACACCGGACCGAAACGCCGTTGGGCCCACCCCGTGTCTGTGGGGTATGGCTCGCCGCGTCCTCGTTCCGCTCGACAACTCGGACCACTCAACGAACGCACTCGACCACGCCCTCGACGTCCACGAGGGCGCGACGTTCGTCCTCGTCAACGTCGTCGACCCCGCCCGCTGGGTGTCGGCGGGCGACGAGGAAGGTATCGAACCGATGTACTCCCGCGAACTGGAGGAGGCCGCGAAGTCGGGAAGCGATGACCTCCTCGAATCCGCCGCCGACCGCGTCCGCGAGCGCGGTGCGGACGTGGAGATGCGCCGACTCATCGGCGGGCCCGCCCAGTCCATCTTGGAGTACCTCAACGACGACGAGACGGACATCGACGTGGTCGTGATGGGGAGTCACGGCCGCAGCGGACTCAGTCGGATGCTGATGGGCAGCGTCGCAGAGAAAGTGGTGCGGCGGTCGCCCGTCCCCGTGACTGTCGTCCGCTGAGCGCGGCGCCGACTACGCTCGTCGACGAACACCACTCGCTTGGGTAGCGGAGCCGCCGGTAGCGATTAGCCGCTCGCCCACGTGTCAGTGACAATGGACGCCCACCCCGGCTTTCACTCGCTCCACGAGGAGACGGCCGAGACACTCCCCGTCGACGGCTCGCTTCCCGACTGGCTCACCGGCAGCCTCGTTCGCAACGGCCCCGGTGCGTTCTCGTTCCCCGACGGCAGCGCCGTCGACCACTGGTTCGACGGCCTCGCGATGCTGTACCGCTTCACCTTCGACCCCGGCAACCGCGCCGAGAGCAGCGAGGCGAATGGCGACGCGGTCCACTACCGCAATCGCTTCCTCCGTACCGACGCCTACGAGGCCGCCCGCGCGGGCGAGTTCGACGGTGGCTTCGCCACCGGCGAGACGACGCTTCGTTCGCGACTCACCACCTTCCTGCGCGACCCGTACGACAACACGAACATCGTCGCCGAACGCATCGGCGACGACTACCTCGCACTCACCGAGTCGCCCCGCAGGGTCGAGTTCGACCCGAACACGCTCGACGTCCTCGACATCGGGGAGTCCGACGACGACGTACCGAACGGCCACCTCGCGTGTGCACACCTGAAACGCGACCCCGCGACCGGGGGGCTGGTGAACCTCGTGACGACGTTCGGACGGACGAGTCGCTATCACGTCCACGCCATCACTCCAGACGGCACGCGGCGACACGTCGGGAGCATCGAGACGGCAAAGCCAGCGTACCTCCACAGTTTCGCGCTCACACCGCGGTTCGTCGTCGTCGCGGAGTTCCCACTTCGACTCGACCCGCTTCGCCTGTTCAAGCCGGGGCGGCAACGCCCGTTCATCGAGCAGTTCGAGTGGGAACCCGAGCGCGGCACTCCGATCCACGTCCTCGATCGAACCACTGGTGAGGTGGTTGCCGCGCCCGTGGCCGACCCGGTGTTCGGTTTCCACCACGTCAACGCCTTCGAACGACGCGGCGGCCGCGAGGTGGTCTTCGATCTGGAGACGGTGCCGGACGCGACGACTATCGACTCGCTGTACCTCGACGAACTCCGTGGGGGCGACTTCGGCGCGTTCGGCGCACAGGTGGACCGGTTCGTCGTCGATCTCGGCGACGCGAACGGCCGGGGTCGCTACGGCGTCGCCGACGCGACGGTCACACGAGAGACGCTGTACGACGGCGGAACCGCATTGCCGACGGTGTCGCCTGCGCGGTGGTGCGACGAGCATCGGTACGTCTACGCGATGAGCACCGACGCACCGGTCGACGAGTGGGCACGAGCGGTGTTGAAACTCGACACCGAGACACGGACCGTGACCGAGTTCGACGACGGCGGCTACTTCGGCGAACCCATCTTCGTGCCGAACCCCGCGGGCGAGGCCGAGGACGATGGGGTCGTTCTCGTGGTCACGCTCGAAGCGGGAGCAACGGAGTCGTCGCTCGTGGTGCTCGACGGCGAGACGTTCACCGAACGTGCCCGGGCGACCCTCCCGCACGCGGTGCCGTTCGACTTCCACGGCCGGTACTTCCCGGAACTGAACGCGAAGCCGGCGGTGTAGCGGTGTGCATCGGGTCGATATCGGCGAAATTGGCCAACAGATATATTACATACCTCCGTGGTACCGTGACCCTCGCAAGCCTTATTCCCCTACCTCCCTGACGAATGATTGCAATGGCATCCGGTAAGGTTGACTTCTTCAACGACACGGGCGGCTACGGTTTCATTTCGACTGACGACGCGGACGAGGACGTGTTCTTCCACATGGAAGACGTCGGCGGTCCGGACCTCGAAGAGGGGCAGGAAGTCGAGTTCGACATCGAAGAGGCCGAGAAGGGCCCGCGCGCGACGAACGTCGTCCGCAACTAAGCCTAACGAACCACAGCGACTGAACGACCCGAAGCGGATTTCCGTCTCTCTCGTCTCCTCACGGCGGCGTTGATACGGGTTTACTCACTTCGGATTTTCCCGAACGCTACACCGACGAGCGACGCCGTCGTCGCAACCGCGACTCGCGGTCACACCAACGGACTCCGTCGACAGCGACCGCGCCGTCGGATGTGACCCAAAAAGCATTACGCGGCCGAGGAATCACCATCCGATAGCGAATCGAGAATGTCGGAGAAGTGGACGCTACGCGGTTCGGGCGTCGGCGTAGTCGCTGCACTCGGCGGAATCGAGGTGGTGCTCCGGTCGCTTTCGACACCCGCCGGCGCGGTGGCGGACGTCGTCGCATCGACGTTGAGTATCGTCGTCCCAGTCGTCGTCGACGCGACCGTTCTCGAGTGGGGGATCGGGTGGCTGTTCCTCGCGACACTGGCGTATCAGACGTTCTACCGAGTGGACGCCCTGCTGGTCCAGTACAGCGACTCGCGTCGTCTCGCGTATCTCTCGGGGTCGGTCCTCGCGGCACTCGTGGGCATCGGACTCACGTGGGCCATCCTCGGTCGCGTGTTCTCGTACGCCTCGACGCCCGCTGTCGTCGTCGACAGTCTCGTGTGGGCCGTCGCTGCCGCCGTGGTGGCGTTGTACGCGGCGTCGACGACGTTCACACACGACCTCAAACTCGCCGTCGTCGTCGGGACGGCGATGGTCGTCGCCGCCCTCCTGTACCCACTTCCCGAAGTCGCCGTCGTCGTCTGGTTCCTCACCGGACTCGGCGTGAACCAGATTCCGACGGGGCCGCAGATCAAACAGTTGCTCAACGACCCCATCGAGCGACTGATGTTGGGTGTCGCGGGGAGTATGACTGGCACCTCGATCCACCTGTTGTACGTCGTCTTCGGCATCCTGCTGTCGACGAGTGGGTTCTTCTACGTGCCCGGGAGCATCCCCGAGGCGCTCCGTGGTCTCTCGATAGGGCTCCTCACGACCGCCGGTGACTACGCGGCGATGGAGCCATCGGCGGTCGGGTTCGTCGTCTGCGTCGCGGTCGTACCGACGCTGTACGGCGTATGGTACTGGCTGCGTGTGGCAGAACGGCTCCCCTTCTCGTTGGGACTCGTCGAGAAACCCGCGACCGGCGGCGGAGGTGCTTCACAGCAGTTCCACGTTCGGAAACTGAAACTGAAGGGTGGCATCAACGACGTCGAAATTACTTCGTACAGGCCGATTCCGCCGGGATACGGACTGCCAGTATCGCTGCTGGTCGGCCTCGTCGTCGTCTTCCAGAGACAGGTCGGCGCGCTAACCGCGAACGTCGTCCCGCTTGGCTACGTCCTCGCGGCGCTCGCGCTCACACTCCTCGCCGCGCTCACGATACTCGCGCTGTTCGTCGTTCGACTCACGGCCTACGACTACGATCAGGACCTGGCGTCGACGGACGCACCCTCGGAACGGCTGGGCGAGTTCGTCGACGACCTCTCGGAGTGGCAGTATCGCCGCTCGACGGACAGCCTCACGGGGACGGTCAGGACCGAACGGAAGCCGCTGGTGGACACGCTCGACAGGGCGCTCTCGGTGCTCGGCCTCGAACGACACCACCGCGGGGAGACGGCGTCCGCGACGCACATCGCGCCGCTGGCGTTCACCCTACAGGTGGTCGTGCTGGGGTCGGCATTCGGGCGACACGTCGCCGCGACCGTCCACGGCCTGTTGAGCGGTGGGCCCGTGCCGTTCGACCTGCTGTTGTTCGGCGCAGATGTCGGGACCGCGATTCTCGTCGCCGCGGCGCTGTACGTTCCCGCGGTGGTGCAGCGACGGTACGAGGCGAACCCGTTCGTCCTCGGAATTCCGATGGCGCTCGTCGGCGTCGTCGTCGCGCACCTGTGGGTCGGCGGCACCATCGGGGCTCCCAGCCCGGTCGTCACCGCGGTCGGCGGTGTCGCCGTCGTCACGGGCGTCGGTGCGTGGAAGGCGTACGAGGTCGTCGCCGGCGACGGTTGACGGTCGAAGAAGTAGCCAGCGTCGCGCCGGGGTTTACTCGTCGTCGCCCAGCGCGTGCCACGACAGCCGCGGATTGCGCGCGGCCGAAGTCTGGTCCACACGCCGGGAGGCGGTCTTCGTCGGCGCGTCGTGAAGTTCCTCGTCGGAGTCCGCGAACGCCTCGTTGAAGGCGTGGGCCAGGTCCTCCAGCGACCGCTTGTTCTCCACCTCCGTCGGTTCCGTCAGCATCGCCTCGGGGACCATCTCGGGCCACTTCGTCGTCGGCGGGTGGACGCCGTAGTCGAGCATCCCCTTCGCTACGTCGGCGGCGTCGCGGTCGCCCGCCGTTGCCGCGAACTCGTGGTGGAACGGGCCGTACGGCACGTCCATCTCCAGCAACGAGGCGAGGTAGTTCGCGTTCAGCGTCGCCTTCGCCGAGGCGTCGACCAGTCCCTCGTCGCCCAGGCGGTGGATGTACGCGTACGCGCGGACCAACACGAGCCAGTTGCCCCCGAAGCCGTGGACCTTGCCGATGGAGTGAGTCGGGTCGAACAGTTCGTACTCGGGGACGTCGGTGCCTGCGGGCGACGCGGAGTCGTCGTCCGTGTCGCCGCCAGCGTCTGCGAGGGTACCGCCGTCGGCGGCCGCCGCGGGCGTGTCCTCGCCGACCTTCCGCACCTGCGGGCGCGGGAGGAACGGCGCGAGGTCGTCGACGACGCCGACCGGTCCGGCGCCGGGGCCGCCACCGCCGTGGGGCGTCGCGAACGTCTTGTGGACGTTGTAGTGCATAATGTCGAATCCCATATCGCCGGGGCGCGCCCGGCCGAGCAGGGCGTTGAGGTTCGCACCGTCGTAGTAGAGCAGGCCGCCGTGGTCGTGGACCAACTCAGCGATGTCGGCGATGTCACGTTCGAACAGGCCGACCGTGTTCGGATTCGTCAGCATCAGCGCGGCGGTTTCGTCGCTGACGGCCGCTTCCAGCGCCTCGAAGTCGACGCGGCCGTCGTCGCCGGATGGGAGTTCGACCACGTCGTACCCCGCCATCGCGGCGGTCGCGAAGTTCGTACCGTGTGCGGACGCCGGGATGATGACCTCCGATTTGTCGTTGCCGTGGTGTTCGTGGTACGCCTTCGCGACGGTGATGCCGGCGAACTCACCGGCCGCGCCCGCGGGCGGTTGCAGCGTCACCGCGTCCATCCCGCCGATGGTCGCGAGGTACTCCTGCAGGCCGTACAGGAGTTCGAGGTTCCCCTGCACCGTCGCGGGGTCGCGGTCGGGGTGGACCGCCGCGTTCGGGTCCGCGGCGACGCTGTCGGTGAACGAGGGGTTGTACTTCATCGTACACGAGCCGAGTGGGTACGGCCCCGCCTCGACGCTCCAGTTCATCTGCGACAGTCGGGTGTAGTGGCGGGCCAGTTCCGGTTCCGAGAGACCGGGCAACTCCAGCGAGTCGCGCGTCAACTCGTCGGGGAGCGCGGAGTTCTCGCCGGGGTCGACCTCGGTGGAGTCTTTCTCCGAGAGGAGCGACTCGTTGCGCGTCTCGTCGCCGTAGCGGGCCTGATCATAATTCATACTACCACCTCCGCGAACGCGGCGACGAGATCGTCGGCCGCGTCGGCGTTCGTGTCCGTCACACACACCTGCAGCGTCTCGTCGTCGAGGACGTGGACCGCGAAGCCGTGGTCGTGGAGGTCGGCGGCGACGCCGGGTGCGTCGTCGACGCCGACGGTGAACTCGCGGAAGTGGTGGCGGTCGTCGAGCGGTGCATCGACGCCGTCGATGGCGTCCAGGTCCGCCGCGAGCGACTCGGCGTTGCGAACGCAGTCTTCCGCGAGGGCGACGAGGCCGTCGGGGCCGAGCGAGGCCGCGTGCATCGCGGCGCGGAGTGCGACCCACGCCTGATTCGTGCAGATGTTCGAGGTGGCGCGCTCCTTGCGGATGTGCTGTTCGCGCGTCTGGAGCGTGAGCGTGAACGCCCGGCGGTCGTCAGCGTCCTCGCTCTTGCCGACGAGGCGGCCGGGGACCTGCCGGAGGTACTCCCCCTTACACGCGAACAGGCCGAGGCCCATCCCGAAGCTCGTCGGGAGGCCGAGCGACCCCGCCTCGCCGACGACCACGTCCGCACCGACGGAGGCCGGTTCCTGCAATAGCGACAGCGCGACGGTGTCGGAGCCGACGCAGAACAGCGCGTCGTTGTCGGCCGCGAGGTCACCGATGGCGGCGAGGTCGGGTTCGATCGCCCCCGTCACGGTGGGCGTCTCCGCGTACACGAAGACGGTTTCGTCGTCGACGACATCCGCGAGGGCTTCGAGGTCGGCCGTGTTGTCCGCGTAGGCGTACGTCTCGACGGTCAGATCCGAGCCGTCGACGTAGTTGTCGAGCGTCCCGCGCTTGCCGTCGCGCAGGTCCTCGGGGACGAGGATGGTCGTGCCCGACGTGGAGCGCACGCGCTCGGCGAGCAGCGCCGCCTCCGCGAGGCCGGTCGCGGCGTCGTACATCGAGCAGTTGGCGACCGGCAGGCCCGTCAGTTCGACCAGCATCGACTGGTACTCGAAGAGGGCTTGGAGGAACCCCTGGGTAATCTCAGGCTGGTACTGCGTGTAACTGGTGAGGAACTCCGACCGCGAGGAGAGGTCGTCGACGACCGCGGGGACGTAGTGGGAGTAGTGGCCGCGACCGAGGAACTCGGTCAGGTCGTCGTTGCGGGCGAACGTCTCCCGGAGGTCGCCGATGACGGTTCGCTCGTCGCGCTGGGGGATACCGAACTCGCCGTCGAAGGCGACCGCCTCGGGGATGTCGAAGAGGTCGGCCTCCTCGTCGACGCCGAGGGCGTCGAGCATCTCCGCCGTCTCGGCCGCGGTGTGGGGGGCGAACGGCGACCCCGACGGCCCGGAGGTGCGTCCGCTCATCGCGTCCGCACCCCGGCACGTCCGTGGGGGTCGACCGCCGTTCCGTGTCCACGTCTGTTCATAGATGTGCCTACGGCGCGGCCACCAAGAGTCGTTCGTTCCCGGGCGGCGTGGCCGCCTCGTCTCCGAGATTCACTCGTCTGTGAGTGAGTCTGTCCGCGGATCCGTTTTGTCCGTCGCGGCCCAACTGTCGTCTGTGCCCGACCCAGTCGATCCACCGAAGACCGACCCACTCGACGTCGACGACGACGCGCCGGTGAATCCCCGCCCGTACGACGACTTGGTGACGGGCGTGATGGAGGCACGCGGGTGTTCGAAGTCCGCCGCCGAGACGTGGGTCGACGACCACGGCCGCGAGGCAGCCGAGCGGTTCCTCCTCGCCCGCTGGGACTGATCAGTTCGGCGTCCCGGTGAACGCCTCCTCACGAACGGACAGGCGTGTCCAGTACACCGACCCTTCGTAACGAACGACGTACTCGCCGCTGACGCGCCACGGTTCCTCTTCGGGGTCGTCGTGGTCCCACTCGAACGCCACCGGGTCGTGCGCTCGGAAGCGGTCGACGAGCGACCGGAACGCCGGCGACGGCTCCTCGTCGTGTTGGACGTAGTAGCCGTTGCCTGCCCGTTCGTGGGACTCGTCGCCCGTCGGCGTCTCGCCGATAGCTGTGGCGACGATGTCGCGTTCGGCGTCGGTGAGTCCGTCGAGCGTCCAGCCGAACCGCTCGCGCACGTCCGTACCGAACGACGCCGCCGAGGAAACGCGCTGGCTGGTGAGTTCGTAGGTGTAGACGGTGTAGGTGCTGGCGCTGTCGACTTCGAACCGCGCCGGGCCATCGGGCCAGACGACGACTGAGTATTCTGGTTCGGGCACGAGCACCGACTCCTCGACGGCCTCCGGTCGATAGGAGAGTCTCGTGCCGATACCGACCGGGCGCTCGTCGTCGTAGCCGCGGTCGCCGAGTACTTCCTTGTCGACGTCGGGGAGGTCTTCGTACCGGATACGGTCGTTCGGTCCGGGCGTCTCCTCGCCGTCCTCGACGCGGATCGGGTTGATGGTCACGCCGAACGAGCGCATTTCGCGGGAACCGACCGCCTCGGCCGAGAAGCGATAGACGTCGTCATCGACGACGACCGGTCGGTCGGTCGGGAGCGGTTCGTCGGTGTCTTCGACGGTGACGGGGCCGTCGTCGACGACGCGACCCGCGAGCGCGACGGGCCCTTCGGCCTCGGGGTCGTCGACGCGACTGGTGTCGAAGAACGTCAGCGCCTCCTCGGCGAGTCCGGCGTCGTCTGCGGGCGTCATCCGGAGAGTTCCGGTCGGGGAGGGCGCACAGCCGGTACAGCCGCCGGTGACTGTCACGGCCAGCGTCGCCGACGTCGCGAGGAACGTCCGGCGGTCGAGTGGCATACGGCGGGCTACACGACAGGTTCCCAAGAAGTGCCCGGAGGCGAACACGGCCGTTTCAGTCTCCGGGCGGTGGCCTCGGCGCTGGCGGTCAGTTCTGTGACCGGCTTACGCGATCTGGTCGGCGTACTCCTCGGCCGTGAGGAGGTCGTCCAAGTCGGCCTCGTCGAAGTCGACTTCGAGCATCCAGCCGTCGCCGAACGGGTCGTCGTTGACGAGTTCGGGTGCGTCGAACAGATCCTCGTTCACGGCCGTCACCTCGCCGGAGACGGGCGCGTACAGGTCGGAGACGGCCTTGATCGACTCGATGACGCCGAACTCGCCGCCGGCGTCGATGCTGTCGCCGGCGCTCGGGAGTTCGACGAACACCACGTCGCCGAGTTCGTCCTGCGCGAAGTCGGTGATGCCGACTCGCCCCGTCTCGGGGTCGATCCACTCGTGCGACTCGCGGTAGTGCCGGTCGTCGGGAACGTCGAAACTCATCGTCTATCGAAGTTGGAGAGGCCGGGGTACTTGGGTGTATACGAATCCGAACGGATCGCCGGTGGCGGTCGGCGCTGCGGGACGGGGCGGCGACCAGTGGGTGGCGCTCCCGGAATTCGCGCAGGTTGCGCTACTCGAACGGGACGCGCGCGACCTTCGCACGCTTCTCCTGTCCGCGCACGACGACGTTGACCTGCGTGCCCGGATCGGTGAGGTCCGTCGGGAGGTAGCCAAGCGCGACCGGTTTCCCAAGCGAGGGACTCATTGTCCCCGAGGTGACGGTGCCGACGACGTGGCCGTTCTCATCTGTCACGTCGTAGCCGTGACGCGGCACGCCCCGGTCGAGGAGTTCGATGCCGACGAACAGTTCCTCGACGCCGTCGGCCTCCTGTTCGGCGAGGGCGTCGCGGCCGACGAACTCCGTGTCCAAGTCGACGACGAACCCGATGTCCGCCTCGTACGGCGTCCGCGGTTCGTCTTCGGGGTGGAAGTCCTGCCCCGAGAGGAGGAAGCCCTCCTCGATGCGGAGTGTGTCACGCGCACCGAGTCCACACGGCGCCGCCGACTCGGTGAACGCGTCCCACACGTTTTCGGCGGCGTCCCACGGACACAGCACCTCGAAGCCGTCTTCGCCGGTGTACCCCGTGCGGGCGACCCAGCAGTCGGAGCCGAGAAGCGACGCGAACGTCGCGGAGAACCGCGAGAGACCGAGGACGTCCGTGTCGTCGTCGACGGCGTCGGCGACGATGTCGGGCGCCTCCGGTCCCTGGACGGCGAACATCGCCCAGTCTTCGGTGACGTTGCGGACGGCGGCATCGAGGTCGTGGGCGTCGCGGTAGTCGATCCATCGCTCGTGTGTCTCGGCGTCGTGGCCCGCGTTCGGGATGAACAGGTACGCTGGGACCGTCTCGTCGCCGTCGTACTCGGGGCCGTCGCGTTCCTCGTCGGGGAGGCGGTAGACGACGGTGTCGTCGACCATCACGCCGTCCTCGCGGGTGATGGCGGCGTACTGCGCGTCTCCAGGGTCGAGTCGCGAGACGTCGTTCGTCGTGAGTTGCTGCATCAGCGTCTGCGCGTCGGGGCCCGCCACCTCGATTTCGCCCATGTGGGAGACATCGAAGATGCCAGCCGACTCGCGAACGGCCTCGTGTTCGGCGCGGATAGAGTCGAACTCGACGGGCATGTCCCACCCGCCGAACTCGGTGAACTTCGCGCCACGGTCCGCGTGGACCTCGCGGAGGGGTGGCTTCCGGAGCGTCATACCCTACCCGACAGTCGCGCCCGAGTAATGATTTGGTATTCGTGTTGTCGGGAGCGACGTTCCACTACCTGCCGTCGATGCACCGCACCACGGGGGCGAGACCGTTCACCGTCTCAGTCGCCAAATTTCAGCGTCGATATCCGGCACGCGTGCTTTTATGTAGCTATCTGGTGCCTATCGGGTGATGCTCGGGTTCGAACCGTGGGGGATCCAATACTGGTACGTGGCCGCGTACGCGATTGCCGTCGTCGGCTGTGGGATCGCACTTCGACGTGCGGTCGTCGTCGACGACGACGAGACGAGACGTGGACTCGTCGCCTTACTCGTCTCCAGCGGTGGGTGGGCGGCCGCACAGTTGGCGTACTTACTCGCACCACCGGCGTACCAGTACGGACTGTATCTCACCGGCTTGATCGTCGGCCTCACGACCATCGGCGGGTGGCTCTACTTCTGCTCGGCGTACAGCGGGCGCGCGTTCCACCGGAACACCACCGTCCGCCGCGCCGCTGTCGGCGTGTACCTCGCTATCGTCGCCGTGAAACTCACCAACCCCGCTCACGAACTCTACTTCACCGCCGAACAGGTGGCGACGCCGTTCGTACACTTGGCCGTCCAGCAGGGCGTCCTCCACTGGGTCGTCACCGGCTTCTCGTACGCGCTGGTCGCCATCGGCTTTTTTATGCTGATGGATCAGTTCCTCGAAGCCGACTTCGACACCCGCCCGCTGGCGGCGCTGGTCGGCGCGACAGCCCTCCCAGTCGTGTTCAATCTGGTCGAGTACGCGCGAACGCCGTTGCTCGACCTCAGCCTCGAACCCGTCGGCGTGGCGGTGTTCGCGGTCGGGACGCTGTACGTGTTCGAGGACCGATTCCTCTCGGTGCAGTTGTCCGACGGCGTCGACGACCCCCTCATCTACCTCGACGAGGACGACCGGGTCCGCGAGACGAACGACCGCGCCGTCGAGACGTTCCCCGACCTCCGTGGCGCACGAGGTGCACGGATCGGCGACGTCCTGCCCGGTGTCGGGCCGGCGCTGGGTGAGGAAGATGGCTTGTACGAGGACCGTGGCCCCGAGGGCCAGCGCTACTTCCTCGCGACGACGACGGAGTTCGTCCGCGGGCACGGGAGCGTCGGCCGACTGGTGATGCTGAGCGACGTGACTGGCTCTGAACAGCGGCGTCGCGAACTCGCGCGGCAGAACGAGCAGTTGGAGTCTATCGCTGCCGCGATGCGCCACGAACTGTTCAACACCCTCCAGATCGTCGCCGGGCGCGTCGACATCGCGGGGTCGGAGTTGGAGGGCGGCGACGTGACTGCCGCCCGGGAGTCGCTCCAGACCGCCTCCAAGACGGCCGAACGGATGCGGCGACTCGTCCGCGACTTCGCCGACCTAGCACGAAAAGGCAAGACCATCGAGGCGACCGAGTGGGTCGAGGTCGGTCCCACGGCCGAGAGCGCGTGGGCGTCGGTCGACACCGACGACGCCGAACTCGTCCGTCACAACGGCGGGCGGATCGAAGCCGACCCCGAGCGACTCGACTCGCTACTGGTCAGCGGGTTCCGCTTCGCCGTCCACAACGACGCCAGCCGGATCGACCTAGAACTGCACGACGACGGCTTCACGCTCGCTGGCGACGGCAACGAGTACCACAACCTCGATCCGGAGGCGTTCTTCGAGTACGGCGGCGCGGTGCCGACCGCCAAGGCTGGCATCGCACTGCCGAACCTCCGCACACTCGCGGAGGTCCACGGCTGGAGCGCCCACGTCGACCCCGACTACGAGGGCGGCGTGCGCGTCGTCGTCTCGGACGCGCACGTCGACGTCCGAGAGAACGGGGCCGATGTCGGTGAGACGGGGGCGGTCACGGCGTCGACCTCGTAGGAGCGAGCAACAGCGCCGATTGCGGGTACTCGCGGGGACAGAACGACTCCCGATCTGAACGCGAAATCGCACAGCGACGCCGTCGGTCGACGGCGTTCAGTAGTCGTTGACGTACGCGGCGACGTCGAGCATGCGGTTCGAGAAGCCGTACTCGTTGTCGTACCACGTCAGAATCTTCGCGATGCCCTCGTCGTCGTCGCCGACGACGTTCGTGGAGCGCAGGTCGACGTACGAGGAGAACGGCAGGCCGATGATGTCGCGGCTGACGACTTCGTCATCCGTGTAGCCGAGGACGCCCGCCAGCGGTCCGGAGTCGGCGGCGTCGCGGAACGCCTCGTTGATCTCGTCGGCCGACGGCGACGCCTCCAGGTCCACGACGAGTTCGGTGAGCGACCCGTTCGGGACGGGGACACGCATCGCCATCCCGTCGAGTTTGCCCTGCAGTTGCGGCAGGATGTCGGTCGCGGCCTGCGCCGCGCCCGTCGAGGTCGGGACGATGTTCTCGGCGGCCGCGCGACCGCGGCGCGTCTTCGCCTTCGGCCCGTCGACGAGGTTCTGGCTGCCGGTGTACGCGTGGACCGTGGTGAGCGTCCCCGAGGCGATGCCGAACTCCTCGTCGAGGACCTTCGCGACCGGCGTGACGGAGTTGGTCGTGCAGGAGGCGTTCGAGACGACCGTCTCACCCTCGTACTCGGCCTCGTGGTTGACACCGTACACCAACTGCTTGACCGGCTTCTCGCCTTTCGGCGGCGCGGAGATGATGGCCACGTCTGCGCCCGCCTCGACGTGTTTCTCAGCGTCCTCTTTCGTGCGGAACACGCCCGTACACTCCAGGGCCACGTCCGCACCGAGGTCGTCCCACGGGAGGTCCGCGGGGTCCTGTTCGTCGAGGATCGGAACGGCGGTGTCACCGATGGACAGTTCGCGCGCGTCGGCGTCGTAGGAGATGCCGTCGAGGCGGCCCATCACCGAGTCGTAGGAGGCGAGATAGCGCATCTCCTCGCCGTCCATCACGTCGTTGATGCCGACGAGTTCGATCCGCGGGTCCTCCAGGACGGCACGGAAGACGTTTCGACCGATACGACCGAAGCCGTTCAGACCGACCCGAACAGGCTCATCCACGTCTTCGCCCGCCGAGAGGTACGATTTACTCATATCCGAATAACTGCTGGGGAAGGACTTATCGCTTGCGGGTTCCCGAAACCGTGGGTGAGCGGCGTCGATCGGTCGCCTACAGTCGAGGTCGACCGCGACAACCGGTCACCGCGGGGAGAAGGCTTATTCGGAAAAGCACCCAAGTAGTGGCTGCTAATGCGTGACAACCGCGACGATCCGTTCGGCGACATCTTCGACGAGATCGAACGGATGATGAGCGAGATGACCGGCGCTGCCGGGACCGACGACGCCGGGTTCGGCGACGAGACGCACGTCGCCGTCTACGAGGAGGGAGACACCCTCCGTGTGGTCGCCGACCTGCCGGGCGTCGAGAAAGACGGCGTCGACCTCCAGTGTGACGGGAGCATCCTCACTATCTCTGCCGAGGGAGACCACCGCCGCTTCGACGAACGAGTTCGCCTGCCGGTCCGTGTAGACGAACACTCTGCTGCGGCGTCGTTCAACAACGGTATCCTCGAAGTGACGTTCGACGTGGTCGAACCCTCAGCCGACATCAACGTCGAGTAACGCCCGCGACGCGTCGGCTACGGTACTGTCTCGTCTTCTCGCGCCGCCGTCCGCCGGATCAGCGCCGCCACGTCCGCGTCGAACCCGTCGCGATACTTCCCCGCGGCGTCGACGGTCGGCCGCGCGTTCGTCTCCGAGACGACCAGTCGCTCGTCCGTCTCCAACAGGTCCACTCCCGCCAGCGACAGCCCCAGCGTCGACGCCGCTTGCTCTGCGAGGTTCCGCGCCGCCGGGCCGAGGTCGACCCCCTCCGCGACCGCGCCCCGGTGGACGTTGTGTTTCCACTTGCCCGCCGCGAGGTCCGCTTCGGGGAGGCGACGCTCGACCGCGCCCACGTACTCGCCGTCGACGACCATCACGCGGTAGTCGGTCGCCTCCGGCAGGAACTCCTGGAGGAGATAGGACTTGTCGCCCGTCGCGCGGTAGTCGTGGACCAAATCGAGGTAGTCTGTCACACCGAGGAGCGTGTCCGGGTCGGTCGCCTTCGCGACGCCGACGCCGCGGGTCGCGGAGTTGGGCTTCACGACGAGCGGATAGCCGATCTCCTCGGCGGCGGCGAGCACTGCGTCGTCGTCCGCGGGGTTCGACACCATCTGCGTGTCGGGCACGGGAACCCCGGCGTCCGCGAGACGGGCGAGCGCTCCGGCCTTGTTGCGCGAGGCGAGAATCGCCTCGCGACTGTTCACCCACGGCACGTCGAGGTGCGCGTCGACCACCGCGCCTTCCATCAGTCTGGAGGGGTACACCCAGCCCACGTCGAAGCCAGCGAACTCGTCGGGCGGGTCGCCGTCCGCTCCTTCGATGGGGAGCGTCCGCCCGTCGCAGTCGACGTGGCTGACCGCGATGCCGTGCGGCGCGAGGCGGTCACGGAGTCGCTCGAACGTCTCCGACTCGGTCGTGACCGCGAGGCGGAGGTCGGGGTCGGGTGGAACCGCCGTCATCGTTGTCTCCGACCTCGGGCGCACGGGGGTTATCGGTTCGGTTCGTCGCCGCACCGCGCGTCCGGAACTACGCGGTCATCGTCTCCGGGAGCGCACCCACCTGCGCCAAGATGCCGAGCATATCGTAGTACCACCATCCCTCGGATATCGTCTCACCGTCTCGCTGGTAGACGGTGACGCCCTCCCACTCGACCGTCTCGTGGGTCGGTCCGATGCCGAAGGCGGTCATCTCGCCCTTGTTCGTGCCGCTGGCAGTCCACCGGGAGACGATTCGGTCGCCGTCGACGAGTGTCTCCTCGACCGAGACGTGGAGGTCGGGGAACGTCTCTCTGACCTCCGTGACCCAGGAGTTGAACTCCTCGACGCCGTCGTACGTCACGCCCTGCGGGATGTTGTGTACGACCGCGTTCGGCGCGAAGTACGAGTCGGTCCGCTCGAGTTGCCCCTGGTTCCACACCTCCTCGGTGTAGCGCGCCTGCTGTGCCTCGATCCGTTCGTGTGTCGTGTCGTCCATCTGACTCACCCGATCTGGTCTTCTCCGTGGCCAGTTTTCAACCGTACAGCCGATTCCAGTCGCGCGCAAAAACGCCGCCCGCACGTCGGTCGACACGCGCTTGGCGGTCGAGTGATCGCCGACCGCGACAGTCGTCCACACGCGGAGCGTCGAAAGGAGGCTTCTTACGGCCCGAGACGGTAGCGAGCGTATGAGCGATCACGATGCGCCTCCCGCGCAGGTGCCGGTCGAGTGCCCGGCCTGCGGCGCGGAGACGCCACACGAAGTGCTGAAAGCCGGCGGTCACGCCACCGTGCAGTGTACGGAGTGCGCCCACACGCACAAGGTCGAGGTCCCGGAACCGACGACCGTCGATGTCGACGTCGTCGTCTCCCAAGACGGCGAGTCGTACACGACCACCCTCGACGGCGAACCCGAGGAGACGGTCGCCGTCGGCGACGAGTTCGTCGTCGAGACGCCCCAGGCCATCCAACAGGTGCGCGTCACCTCCATCGAACTGTCGGGCGACCGCCGCGTCGAGGAGTCCGATCTGGACCACGCTGCCACGGTCTGGACGCGCGTCGTCGACAACGTCGCCGTCAACATCACCGTCCACCCGAAGGACGGCCGCCGCGACGAGACGCGCAGTCTGAAGGTGTACGTCCCCGGCGACTTCGAGTTCGTCGTCGGCGAGACGAAGTCGTTCGGCGACGACGAGATCGAGATCGAAGGCGTACAGGTGCGCGACGAGGCGGGTGACCGCTACCGCCACGAGAAGTTCGACCACGAGGGCGACATGGTGTACGCGAAAGACGTGAAGCGCGTGTACGCTCGCGACACGAAGACCGCGGCGTGGTCGGCCTGGTAAGGCCCGAACTCGGAATCGCCGACCGTCGCTGCCGCGGAACGGCCGGCGACCTGCCGATCGTTTTTGTCACTCCTTCGTCACAGTTGCCGTATGCGACTCAGTCACCGACCCCCAGGCGGGTGGGTACGATGAGCGAGTGGCGCGTCGCCGACCCCGACGCACGCCTGACAGACCCCGCCGCCGCCGAGCGCCCGCGCGAGACGACGTTCACAGACGCCGCCGCGCACGCGAACGCGGTGATTCACGAACCCACGTCGCTCCCCGACGACTGCACCGTCGAGACGGTGACGTACCGCCCGGAACAGCCTCCGGGGCGTCCCGACGGCGTCGACGCCGCCGAGTTGGGGCAGACGCCCTGGAGCGACGGCAACCCCTCCAGCGTCCGCGCGGTCGTCCGCGGCGACGACCGCGCCCTCCGAGTCAAGCAGTTCCTGTACGACTGGGCACCGCCCGCCGCGAGCGCCGCCCCCCTGTGGCGGACGCCCGATCCGACGCCCGTCCCGTGCGAGGACGCCGTGGGCTGGCTCGGCACCGACTACGAGGACCGCCGCGGCGCGTGCCTCCAGCGCGAACGCACCCAGATCGAAGCGTCCGTCACCGAGGGGGCGTTCTCCGACGAGGAACTCGCGGCGCTGCTCCGCGGGTTCGAACCTGCGGCCCCCGAAGCGAGCCGCGGCGTCCGCGAAGCTCCGTTCCACTCGCTCAACTACTGGACCCGGTACGCCTGCCGACCGCCGGGTGTCCCGCACGGCCTGTGGGACTACTCTGGCCCGCGACCGTACGACGAGAGCAGGCCCGTCTCACTGTCCGCGCTCGCAGGGCCGTCGCCACCGGCGGACGTTCGCCCGCTCGTTCCCACCGGCGAGCGATTCGTCTTCGACTCGGCGCTGGCGTTTCCCGACGCCGACGCCGTCGAGTGCGTGTTCCGCGCCCGCGAGAACGGCAGCGACCACCTCTGGTTGACCGCCGCTGCCGAGGGAAGCCCACTCGCGCCCGACCTCCCGCCGGAGCCGGCGGATCAACCGGCGGCCACGCGCGAGCGAATCGACTGCCGTGGGGCCGACGTGTACTACGCCGCGCTCGACGAGGAGTACGGGGCGTGGGAGGCGATGTGGGAAGAGGACGGCGTCCGGTACGCGGCGTGGGCGGGAGCGTCGCTCGCGCTCGACGGCGAGGCGTTCCGGTCGAGCGTCGACGGCCTGTCGCCGCCGTAACCTGACACAGGTCCCGAGAGTCGGGGCAGAACGCGTGAGCCACCGGTGTCCATCACTGACTGCGCCCACTTCTGCTCGGAGGGATGCGTTTTTATCCCCGCTCTCGAACCCACCGAGAACGAATGCCGACCGACGAGCGCACCGGACTGCAGACCGAAGAGTTGCTTCTCCTCTGGGCCGCACGCCGAACAGGGGTGCTCGAGGCGTTGCTGTCGACCGCCGGCACGCCCGACGGTGTCGCCGCTGAGACCGACCTTTCGGAGCCGGTCGCCCGACGACTCCTCGCAGCGCTGGCGGATCTGGGCTTCTTCGAACGCGTCGGCGACGAGTACGAACCGACCAACCGTGCACTCGGGATGCTGGCGAAACGCGACGTGCGCTCCATCGGCACTATCCCGCACGCCCTCGATGCCGTCGAGGAGTTGATCGGGCTACCGGAGACGCTGGAGACGGGCGTTCCCCCCGAGCGACGAAGCGACTGGGAGGCGAACGCGTTGGGCGCACACTACGCCACCGACGAGGCAGTCATCCGCGCGTGCGTGACCGAAGCGGTCCGGGCGGCACCAGATGCTGACTCCGTCGTCGACCTGTGCGGTGCCTCGGGCGTGTACGCCGCCGAGTTCGCCGCCCGCGGTGTCGACGCGACGCTCGTGGAGTCGCCGTCGGCCGTCGAGTTGCTCGGGCGAGTCCACGGCGACCGCGTCACTCTCCACACCGGAACGCCCGCATCGCTGGAGGCAACGTTCGACATCGCGTTCCTCGGCGACGCGCTCACCGAACTGGACCCCGCAGAGGCGGAGGCGGCACTCGCCGTCGCCGTCGACTTACTGGCCCCCGAGGGCGTACTCGTCGCCGTCGACACGTTCGACGACGGGACCGGCGGGTCGGCGACGGTCGCCACCGAGGCACGGGCGCTGGCCGCCGGCCACGGCGGGGCACACGCGACCGAAACGGTGCGTGGGTGGCTGACCGACGCGGGCCTCTCGGACGTGCGCGTCCGCTCGGTTCCGGGAACCGACCGCCACGCCGCCGTCGGCTACGTGGGTAACTGACCGGCGACAGGCCGCACTCGCGAAAACGACCCTTACTCCGAGCCCACACGCGGATCCAGCGCGGCGTTCACCACGTCTTCGGCGAGCGTGCCGACCACGCCGACGAGCGCGGTTATCAGCGTCGCCGCGAGGATGATCGCCACGTCGCGGTCCTGGATGGCCACAAGCGTCACGCGCCCGAAGCCGGGGATGCCCAGCGCTACCTCGACGAGATACACGCCCAGCAAGAGGACGGTCAACATGCGGATGGAGAACAGCGACACGAGCGGCGGTCCAGCGTTGCGCAGGACGTGTACGACGACGTGACGGGGCGACCCACCGTTCGCTCGCACCAGTTTCACGAAGTCGCGAGCGGCGACCGCGGCCGTCTCCGCGGCGGCGTACCGCGCCAGCGTCGCCCCGAGCGTCACCGCGACGACGGTCGCCGCGATGACGAGGACTGTCAGGTTCGACCCCTCGAACGTCCCCAGTTCGGGACTCCACGACACGAGGACGCCCGCCTTCGCCGCCGCCGCCAGCGCCAGCGCCTCCGCGAGCAGGAACGCGGGAAACGCGGCCCCGAGGTGGCCGAACGCGTCGGCCGTGCGCCCGGCCCACCCCTTCACCAGCGACGAGGCGAGGCCACCCGCGACGCCGAGGACGCCGGCGACAGCGACACCGGGGACGAGGTACGCGGCGGTCTTGGTCACCGCCGCCGCGATGATCGGATTCACTGGCGCGTCACGGACGAACGACCGACCGAAGTCGAACGTGAGGTACTCCGTCATCCAGAGGACGTACCGCTGGAGCAACGGTTCGTCGTAGTTCATCTGCGCGTAGTACTGCGCTTTCACCGCCTGCGCCTCGTCGGGCGGGAGCCCCCACATCAGGATGTTCACGTTCGGATCGGGCGCGGCCGCGAACGCGAGGAACGTCGCCGTGACGACGAGCCAAACGACGAACAGCGACCAGAGGAGTCGACGCGCGAGGAACGCACGACGACTCACGGCTGCCCACCTCGGCGCGGGGACGAGACGGGGTCCACGGCCGTCCGACGCGAGTGGAGGGGAACGGACGACCGCGGCGAACTGCGTCGATGCACACCGATGGGTTGCCGACCCTGGCCACATAACCGTATCCGTCGCTGTGACGTAGATTTCACCTTCCGGTAGCCCTTTTGTCACCGAGTCGGTGGTCGCTTGCGTGTCTCGACTCACCGCCCCGCTCCCGGTGACCCTCACTACGCCCTCTTCCGACCGCATCGCGGTGGTGACGCCACCGTGAGCGACACCCACGACTCGCTGGCCGACGGCGACCGCTTCAGCGTCGACGACGCCGCGAGCGAGCGACTCGTCGAACGCGTCCCCCTCTCCCGCCGGTCGCTCGGCGTCCTCGCGGCGTGGGCGGTCCTCGTCGCCGCCGCCGTCTGGGAGCACACAGTCACGCCCGAGGGTCTGGTCCCGTTCTGGGGGTTCGCCACGAGTCCGTTGGAGTACCTCTACTACGCGTCGCTCGTCGTCGTGGTCGCGGCGCTGGTCGTACCGCTGTACGGCCGCCCCGACCTCCGACAGCGGTACTGGCGACGCCTCCGGCGCGACCCCGTCGGCGTCCTCGCACTCGCGTTCCTCCTCGTCGTCTGGTACGCCGCCACGTTCGGCAAGGCGACGCTCGCGTTCTTCGGCATCGAGTCGGACGAGGGCATCCGCGGCGGCGTCCCCCTCGCCCAACCGCCCGCGTGGGAGTCGGTCCGACTGGGGCCAGGCGTCCCCTACTGTTACGGGCCGACCGCGGAGGGACTGTGCCAAGGCACGTGGCGCTTCCCGTTGGGGACGACCGTGAACGGACAGGGCACCGTCACCCTCGCCGTCGAGGGGGCGACCGTCGCCGTGCAGGTGTCGCTCGTGACGGCCGCGCTCATCGTTCCCGTCGCCGTCGCCGTCGGCACTGTCGCAGCATACTACGGCGGGCGCGTCGACAGCGTGCTGATGCGGTACATCGACGTGCAGCGAGTCGTCCCGGCGGTGTTTCTCGTCGTCCTCATCCAGCAGTCGTTCGAGCGGAGCCTCCTCGGTATCGTCCTCGTGTTCGGCCTGTTCGACTGGGACGGCACGGCTCGCCTCGTCAGGAGCGCCGCGAGCAGTCACGTCGATGCCGGCTACGTCCGCGCGGCGAAAGACGCCGGCATGAGCGACCTCGCGATCATCCGAACGCACGTCGTCCCGAACGTCTCCGACACCGTCGTCTCCGCCGTCGCCGACCGGATGCCGATGCTGGTCCTCGTCGAGGCGGGCGTCGCGTACCTCGGCTTCACCAACCCGCTCGCGCAGTCGTGGGGGTCGACCATCGCCATCGGCTTCAGGGACTTCCCCACCTTCTGGTGGACGCTGACGTTCACCGCGATTCCGCTCGTGTTGACCGTCGCCGCGATGTCTGTCCTCGGGGCGACGCTTCGTGACGTCCTCGACCCGAAGGCGGAGGTGGGTGCGTGAGCGAACGCTCGCGCGGCGACCGTGGCGGCGCGGACGGCGACCCGCTCCTGTCGGTGCGCGACCTGCGGACGCAGTTCCCGACGCCCGAGGGAACAGTCCGTGCGGTCGACGGTGTCTCCTTCGACGTGCACGCCGGGGAGACGGTGTGTGTCGTCGGCGAGTCCGGGTCGGGCAAGACCGTCACCTGCGAGTCGATCACCCGCCTCGTGGACGCGCCCGGCGAGATCGTCGGCGGCGAGGTCCGCTTCGACGACCGCGACCTCACGACGTTCGGCGAGGCGGACCTGCGCTCGGTGCGTGGAAGTCGAATCGCGTACGTGTTCCAGGACCCCCAACGCGCGCTCGACCCGGTGTACACCGTCGGCGAGCAGGTCGCCGAGGTCGTCGGCTACCACGACGACGTCGGCGACGCCGACGCGTGGGACCGCGCGGTCGACGCGCTCGACCGGGTGGGCATCCCCAACGCCGCTGACCGCGCCGACGACTACCCACACCAGTTCTCCGGCGGGATGAAACAGCGCGTCGCCATCGCGATGGCACTCGCGGGCGACCCCGACCTGCTGGTCGCCGACGAACCGACCACCGCGCTCGACGTGACGACGCAGGCGCAGATCCTCGGCCTGTTCGCGGACCTGAGCGCGGAGTCGGACCTCGCGACGCTGTACGTCACCCACGACCTCGGCGTCGTCGCCGGCATCGCCGACCGCGTCGTCGTGATGTACGGCGGAAAGGTGATGGAGCGCGGGAGCGTGACCGACGTGTTCGAGCAACCGGCGCATCCGTACACTCGCGCGCTGTTGCGGTCGCTCCCGAGTCGTGCGGACCCCGAACGGATCGGCGGAGCACCGCCGAACCTCCTCGATCCACCGGATGGCTGTCGCTTCCACCCGCGGTGTCCGCACGCGGTGGGTGCGTGCGAGACGGGCGACCAGCCGCCGCTGTACGACGCCGCCGTCGGCGGGGAGGCTGCGTGCGTCTTCCACGACGGCGTTCGCGACCCGAGCGTCATCGACCGGGAGGGTGACGACAGCGACGGAGGAGACGAACCCGACGAGTCGGACGACGCTGCGCGACCTCCGGGGGGCGATCGATGAGCGACGACGAACCGTTGGTCGTCGTCGAGGATCTGACGCGGCACTACCCCGTCCGCTCGGGGGTTCTCGGTCGACAGACCGGGTCGATTCGAGCCGTCGACGGCGTCTCGTTCACCGTCGACCGCGGGGAGGCGCTCGGCCTCGTCGGCGAGTCCGGGTGTGGGAAGTCGACGGTCGCGGAGACGCTCGTCCACCTCGACGACCCGACCAGCGGGACCGTCCGCTTCGACGGACAGACCGTGACCGGGAACCCCGACGCACTCGCGGACCTCCGCCGCCGGACGGCGACCGTGTTTCAGGACCCCGCCGACAGCCTCGACCCGCGGATGCCGGTGGGCGAGTCGGCTGCGGAGCCGTTGGCCGTCCACGGCGTCGCCCGCGAGCGGCGGCGCGAGCGGGTGAAGACGCTGTTCGAGCGCGTCGGTCTCTCGGCCGACCACCGCGAGCGATACCCGCACGAACTCTCAGGCGGCCAACAGCGACGCGTCAGCGTCGCGCGGGCGCTGGCGCTGGATCCGGAGTTCCTCGTCCTCGACGAACCGACGGCCGCCCTCGACGTGAGCGTGCAGGCGGAGATACTCGCCCTCTTAGACGACCTCCGCGCGGCGTTCGACCTCTCGATGCTGTTCATCAGCCACGATATGAGCGTGATCCGGCGGGCGTGCGACCGGGTCGCCGTGATGTACGCCGGCGAACTCGTCGAGACCGGACCGACGGCCGCGGTGTTGGATGACCCCGACCACCCGTACACGCGGGCGCTGACCGCGGCCGTCCCGACGCCTGACCCCCGGGCGGGTCGTCCCGAGCACACGCTGACCGGCGCGGTTCCGGATCTTGCGGATCCACCCGACGGCTGTCGGTTCCACACGCGCTGTCCCGAGGTGATCCCGCCGGAGGGAACCGACTTGACGAGCGAGGAGTACGCCGCGGTCATCGCGTTCCGGGAGGCGGTGGCCGACGACGTCGTCGCCGTCGAGCGACGCGGCGGCGACACAGACGGGACCGCCGCGGCGATACGGGAGGAGTACGACCTGCCGGATCCCGACGGCGAGGCGGGCGACGCGCTCTCGACGGCAGTGGAGGCGGCGGCCGATGGGGATACGGACCGCGCGCTTGCGGCGCTTCGTGGGTCGTTCGACTCCGTGTGCGTTCGGGAGTCGCCCGAGCGAGCAGACACCGATCGCTCGGCGGCGTGTCACCTCACCGGCGACCGCGACGAAGCGGGCGATGCGGCGAGTGACGCGACCCCCAACACCCACTCGACTTGAGCGGTCCCCGGTCTCAGGGGCCGGAGCGTCCATAGACTTGACAGCGCCGTGTCGCTCCCCCGAGCGTACAGTTCATTACGCGCCGTCCCGACGCTCGGATATGGACGGTCCGGACCCGGCGCTGTTGCGCGAGGACATGCTCGACTCGGTCGAGCACAGCCTCGGCCACGCGCCCGGCGAGGCAGTTCGCGACGCGATGTCGACCGTGCCGCGCGAGGAGTTCGTCGCCGAGGCACCGTATGCGAACCGAGCGGGCGAACAGGGCGGGACGCGCGTGCTCGCGCCGGCGACGGTCGCGCGGATGCTGTCGGCGCTCGATGCCGACTCGGGCGACGAGACGCTCGTCGTCGGCGTCGGCGTCGGCTACACTGCGGCGGTACTCGCGGAGATCGTCGGCGCGAGACACGTGCACGCCGTCGACATCTCCCGCCGGATGGTGTACGACGCGCGGCAGAACCTCGCCGCCGCCGACTACGAGGCGGTGCTGGTCGACTGTGCCGACGGCGCAAACGGCCTGCCAGCGTACGCCCCCTTCGACCGCGTCCTCGTCGAGGCGGCGGCGGTCGACCCACCGAGAGCGCTCGCCGACCAACTCGCACCCGACGGCCGCCTCGTCTTGCCCCGTGGTCGCGGCGCAGACCAGAGCGTCGTCGCGTTCGAACCCGACGATGCTGGACGCCTGCACGAGACGGAGACCGCGGGCCCGGTGTCGCTGTCGCCGTTGCTCGTCGACGGCGAGCAAGCAGGAGCGGGCGAGCGCAACCGAACCCGACGTGAAGACGCCGAGTTCTCCCAGCAAGGCTACTTCGCCAAGACCGGGTGGGAACACGAGTGGATCGACTGGGACGACCGCCTCACCGGAACCGACCGCTAATCTGCGTCGCGAACAGTCACGTCGCCTGACACGCCCTCCTGCGACGCCTTCGAGAGACTTTAACGGACTCCGTTCGGAGCCACGACCGATATGGACAGCCAGGGCACTCTCGATGGGGTCGACAGCGCCGACCCCGGAGCCGTCTTCGCGGACGGCGGACAGCCAGCGTGGTACCGCGACGCGGTGGTGTACAGCCTCGACGTGAAGACGTTTCAGGACAGCGACGGCGATGGCTGGGGAGACTTTCAGGGACTGATCGACCGTCTCGACTACCTCGAAGAGATTGGAGTCGACTGTCTGTGGGTCCGGCCGTTCTACCCGAGTCCGCTGCGCGACAACGGCTACGACGTGGCCGACTACCGTGGCGTCGACGACCGGATGGGGTCGATGGACGACTTCGACCGCCTCGTCGACGAGATGGACGACCGCGGGATGCGCCTCATCACCGACCTCGTCCTCAACCACACCTCTGTCGACCACGAGTGGTTCCAGCGTGCCCGCGAAGACCCCGACTCGAAGTACCACGACTACTACCTGTGGACGAGTCACATCGACGACGCGTTCCACACGGAGAACATCTTCCCCGAGTTCGAGGACGGCGTGTGGTCGTACGACGAGGTCGCCGAGAAACACTACTTCCACCAGTTCTACAACCACCAACCCGACCTCAACGTCGCCAACCCCGAAGTCCAGGAGGAACTGTTCGACATCATCCAGTTCTGGCTGGAGCGTGGCGTCGACGGCTTCCGCATCGACGCCGCCCACCCGATGGTGCTCCCGAAGGGGCACAACGCTCACCGGATGGACGACCCGCAGTGGCTGTTCCGCGAGATGAAGCGCCGGGCCCGCGAAGTGAAAGACGACGCCGTCCTCCTCGCCGAGGCCGACGACGAACCCGACCACCTCGACTTCTACTTCGCTGGCGGCGACGGCTTCGACGCCCTGTTCAACTTCGTCGGTAACTCCCACGTCACCTACGGCGTCGGCGTCGAGGACACGTGGCCGCTGCACCGGATGTTCGAGCAGATTCCGGACGGCGACCCCGACGGGCACGTCTGGTGGGCGAACTTCCTCCGGAACCACGACGAGTGGAACCTCCTGAAACTCCCACACGAGGCGCTCGAACACGCCCGCGAGGAGTTCCGCGAGGGCCACGGCGACGGGCGTGACTCGTGGATCTTCGGCCGCGGGCATCGCCTCCGACTGGCCGACCTGTACGACGGCGACCACGACCGCATCGCGATGGCCCACAGCCTCCTGTTGGCGCTCCCGGGGACGCCCATCCTCTTTTCGGGCGACGAAATCGGGATGCACGCCGACCTCGACCTCCCCGAACGGCAGGCCGTCCGCACGCCGATGCGCTGGGACGGCAGCGAACCGAACGCGGGCTTCTCCTCGGCCGACGCCGACGAGTTGGTCATCCCCGTCGACGGCACCGGATGGCCGGGCGTGTTCCAGGCTGACGTGGCGAGTCAGCGCGGCGACGCCGACTCGCTGTTCGCCCGCGTCAGCCGCGCGGTCGAGGCGCGCAAGCGCGCACCCGAGGTGAGTCGCGGCGACTTCGCTGTCGTCGACACCGACCCGAAGGAGGTGTGGGCCCACCGCTTCGACCACGACGGCGAGGTACTCCTCACCGTTCACAACTTCGCGGACGACCACCGCGAGGCGGTCGTCGGCTTCGACGTCGACCCCGACGACGCAGAGTGCGTCCTCGGTGACGCCGAGTTCACCGTCGCCGACGGCGGCGTCTCCGTCTCGATGGACGGCTGTGACTACCTCTGGCTTCGCGGCGAGAAGCGATAGAACGCCGAGCGAGGCGTCTCGAACGGGAACGGCGCGGCGGTGGAGCGTTACTCGCCCGCGTCGTCGGAACAGTCGTCGACGAGCGGTAGCCGCGCGACGACCGCCGCGCCGCCACCCGACGACTCCTCGTAGCGAACCGTGCCGCCGGCGGCGTCGACCGACCACCGGACCAACCAGAGACCGATCCCCTGGCCGTGTTCGGTCGGCGTCTCCGCGCCGTATTCGAGGGGCGTTCTGCTGTCTGGAGTGACTCCCGGCCCGTCGTCGGCGACGCGCAACACGGCGTCGTCGCCGTCGACCGACAGCGACACCGTCACCGTCGGCGCTGGGACGTGTTCGAGTGCATTCGCGATCAGTTCCTCGACGGCGAGCATCAGCGGTGCGGCCCCCGAGACACAGACGCGTCGGTCTGGCAGCGACAGGCGTACCGCCGCGTCGTCGTTCGCGGCCGCCAGCCGAGCGGTGACCTCCTCGACGACCGCCGCCGCGTCGACGGCGTCGGCGTCCTCGATGTCGACGACGTCTTCGCGGAACTTCCGAGCGCTGTCCGAGAGGTCGAGGACGTCGAGAGCGGCCGTACGGATACGGTCCACGTCGGCACGGAGCGCCTCGACGTCGACGGTGTCGGTCTTCGCGTCGGGTCCGTCGCCGCCCGCGTACGCCTCGATGACACCATCGATGTGGTCGGCGTAGCCGAGGACGACGTTCAGGCGGTTGCGGATGTTGTGGCGCAACACCCGGTCGAGAACGGTCAGTCGCTGGTCGCGGGCCACCCGGTCGGTCACGTCCCGCTGGAAGCCGAGGTAGTGGGTCACCCCGCCGTCGTCGTTGCGGATGGGCGAGATGTCCAGCGCGTTGTACCACATCCGCCCGTCCTCGCGGCGGTTCAACAACACGACCGACTCCTCCTCGCCCGCGTCGATCGCTCGTCGAAGCCGTGCGATCGACTCGACGTCGGTGGCGTCCGTCTGGAGGAGGCGGGGATTGTGTCCGAGGATCTGATCGTCGCCCAGCCCGGTGAGTCCCTTGAACGTGTTGTTGGCGTAGATGAGCGGTTCGTCGTCGTCGGTGTGGTCCGCGATGGTGATGCCGACCGTCGCCTCGTCCATCGCACGACGGTACAGCGCAAGTCGCTCCTCGCGTTCACGTCGCTCTCGGAGGTCGTGTGCGACCACTTGTACGTCGCCCTCACCCACGTCGATAGTCGTCATTTCGACCGGGACCGGCCGAGAGTCGGCTGGCCCAGTCGTCGACGACGCGGCAGAGTCGTCGGCCACGCCGCCGTCGGTGTCGCTGATCACTGCTCGCGTCAGCGTCGTCTCGATGGGGCCACCCCGTCCCGCGGTGCCCGCGGCGGTCAGCGCCGCCGTGACCGCGTCGGCGTCGACCGCCGGCACGAGGTCGGCGAGTGGCCGGCCCTCCAGCGTCGACGGCTCGACCGCCAGCAACGACTCCGCCGCGGGGTTCGCGTACGTCACGACGCCATCTCGACAGACGAACACCGCGTCCGGGAGGTGTCTGACCAGTCGTTCGAGGCGGTCGCGACTCGCGGCCAGTTCCGTCGACAGCGAGCGTGCGCGTGCGAGCGCTCGAAGCCGTCGTGCCAGCGCCGCCTGCCGGATGGGCGCGGCGACCGTCTCGTCGACGTGGTCGCCTGCGGAGTCCAGTCGTGCCAGCGCCGCGCCGGGGTCACCGAACCGCTCGGCCACGTACAACAGCGTCGGGTGGTACGTCGACGTCGACTTCCGATACGCCGAGAGTGCGTCGCCGTGCGCCCGCGTACCGTCCACGTCGAGGAGACACACGTCGAAGTCACCAGCGAAGGGGTCGGCGTCCGTCTCCGGGACCCGCGGCGTGAATCCGTCGGACTCGGTCAGCCAGCGGTAGAGCAGGTCGCGGTCCGATCGCCCGTCGAAGACGAGGAGGACAGACAGGTCGTCCGAAGACGGGTTAGACATCGGTGACCGGTAGTGTGCCCGTGTGCCTGCGACGGAGTCGCGCCGTCGGTTCGCCGAGCGTGCTGCCGTCTTCGCTGGTCTGGAACTCCCGAAGCGTCCGCTCGACGGCTCCGGTCCGACGCTTCAGGACGCCAACCGTCGCTCGGAGGTCGTACGTGTGTTCCAGATAGCGGCCAAATGGGGTCAGTTCCGCGAAGCCAACGAACAGTGCGGGTCCGTCGCTCGCGGCGAGAAACGGTAGCCAGAAGATGGTCTTCCCCCTCCCAGTGACACCACGGATTATAGATGCACGCTCCGGAATGTCCTCCCCGTCAAGGAGGGTATCGAGCCCCGGAACGCCCGGATCGATCCGTGTGCCACGTTCCATAGCAGACTGTGGGCGAGTGAACTATATAACAGAGAGGGAAGCGCTCACCCGGAGACTCCGTCAGTCGTTGGTCGGCAGACAGCGATTCGGTGGCCGGGTCTCGTTCGTTCGGCGTCGACACCCGACGACTGCCAGTCTACACCTCGACCGGGTCGCCCTCGGAGTCGAAGATGGCGTCGACGACACGCTGTACGGCCGTCGCCTCTGCGAACGAGACGAGGTCGCCGTCGCCGCCCTCCAGTTCGGTCACGAACTCGTCGACGAGCGTCACCGTCGTCGACTCACGGTCGGCACACAGTTCCTCCTCGTCGTCTGTGCCGGGGTCGGCGGTCAGCCGGAACCACTCGGTCAGCGTGAGTTCACCCTCGCTCCCGGTGACGGTGATGGCGTTCTCCTCGGGTTGCTCGTGATCACACAGGAGGTCGATGGTACCGTGGACCGAGTCGTCACCGGCCGTCTCGAACCAGCCGACGACCGACTCCTCACAGGCGTCGGGGCCGGCGTACTGGACTTCGGCGCTCACGCGGTCGATGCCGCCGAACGCCTCCTGGACGCCGAACAGGAAGTGCGTGCCCACCTCGCGGATTGGACCACCCTGCTCGCGCGAGCGAAGCCAGTCGACGTCCTGCCACTCACGAGGCCACCGCGGGAACCGGAAGTCCAGCGAGACGCGCTTGGGCGTGCCAATCTCGCCGTCGGCGACCCGTTCGCGGAGTTCGATGAACCCCGGCGTGTAGCGGAACGGGAGGTTCACGGCCGTCACGAGGTCGGTGTCGGCCTCACGAGCGGCGAGTCGCTCGCCCTCCGCGGCATCCTCTGCGATCGGTTTCTCACAGATGACGTGGACGCCGGCGTCGAGTCCGGCCTCCGCGATTTCGCGGTGGTGAACCGGCGGCACCCCGGCGTAGAGGATATCGAGGTCGGCCTCCGCCAGCATCGCCTCGTGGTCCGTGTAGGGGTCGGCGTCGTAGTCGGCGGCGAACGACTCCGCTCGCTCGACGTCGACGTCGCAGGCGGCCGCGACGGTCGTGTCCGAATGCTCGGTGAACGATTCTGCGAGTCGACTACCGATGACGCCACAGCCGACGATGCCCACGTCGTACATAGCGAGTCGTTCGACTCGGGTGGTTTGTGCGTTCGTATTCCGGTGCGTACGACCGCCACACTTACGCCGTCTTGTCAAGAAGAAACAATGATCAGGTGTGGACGACCACGAACGCGACCGACTGCTCGCCCGACTGCGCGGCGGATCGACGCTGGGGGCGGAGATGGCCGAGCGAGTCGAGATAGACGGAACGACGGTCAACCTGAAATCGCTGCTGTTCGAACTGCACGGTCTCGATACGGTCCCGGAACCCGAACACGAACGGATCGAGGAGTTACTCGGGCACCTCCGACGCGAGCGGATCAGCCGACGCCAACAGATTGCTGAGGGCGACATCTCCGTGGAGGAGGGCGAGGAACTCGTCGCCGAGGTGATCGGTATCGACCGCGCGATCAACGCGCTCGGGCGTCTCGACGCGCGTGGATACGAGGAGACAGCGCGGGAGAGCCGCATCGAGAGCCACAAGCAGTGGCTCGGATTGGTGAAGCAACTGCGGTAGTACGGACGTCGACGCTCGCCCGCGCTCACCCGTCGTTCCACGCGAAACGACTTTCACCTGACGCGGTGACCCGCGCGTATGGCATACAGTTACGAGCCACACTACTTCGAGGACTTCGAGGTCGGCCAGGAGTTCGTGAGCGTCGGGCGCACCGTCACCGAGTCGGACTTTATGATGCACTCGGCGCTGACGGGCGACTGGACGGAACTGCACACCAACGCCGAGTACGCCGAGGACAACGCCTTCGGCGAGCGAATCGCCCACGGCCCGATGACGTTCGTGCAGGCGACGGGCTTCGTCTACCGCACGGGCATCGTCGAGCGAACCGCGCTGGCGTTCCTCGGTATGAACTACATGGACCTCCCGAACCCCGTGTTCATCGGCGACACCATCTCGATGGAGATGGAAGTGACCGAGACGAAAGACCTCTCCAGTCGCGACGACGCGGGTCTCGTCGTCATCGACTGCGAGGTGACGAAGCAGGACGACACAGTGGTTCTGGAGGGCGACATGAAGTTCCTCATCAAGACCCGCGCCGAGGCGGACGACCCACACGCGTAGGGCAGTCGTCGCGTCGCCACGTTCTCACCCGTTCACGAGTCACCGAACAGCGCCTGAACGACGTCCGGCGCACGGCGGGCGGCCCGCGAGGCCGTCCACGCCCCCTTGCGACCCGCACCGGTGAGGTAGTGCTGTGCGCTCCGAGGGACCGGTTGGCGGCGACCGTGGACTGAGCCGTTGCCCGCGGCGAGCGCCGCCACCACGTCGTCGCCGTCGACGACCGCCGGGTGCGTCGCCTCGGGGACGGTAACCTCGGTGAACGCGCGACCGATGTACCGGGCGTGGTGGGCGTCGCTGGCGGCGACGCCGGGGTAGCCGTGCGCCTCCGCGAAGCGGCGGGCACGGCGGTTTCGATAGCCGGTGAACAGCCAGGCGTTGAACACCTCGACGCCGTCGCAGTCGTCGATGTGGCGGCGGCGGACGCCGTGGCGCGTCCGCTGGAACGGGTGCGGGACGACCGCGACGCCGCCCATCTCGCGAACCGTCTCGACCGTCTCCGTGAACGGACGGCGGGCGGGCGGGCGCTCCTCGACGCCGATCGCGAGGAGGTGCCCCGCCGCCGTCGACACCTCCACCCCGGGGATACCGATGAGGCCGTACTCCGGGGCAAGGTCGGCCGCGCGAAGCGACGCTTCGATGGCGTCGTGGTCGGTGACGACGATGCCGTCGAGGCCGATTTCCGCGGCGTGTTCCAGCAGCAGTTCGACCGGATCGTGACCGTCGTACGACTCCTCGGAGTGGACGTGCGGGTCGATCCGGAGACCAACCTCCTCGGTCATCTACTCCACCTTGTTCCCGCACGTATCCAACACTTACGGCGGAGTCCGTGTCCGGTAGGCTCGTCGCGGCAGGGAGTCTCGGAGAAACAGACGGACGGTCAGTCCCGTTCGAGCGTCGAGAGCAACTCAGCCGAACTGCTCGAACGGCTCTTCACAGTCGTTACAGAAGTGCATCGAGCGACACAGTCCTGGTCCGATCGGGTGTTCACGCTCGGTGTCGGTCGACCCGCAGTACGGACACTCGGCCGCCTCCTCGGAGTCCCCGCCCGCGGCGACGCTGGGGTCGATGTTCCGGCGCATACTCACACGCTCAACCCGAACTCGCGCAGGGCCTCTCGGCCCGCGTCGGTCACCATCGCGACGGTCCACTCCGGCGAGTAGCGCAGTCGGACCTCTGCTTCGTCGACGCCGGGAGCGGTCTCGGCGGCACAGCGCACGTCGTTCGTGAGCATATCGCGAGCGGGACACCCCGAGTACGTGAGCGTCATCTCGACGGTACACCGGCCGTCCGCGACCGTCACGTCGTAGAGGAGGCCCAGGTCGACGACGCTGACGGGCATCTCGGGGTCTTCTACCTCGTACAGCGCCGCCCACACGTCCGCTTCGACGCCCGTCGCGCCCTCGCCCGTCTTGGGGTACTCCTCGGGCGCCTCGCCCGCCTCGTAGGAGGTGTACGCGCACGCTTCCGAGTCGGCGGGCGTGTCGGTCGGCATGTTGGTCGGCATTATCCGTCCTCCCCGCGCAAGCGAGCGGGTCGGTCGAAGTCCACCTCGCGGTGGGTCGCAGTGAACGCGTCGTACAACTCGAACCACTCGTCGGTGTGACTGCCGTCCCGGCCGCGCGCTTCCGGGCGCTGAACGTCCTCGGGTTCGGGGACGACGAGGCCGTACCCCTCCAGCGTCGGGACGACCGTCTCCAGCCACTCCTCGCGTACGTCGGCCAGCGAGTCGCGGCGGAAGCCGTTCGCGCGGATTTCTTCCTCGTGGGTGCTGGGGGTGAACAGCGACAGTGCGTGCGGGAACAGGTCCTCGACGGCCGCCTGCAGGTGGTCGCGGGCGTCGTCGTCCGCGGCGAGTCGTTCGAGCCAACTCAGCGCGTGGTCGCGGTGGTAGTCCTCCTCCGACAGCGCCTTGCCGACGCGGTCGGCCAGCGGCGCGTAACTGGTGTCGACTAGCGCTTCCAGCCGAAGTTCTTCGGCCACGTCGTACAGGTACGTGCGAACGACGACGTCGCCCCAGCCGTCGTCGGCGAACGGGCGTTCGACGAGCGTCGAGTGGGTCCACTCGTCGGCGGGCCGCCGCCAGATACACTCCTCTTCGGTGTAGCCGAGTTCTTGGAGGAGGTCGTACCACAGGCGAGCGTGGCCGAACTCGTCTTGGGCGATGTTGGCGAGTGCGAGGTCGGATTCGAGCGTCGGCGCGAATATCTGCCACTCGGTGAGGCGTTCGGCGTGGACGAACTCGTCGTCCGCGAGGCGGAAGAGGAGTTCCTCCAGCGCCACCTGCGCCTCCGGCGAGAGGTCGTCGCGGTCGAGCGACGCCGCCGTGGGCGCTTCGGCCTCGGGTGCGTTGCTCATCGCTGCTCCTCGGCTTCGAGTTGTTCACGGCGCTTGCGCGCGGCCTCACGCTGTTCGGCCTCGCTGTCTTCGACCTCCTGTGCGAACGAGGAGTCGATGTCGTTGTACGTCATCGCCCAGCGGTAGGACTTGTCGGTGCGACCGCCGAAGGCGGCGTCCTCAGTGTCGACCTCGCCAATCTCGGTCTGCGGGACGACCCACAGCGAGTTGGTCTGCATCCGGCGTGCGTGCTGAATCTGCGCGAACAACTTCGCCATCTCGCGGTCGGGCGCGTGGACGTTGCCGACGTGGCGGTGGTAATCCCCCGGCTTCTCCTGTCTGAACACTTCCCAGATCATGGTCAGTCGGCCGCCTGCGGCGTTCCGCTCATTCCCGCCTCCCAGCCGTCCAGGCTACTGCGCACCCACTCGACGGCCTCCTGACGACGCGCACGCGATCCGATCTGGATGTCGCTGCCTTCGTAGTCGTTCTTGGCGATGGTCCAGAACTCGTCCCAGTCGAGGTCGGATTCGCGGACGGCCATCGTCCCATCGTCACGCTCGAAGATGCGCGGGTACTCGGGAATCTCCAGCCCGTACTTCTCGGCTTTCGGGACGTAGAGGTTGAGGAACGAGTTGCGGAGTTCGTCGTTGGAGACGGTCTTGAGGCCGACGTCCATCGCGAAGTCGTTGTGCGTCGACTTGTCGTTCGTCGGCCCGAAGAACTGGAGGATGCGCGGCCACCACTCTTCGAACGTCTCTTGGGTGCGCTCTTGGGTCGCCTTCGACCCGCGCATTAGTTCACGGAGGATCGACTCGCCGTGTTTGACGTGGAAGCCCTCCTCGAAGCAGACTTTGTCCATCGCGTGCGCGTACGGCGTCCAACTCGTCGACTTGAGCGTCGCTTGCCGTCGCATCGCGCCGCCGTCGACGAAGAAGTCGATCATCGGCGCCTCGTACCACGAGTCGACCGGGTAGTGGAAGCAGTTGAGGAACTTCCCCTCGCCGTTCTGGAGTTCGTCGAGCATCTCGTCGCGCGTCTTCACGCCCAGCGTCTCGGCCGCGCGGTAGAGCAACTGTGCGTGCCCAATCTCGTCTTGCACCTTCGCCGTGTTGGCGAGTTTCCGGTCGAGCGACGGCGCGTGACGGGTGAACTCCTTGTCGAGGTAGCCACCCATCACCTCGCTGTTGGCGTGGAACTGGATCATCCGCGTCGCCGCCTTGCGGTACTCCTCCGGCATGTCGTCTTTCGGCCCGAACTGCCGGGGTCCGGCGCGTTCTTTGACCTCCTCGATATCCATATGATCGATCCTTCACGTTCTGCCACTTACCGATTCACCCGTTCATACGCGGGTTTTATATTCGGATCGGGGGAGTAGTCGCTATGATCGAGGAGTGTCTCGTCGTCGAGGTGCGCGTCAGCGGCGACGACTGCCCACTCGCGGCCGCGACAGCCACGACCGGGACGCCGATTCGGGCGGAGCCACCACAACTGCGCGCGGACGGCAACGTCCTCCTCCGGTTCGGCGCACCCCGCTCGGACGCCCTCGCGGAAACACTCGACGCCGACGAACGGATCCGCTATCTCCATCGCTCGCGGGCGGGCGACCGCGACACCTACCGCTGTCTCTCGAAACACCCGTGTGTCGTCCACGAACTCGTCTCGGCGGGGTTGCTCGTCGAAGACATCACCTATCGCGACGGCGACGCGACCGTCACAGGTGCGGTCGTCGGCCACGAGGTCTTGCGTGGCGTGATGGAACGCGCAGGCGAGACGGTCGGCGTCCGACTCACGCGGACGTACCCGCTGCGCGAGGAGACAGAGCCAGTGACCGGGCAGTTCGGCCTCACGCCGCCGCAGACGGAAGCGTTGCGGGCGGCGGTCGACGCGGGCTACTTCGCCGTGCCACGGGCGGCGACAAGCGAGGAGGTGGCCGCCGAGTTGGGCCTCTCGAAGAGCGCGTTTCTGGAGCGACTCAGGCGTGCGGAGGCGACGCTGTACGAGGGGCTATTCGGGGAGTGAATCGCGGTCGGCGGAGTTAGTCACTCCGAATCCGGCGCTGAGCAGCGTGCGTCTGACGCCGAGCGACCAGGCCCCGACGGGGCCGACCCCCGGTGAAACGCCAGCCACACCGCGACGGCGACGCCGGCTACCGTGACCACGTCCGAGAGCGGCGTCAGCACCGGTCCCGACGGGTCGAGGATGTAGACGGGATCGAACGGCGGGATCAGCATCGGCAGGAGTGCGACGGTCGACTGTACGGCCACGACGACGCCGACGGCTTTCAGGAACTCCCGAACTCGGAGTCGAGGACCGGTCACGAACAGGATGGCCAGCAGGAACGACGCCTCGAACAGCCACTGTCTCGGAAGTCGTCCCGCCGGGATGCCGACGTTCCAGACGCTCGACCGGACGAACACGACGGTCGAGGGACCGGTCGCGCCGGGCGTGCCGAGCGCCGTGAGGAGGTTCGCGACCACGCCGATGGCCACCAGTCCGCCGGCGGCGACGAGGCCGCCCACCCCCGCAGCGGCGAGGCCACGCTGTACGGAGAGGCCCGGGCCGATCCGCTCGTCGGCTATCTGCGCGAACAGTGGGTGGTGGGTCGCCTCGCCGGTGATGGCGGCGAGGCGGTCGAACCCGCCGCCGTACGCGATCCACACGGCCGTCGCGACCGCGACCACGGGAACGACGTTCGACAGCGGCACCGCGAGGATGGTCAGTCTGAGTCCAGAGAGTCCGCGGAACACGTACTGCCAGCCGGTTCCCACGAGGCCGACCGCGTACACGAGGACGGCGCTCCCGGCGACGACCCGTCGAGAGGGGGTCGCCACGACGAACAGCACCGCCACCACGAACGGGACGAACGTCACGGTCGCCAGCGCCGTGCCCGTCGCCACACCCAGTGCGATCGCGCCGAGTTCGTCCGGCGCTCTGCCCGTCGAGAGCAGTCTCGTCCACGCGACCGCGACGAGTGCGACGGCGATTACTGCGCCGCCGGGCACGGCCGCCGCGACGAGTCTCCGTCGCTCAGAATCGAGTTGGAGGGCCGACATACGGCAGTCGGCACGGCGAATCGGCATAAACGCTCTGCCGGCGTGGGCGTTCCCTCGCACGGGAGTCGATCCCCAGTACGGCGTGGGCGGAGGCGACGACCGGCGGAAAGCATTCACCGCCGGCGGACGGTCGTCTCCGTGTGACTCGCGCTCCCGCGTTCCCGACGCGCCGCTGGGTCGCGGTCTCGTCTCTCGCGGTGTTAGTGATTGCCGGCGGCTGTCTCGCGGCCGATGCCCGTGGTGGCAAGGTCGTCGGGACGTACCGCACGACCGCTCCTGCCGGTGTCGACGCCGTCGACCGCGATGCCATCGGCGTCGTCGCCATCGACCGCGCGGTCGACGACGCGTGCCGAGCGAAGCGCCCCGACGACACCGCCGTCGTCGAGTTCACACCCAACGAACAGACGGCAGTACGCGACGCATACGAACGCCTCATCGGAGGGGGCGGCGACCTGTACGTCCGATGTGGCGACGCCGATGCCACCGGCGACAGTGTCGTACAGGTCGACCTCAGACTGTACTCGTAGGCAACATCCCCGAGCTATCCACCCTTCTTCCGGTACCACACTCGCTCGCCGACCGGCGACTCGTCCGGGCCGATGTCGAGTCGCCCCACGAACAGGTCGCGCACGGCGAGCGTGACGGTCAGTTCGACCGACTCCCCGGTCTCGGAGGCGACGGTGACGACGCAGTGGCCGTCGCGTTCGGCGATGTCGGCGACGGTCCCGACGGTCCAGCGGTCGCGGTGGTGTGTCGGCTCTCGGGCGTGGATGCGGTCGTGGTTCACGTTCGGTCTCCGGGCGGTATCGAGTAAAGCGACGCGGCGACGCCCCTCGTCGTGGTCACCGGCCGCCCCGACGGTGCGACTCCTGCCGCGTCGTCGACCGATGGGATTAGGCGATGGCGACCGTGTGACCGTGTGAGTATCAGTGAACGGAGATGTGACGGGGTCGGAGAGACGACCCACGTCGTGTGAATGACGGTCCGCGTCAACTGGCGAGTGAGCGTGAGCCTCCTCGGGACGTTCCTGAAGTGGGTGTGGGTGCCGCTCGTGCTTCCGGTGGGCATCGCTCTCTTCGATGGAACGCCCCTGTTGCCGTTCCTCGTGCCCGCAGCGACGGTGCCGTTCGTCGGCCTCGGCTTAGAGCGGGTCACGCCGGAGCGTGACCTGCGCGCGCGAGAGGCGTTCCTCCTGGTGGCGCTGACGTGGCTCTCGTTTGCCGTCGTCGGCGCGGTACCGTTCGTCCTCGCGGGCAACGGCACGCTCGCGTCGCCGGTGAACGCGCTGTTCGAAGCGATGAGCGGCGTGACGACCACGGGTGCGACCGTCGTCGTCGACTTCGACGCCCACTCGCGCGCGGTGTTTATGTGGCGTGCGCTGTTGCAGTGGCTGGGCGGCCTCGGAATTCTCGTCCTCGCTATTGCACTCCTCTCGCAGTTGTCCGTCGGGGGCGCGCAGTTGATGGAGACGGAGAGTCAGACGCAGGATGTCACCAAACTCACACCCCGGATCCGCGAGACTGCGGCGCTGTTGTGGACGGTGTACATCGGCCTCACGGCGCTGATGGTGGCGGTGTTGTACGGCCTGCACCTCGTCGGCCTCGCGCCCGAGATGACGCTGTTCGACGCGGTCGCACACGCGTTCACCGCTGTCTCGACGAGCGGATTCTCCCCGCGCGGTGACAGCATCGCGGCGTTCTCACCCGCCGTGCAGTGGGCGGTCATCCCGTTCATGATCGCCGGCGCGACCAACTTCGTGCTCATCTACTTCGTCGTCCACGGCGACTTCAAGCGCCTGCGCAACAGCGACGAGTTCCGCTTCTACATCGGCATCCTCGCCGGGTTCACCGTCGCCGTCACGGCCGTCCTCGCGGTCGACGCCCAGTTCTCCTCGGGTGAGTCGACCGTCCGCCACGCCGCTTTTCAGGTCGCTTCCATCGTGACGACGACGGGGTACGCGAGCGCCAACTTCGACCTCTGGTCGTCAGGCGCGAAACACATCCTGTTCGTCTGTATGTTCATCGGCGGGATGGCCGGGTCGACGACGTGTTCGATCAAGACGCTGCGATGGCTGGTCGTCCTCAAGTCGTTCCGTCGCGACCTGTTCGTCGCGAGCAGTCCGACCCTGATCCGACCGGTCAGACTCAGCGGAAAGGTCATCGACGAGGACACCATCCGCGACATCTACGCGTACACGCTCGTCAGCCTCGTGTTCTTCATCGTCGCGACCGTCCTCGTCGTCGTCGACGCCGCCCGCGCCCGCGTCGTCGTCACCGAGTTCGAGGCGATGGGCGCGGCCGCCTCCACCTTCTTCAACGTCGGCCCCGCGTTCGGCATCGCCGGACCGTTCGCGAGTTACGAGCCGTTTCCGACGTCGACGAAACTGCTGATGACGTTCCTGATGTGGATCGGCCGAATCGAGATCGTCCCCGTCCTCGTGTTGTTGACGCCGTCGTACTGGCGCGCGTGAGCGTGGCCGCGTTCGGAAGCGATCGGGCGTGGCCGCCGCGGTCTGACGTGGCCGCCCCGCCACGTCGGTGACGAGCAGCCATCGACTTCGCCCACAGCAAACGCGCGTGAGTAACGGGTGTACACTGGATGTACTCTTGACCAGATCTGATACGTATGTGACTAGAACTGGCGGTAGCCGGTAACCGATAGACAGCGACCGGATCGCGGATCTCGTAGATTCTCAAACCGCAAGAAAGCGGTGCGTTCGGGCCTGAGACGATGGAATCGCGCGGGTTATACCGGTGCGTGCGAAACGCCGAGTGTGAGCGAAACCGAGATCGAATCCGCTGATCGCCACCTCTCACTCTCTAGCCGTGCCTATCGCATTACCGTCGACGACGGACGGGAGACGTTCGACGCGTTAGAGATCCACGACGAGACCCGACCGGAAGCGTACCTGATGTCCGACACGGTCCACTCGCTGGAATCGATGCGGTGAGGACACGGCCCCCGTCCGAGTCACATCTCAGTAGTCACACGCCGTTTGGCTTCTCTCCGTTCGTAGACTCCGCTCGCGAGTGAGTCACCCGTCTGTCGCCCCGGCCAGTCGGTCGCGGATCCACGCGAACTCGTCGTCCGTCACCTCGTGGCCGACGCCCTCGTACACCCGGTTGGTAACGTCCGCACCGAGCGTTCGCAATGCCGCCGCAGTCTCACGAACACGCGACGGCGGAACCCGGTCGTCGTCTGCACCGCCCGCGACGAGAACGGGTGTCTCCGCGAGGTCGCCTTCGTACCCGGCCGCGTCGACGGTCGGACCCAACAGCGTTCCGCTCAACACCGCCGTCGGATGACGGCTCCCAGCCGTCGCGGCGTACTCGGCGGCGACGCACCCGCCCTGCGAGAAGCCGACCAGGAGGACGGCCGCCGGCGGCAGCGATAGCGTCTCGCGCGTCCACGCGAGCGTCGCCTCGACGACCGCCAGCGCCGACGAGCGGTGGGGTTCGTTCCGCTCGATGGGTTCGTCGGCCGCGTACGGGAGCCACCGACTCCGGTGTGCGCCGGGCGCGACGAACGCGACGCCGTGACTGGCGACCGGGTCGAGTACGTTCACGATCCCCTGTGGCGTCGCCCCCCGCCCGTGGAGAGCGACGACCGCCGCCCGCGCCGCCCCGCGTGGCGCACCGGCCGTGAGGACGTCGCCGCCGCCGTGTGGCCCGGGTACGTCTGCGAGGACGCGGTCGGGCATCACTCCGACCGGGTCGCCCGGGGCACGTCGACCGCCGGCAACTGCCCCTCGATCATCTCGCGGTCTTCCTCGGCCCACGGCGGGAGGACGAGCGACCCGCCCAGGTCCGCCGCCGCCTCGTCGGCGGTCACGCCCGGCGTCTCCGTCGCCAGTTCGATCAGGATGCCGCCGGGTTCGCGGACGTACACTGACTTGTAGTAGTAGCGGTCGCGAATGCGCGAGACGTCGATATCGCGGTCGCGAAACAGGTCGTGCCACTCGCGCAGTTGCTCCTCGTCGGGGACGCGCAGAGCGACGTGGTGGATGCTCCCGACGCCCTCGCGGGCGAAGTCGGCGTCGCGGTCGAGGAGGTCGACCGTCGCCGCGTCGTCGCCGGGTGCGCGGTACCGGACGCGGTCGCCGTCCTCGCCGACGTACTCCAGTCCGAGCGTATCGAGGACGCCCGCCGTCGCGAACGGGTTCGTCGGAAGCGCCGTCACGCCGTGGATGCCACGGATCGCCATCGACTCCGGGACGGTCGCGGTCCACGGGTCGAGCGACTGCGCTGCGGCGACGAGTTCGAGTCGCGTGCCCGCGGGGTCCTCGAAGCGGAGGGCAGTCTCGTCGAATCGCTCGATTCGGTCGCTCGTGACGCCGTGGGCGCCGAGGCGGTCGGCCCAGTCGTCCAGCGACCCCTCGGGGACGGCGAACGACGCCGCGGTGATCTGCGGGCGACCGCGTCGCCCCGGCGGTTCGTTCGGGTACGGGAAGCAGGTGAACAGCGTACCCAGATCGCCAGCGCCGTTGCCGTAGTAGAAGTGGTAGCGGAGGACGTCCTCGTGGTTGACCGTCCGCTTCACGAGACGCAATCCCAGGGTTCCAGCGTAGAAGTCGAGGTTCGCCTGCGCGTCCCCGACCATCGACGTGACGTGGTGGATACCGGTGGTGTCGGTGAGCATACTGAGACCGATATTCGCTGCGGGGGCGGTTCAATCCCCCCGACCCCGGATCGGTGATCGTTCGTCCACACGAGGACTGTCTATCCGTCGAAAAACGCGACGGAACCACTCACGTCGGAAGTTCGACACTACAGGTGACAAGTGAGTGCGAAAGAGTAAACCTGCGGACTACCGTATCGGGGGTATGAACCTCGAGCCCCTCGACAGAGGTGTACTCATCCCTCCCACCCGTGGCGCTCGACGCGCCGTTCTCTCCACTGACTCGACCGAACTGGTCGAGGCCGACCTCCGCTCGCTCACGGCGACCAGCCCCCGTGCCGTTCGGGGCCGTGCAAACACGGGTGATCGAGACGACGATGCGTGATCCGTCCGAGGAGGTAGCGGTAACGTACGACGAGGAGAGCGGAGCGTACACCGCTCGGTTCGACCCCGACGAACTCGCGCCCTCCATCGCCGTCGTCGAGTCGACCTCATCCATCCGACAAGTCGACCCCGAACGACACGCACCGCTGTTCGAAGTGGTCGACCCCGAGGCACTCGACCGCATCTGCCTCCGACAAGGCGTCGACAACGACGGCGAGTTCTCCGACGAGACCGTCGTCGAGTTCACCTACCTCGCGCATCGGATTCGCGTCACGAGTGGCGGCGTGATCACTATCACGCCGAAATCGACGACAGACGGCGAGTAGCGAGCGCCGACCCGCCGACCGTCACCCTGCGATGACGAGGACCCGTGTGTTCCCTCGCCTGTCGACGTAGCCGCCTGTCGACGGGGGCTTGACCGAGACGGCCAACGTTCCCTGCTCTCGATTGGGGCCGAGCGTCGGGTCGACCGTAACCACCGCTGTCCCGTTCTCGTTCGTTCGCGCCGTGGCGACTCCGTCGATATCGGCAGTCTCGCCGGTCACGACGACCGTCGCGCCAGCGACTGGGCGTCCGTCCGCGTCGACGACCGTCAACCGGAGTCGCTGTTCACCAGGCGTCGTCACTTCCGGTTCCGGTCGCACGTCGAGTTCTGACATCGCGAGTCCGCCGACGCCCGAGACCATCTCGAGCATCACGCTGAGACTCGCGACGCCGACGACCAACGCGACGACGAGCCTGACCGGCAACCCCTCGATTGCGCGGTCGTCTCGCCGGAGTTCGTCGAAGCGGCGACGCTCGGCAGCGACGACGGCTGCGATCCGACGGCGAAGGACGGCGACGCGTGACCGGAGTTGTGTGACCATACCTCCGCTGGTCTCGGGTTCGTATGTGAACGCTCGGACGAGCGTTTATCCGTGATTGCGTACGGACCCGACGACAGCGCGGCTATCACACGGACCGATAGGCGAGAACGTTTACCGCTTGGCGGCCCACCTGCGAGTATGGACGTGATCAGTCGGTGAGCGCCGACGACCGGTCGGTGAGTGAGCGACTCGTCGCGGGTGCCGTCGAGAAGCCGATGTTGGGCTTTTTCGTCGTGTTTATGCTGTTGATGGCGGTCGGATTTCTCGTCGGACTGATCCTCGTCGTAACCTGAGCCGCGCCGTTCAGGTTCCGAAGGCGGCGTCTCGGAGGTCGGTCTTCTCTTGTTCGTGGTCGAGTTCCCGCCCCAGCCACGCGGCCGTCAGATCGATGAGCGTCTGCTCCCAGTTGGCGAACCCGTTACGACGGGAGCGACCCGCGACACACAGCGTCCCGTACGGCTTCCCGTTCACTTCGATGGGCGTGCCGAGGTAACACTCGAAGCCGAGAACGTCGGCGACGTACGTGGTCGAGAGGTCGGGAACCGCGTCGTCGCCGCCAGCCACCTCGTTCACGTCGCCGAACGCCACCGTCCGGTTCTGCTGCAGCGTCGAGTTGCAGTACGTCTCGGCCAACGGGAGGACGTCGTCAGGCGCGAGCGGCACGTCCGGGTGCGAGTCGGCGGCGACGACGCCGATTTCGTCGTCGACGACTCGCGTTAGCGCCGCGAAGTCGACGTCGTAGGCCCGACGGATCGCCGAGAGGACGTCGTCGAGCGTGCCCGCCATCCGCGTGTCGCTGGCACTGACACGACCGATCACCTCTCGGAACGCCGCCTCCGCGGCGCGGTCGCGACGGCGCTCGTGGAACGTCTCGATTTGCTCCGGCAGGCTCTCGACGAGGCCGTCGAGTCCGTTGCGGTCGTCACTGGCGTCGCCCCCGCCGTCGTCGAGAACGAACAGGTCGGTGACGCCGGCACGAAACAGGTCGCGCGTGGTCCCGGCGTCGAGGGCTGCCGTCTCGCCGTACGCGACGATCGGCAGGTCGACGTACGCGCCGCGGAGTTGCTCGACGAACGCCTCCGAGCCATCGGGGAGCGGATGTCCCACGAGTACCGCGTCGTACGACTCGTGTCGAAGCGTGTCGGCCGCTGTCGTCCCGGACGGTTCCGGGTCGACGACGAACCGGGTTCCCCCAGTCAGGGTGCTGGCGACCGTGGTGCGACGCGGCCCCTGCGCGTCCACCTGCAGCACTCGGTCTCCTGTCATTACGGGCCGCACTCTCTCTGGTGGTATGAACCTGCCCCTAATGCACACTCATATACGGCTTGGGTAGACCGGCAGTACAGCCACTCTATCTATTGTATTCGCCCACGAGAAGGATCGGGGAACGTCTGCTGGAAGGTAGCGCATCGAGGCCACAGAGCGATGAACGTCGCTCTGTCGACGTTGAGAATCGAAGAAGCGCCCGGAGCGGGATTTGAACCCGCGTCACGACCGTGACAGGGTCGTATGATGGGCCACTACACCATCCGGGCGTGCATCGCGTCGGTGGGTTTCCACCTCACCTCTGCGCATCTCAACCGATGGCGGGTAGATAATTAAGACTTCTCATCCACCGCCGCTGTGTCCCGCGATACCGTGCGCCGTAACGTTCATAGTGGGTCGCCCATACGGTTCACTCGTTGTTCGCGGGGTCGCCCAGCTATCGGTACCCACGGCGTTTTGACAAGCGTTATGTGGCCGGGTCGTATAGACCGCCGTAGTATCTCGTGAAGACTTCTCCCCACCACAGAACACGCCTGCGCGCGACCACGAACCTCACCAAGCCATGGTAAACGTAAGCGACCACGAACTCGTACCCGACCACACGCTCCTCGACGACCCCGAGCACGTCGAGGAGGTGCTCGAGGAGTACAACGTCAAACGAACGGATCTCCCGAAGATCACGCGGACGGACCCGGCGCTGCCCGACGAGGCAGAACCTGGTGACGTCGTCCGGATCGAGCGAGATTCGCGGACCACCGACACGGCGGTCGTCTACCGCCTGGTGGTAGAATGAACCGAGAAGCCCGACGCTCCGTCTCGCGAGAGTACTTCTCGCAGGAACGGCTGGCCGAACACCACTTCCGCTCGTTCAACAACTTCCTCGACCGCGGGATGCAGCGCGTGGTCGACGAGAAGGAGACCATCGAGACGGACATCGGCGACAAGGAGGGGCAAGAGCCCGTCTACGTCGAACTCGGCGACGTGCGGATGACGACCCCGCGTGTCCGCGAGGCCGACGGTTCCGAAGAACTGCTGTACCCGCAGGAGGCACGCCTGCGCAACATCACCTACGCCGCCCCCGTCTTCATGGAGATGAAGATCATCCGTGGCGGCGAGGACGAACCCGAGACGGTCGTCGACCAGACCGAGACGAAGGTTGGCCGGATGCCGATTATGGTCGGCTCCGAGAAGTGTAACATCTCGGGCTTCTCCGACGAGGAACTCGTCGAGATCGGCGAGGACCCCGTCGACCCCGGCGGCTACTTCATCGTCAACGGCTCCGAGCGCGTCCTGATGACCAGCGAGGACCTCGCGCCCAACAAGATCCTCGCGGAGTACGACTCGAAGTACGGCGACGAGATTCAGGTCGCCAAGACGTTCTCTCAGCGTCGTGGCTACCGCGCGCTCGTGCTGTGTGAGCGCAACCGCGAGGGACTGCTCGAAGTGAGCTTCCCCTCGGTCTCTGGCTCCGTCGACTTCGTGACGCTCGTGCGCGCGCTCGGGCTGGAATCCGACGAAGAGATCGTCCACCGCGTCTCGGACGACCCCGAGATCGTGAAGTTCATGCTGGAGAATCTGGAGGAGGCCAGCGTGCAGACCGAGGAGGAGGCCATCGAGACCCTCGGCGAGCGCGTCGCCTCCGGCCAGGGGAAGAACTACCAGCTGAAGCGGGCGAACTACGTCATCGACCGCTACCTCCTGCCGCACCTCCACGAGGAGGGCGTCGAAGAGGAGGACGTCCGCATCAACAAGGCGTACTACCTCTGCCGGATGGCGGAGGCGTGTTTCGAACTTGCGCTCCAGCGGCGCGAGTCCGACGACAAAGACCACTACGCCAACAAGCGGCTCAAGGTGTCGGGCGACCTGATGACGGACCTGTTCCGGACGGCGCTCAACAAGCTCGCACGCGACGTGAAGTACCAGTTGGAGCGGGCGAACATGCGTAACCGACAGCTCACCGTCAACACGGTGGTTCGCTCGGACGTGCTGACCGAGCGGCTCGAACACCCCATCGCGACGGGGAACTGGGTTGGTGGCCGCTCTGGCGTCTCCCAGTTGGTCGACCGCACGGACTACATGGGCGTGCTGTCGCACCTGCGCCGTCTGCGCTCGCCGCTGAGCCGGTCGCAGCCCCACTTCGAGGCGCGTGACCTGCACGCGACCCAGTGGGGTCGCATCTGTCCCTCCGAGACGCCGGAGGGGCCCAACTGTGGGCTGGTGAAGAACTTCGCGCAGGCGATGGAGCTCTCACAGAACATCGAGGACGAACAGGGCCTGAAACGAGAACTCGCGTCTATGGGTGTCGAGGGCATTCCCGGCATCGAGGGCGTCGACCGCGCGTCCGCGGACGACTAACACAATGGCAAGCACACGAGAAGCGAAAGTCTACGTCAACGGGAGTCTGGTGGGGACCCACCCGGACCCGAACCAGCTCGCGGCACAGATCCGTGAGGCGCGCCGACGCGGCGACGTCTCCGACATGGTGAACGTCTCGGTCAAAGACCGGACCAACGAGGTCATCGTCAACGCCGACGCCGGGCGCGCTCGGCGACCGCTCATCGTCGTGGAGAACGGGGAACCGCTCCTCGACGACGAGACCATCGACGCGCTCGACGACGGCGAAATCGAGTTCGACGACCTCGTCGACCACGGTATCGTCGAGTTCATCGACGCCGAGGAGGAGGAGGACATCTACGTCGCCACCGACGAGGAGGACGTCAACGAGCGAACGACCCACCTCGAAATCGACCCGCAGCTCATCTTCGGGATCGGTGCGGGGATGATCCCGTACCCCGAGCACAACGCCTCGCCCCGCATTACGATGGGCGCAGGGATGATGAAGCAGTCGCTCGGACTGCCGTCGGCCAACTATCGCATCCGGCCGGACACTCGGCAGCACCTCCTGCACTACCCGCAGCTGTCGATGGTCAAGACGCAGACCACCGAACAGATCGGGTTCGACGAGCGCCCGGCGGCGCAGAACTTCGTCGTCGCGGTCATGTCCTACGAGGGCTTCAACATCGAGGACGCGCTCGTGATGAACAAGGGGAGCGTCGACCGCGCGATGTCGCGCTCGCATTTCTTCCGCACCTACGAGGGGGAAGAGCGACGCTACCCCGGCGGCCAGGAGGACCGCTTCGAGATTCCCTCGCAGGACGTGCGCGGCGCACGTGGCGAGGACGCGTACACCCACCTCGACGAGGACGGCCTCGTCAACCCCGAGACGAAGGTGAACGAGAACTCCGTCCTGCTGGGCAAGACGAGCCCGCCGCGGTTCCTCGAAGAACCGGACGACATGGGCGGTCTCTCACCGCAGAAGCGTCGCGAGACGAGTGTCACGATGCGCTCCGGGGAGTCGGGCGTCGTCGACACGGTGACGCTGATGGAGGGCGAGGACGGCTCGAAGCTGTCGAAGGTGTCGGTGCGCGACGAGCGGATCCCCGAACTCGGGGACAAGTTCGCGTCACGCCACGGCCAGAAGGGCGTCGTGGGCCACTTGGCCCCGCAGGAGGACATGCCGTTCACCGAGGACGGTCTCGTCCCTGACCTCGTCCTCAACCCGCACGCGCTCCCGTCGCGGATGACGGTGGGCCACGTGCTGGAGATGCTCGGCGGCAAGGTCGGCTCACTCGAGGGCCGCCGTGTCGACGGAACGGCGTTCCAGGGCGAGAACGAGGATGAACTTCGCTCGTCGCTGGAGGAGCACGGCTACATGTCCTCCGGGAAGGAGGTTATGTACTCGGGCGTGACCGGCGAGAAGATCGAGGCGGAGATCTTCGTCGGCACCATCTTCTACCACAAGCTGTACCACATGGTCTCGAACAAACTGCACGCTCGCTCGCGCGGGCCGGTGCAGGTGCTCACCCGCCAGCCGACCGAGGGGCGTGCCCGCGAGGGTGGCCTCCGCGTCGGTGAGATGGAACGTGAGGTGCTCATCGGACACGGCGCCGCGATGGCGCTGAAAGAGCGCCTCCTTGACTCCTCCGACAAAGAGACGGTGTACATCTCCGAGGAGACGGGGATGGTCGCGGTGGAGGACGTGGAGCAGCGTCGTATCTACGACCCGATCACGGGCGACGAGGACGACATCCACGAGATCGAGATCAGCTACGCGTTCAAGCTACTGCTCGACGAGATGAAGGCGCTCGGCATTCGACCGACCCTCGAACTGGAGGACGCAGTCTAACAATGGCAGGTCAGACACCCAAAGAGATCGGCGGCATCAACTTCGGGCTGATGGACCCGGAGACGTATCGCGATATGTCCGCGACGAAGGTCATCACGGCGGACACCTACGACGACGACGGCTACCCCATCGACATGGGGCTGATGGACCCGCGGCTGGGCGTCATCGACCCCGGGCTGGAGTGCCGCACCTGCGGCAAGCACTCGGGGTCGTGTAACGGGCACTTCGGCCACATCGAACTGGCCGCGCCCGTCATTCACGTCGGCTTCACGAAGCTCATCCGTCGGCTGCTGCGGTCGACGTGTCGAAACTGCGGTCGCCTCGCGCTCACCGCCGAGGAGAAAGAGGAGTACAAGGAGAAACTCGTCCGCACGAAGGATCTGGGCGGCGACCCGACCGACGTGCTGAAGTCGGCAGTCCGGCAGGCCCGCAAGGCCAACAACTGCCCGCACTGCGGCGAGCCGCAGGCGGACATCAAACACGAGAAGCCGACCACCTACTACGAGGTGCAGGACGTTCTCTCGGGCGATTACTCCGAACTCATCACGCGCGCGATGCAGCCCGACGAGGAGGAGGACGAGGAAGACGCCGAGCGGATGTCCCCGATGGACCTGGCGGACGAGACGGGCATCGCGCTCGACCGCATCAACGACATCCTCTCGGGCGAGTTCCGCCCGCGCAAGGAGGACCGCAAGGCGCTGGAGAAGGCACTGGGCATCGACCTCACGGTCGAGGACATGAACAAGCTGATGCCGAGCGACATCCGCGACTGGTTCGAGGACATCCCGGACGAGGACCTGGAACCGCTCGGCATCCACGCCGAGAAATCCCGCCCCGAGTGGATGATCCTGACCGTGCTGCCGGTCCCGCCGGTTACGACTCGTCCCTCCATCACGCTGGACAACGGCCAGCGCTCCGAGGACGACCTCACGCACAAACTGGTCGACATCATCCGCATCAACCAGCGGTTTATGGAGAATCGTGAGGCTGGTGCCCCGCAACTCATCATCGAGGACCTGTGGGAACTACTGCAGTACCACGTCACCACGTTCATCGACAACGAGATTTCGGGCACGCCGCCCGCGCGTCACCGCTCGGGGCGTCCGCTGAAGACGCTCTCCCAGCGCCTGAAAGGCAAAGAAGGTCGCTTCCGCGGGTCGCTGTCCGGGAAGCGCGTCAACTTCTCTGCGCGTACCGTCATCAGCCCGGACCCGACGCTGTCGCTGAACGAGGTCGGGGTCCCCGAACGGGTCGCCGAAGAGATGACCCAGACGATGAACGTCTCCGAGCGTAACATCGACCGCGCCCGGCAGTACGTCCGTAACGGGCCGGAGGCACACCCCGGCGCGAACTACGTCAAGCGACCCGACGGTCGCCGCCTGAAGGTGACCGAGAAGAACTGCGAGGAACTCGCAGAGAAGGTCGAAGCCGGCTGGGAGGTCAACCGCCACCTCGTCGACGGCGACATCGTGATCTTCAATCGGCAGCCGTCGCTGCACCGGATGTCGATTATGGCCCACGAGGTCGTGGTGATGCCGTACAAGACGTTCCGGCTCAACACCGTCGTCTGTCCGCCGTACAACGCCGACTTCGACGGCGACGAGATGAACATGCACGCCCTCCAGAACGAGGAGGCACGTGCGGAAGCGCGCGTCCTGATGCGCGTGCAAGAGCAGATCCTGAGCCCGCGCTTCGGTGAGAACATCATCGGCGCGATTCAGGACCACATCTCGGGGACGTACCTGCTGACCCACGAGAACCCCGAGTTCACCGAGACGCAGGCGCTGGACCTGCTTCGCGCGACCTCGGTCGACGAACTGCCCGAGGCCGACGGCACGAACGAGGCCGGCCGCGAGGTGTGGACCGGTCAGACCGTCTTCTCGGAACTGCTTCCGGACGACCTGAACCTCGAGTTCACGTCCTCGACGGGTGACACCGTCATCATCGAGGACGGCCAGTTGATCCAGGGGACCATCGACGAGGACGCGGTCGGCGCGTTCGGCGGCGAGGTCGTCGACACCCTGACCAAGATGTACTCGGAGACGCGCGCCCGCGTGTTCATCAACGAGGTGGCGTCGCTGGCGATGCGCGCCATCATGCACTTCGGGTTCTCGCTCGGTATCGACGACGAGTCCATCCCGCCAGAGGCGACCGAACAGGTCGACGAGGCGATCGACTCGGCGTACGAGCGCGTGCAGGAACTCATCCAGACGTACGAGGACGAGGAGTTGGAGAGCCTGCCCGGCCGGACCGTCGACGAGACGCTGGAGATGAAGATCATGCAGACGCTCGGCAAGGCCCGCGACTCCGCGGGTGAGATCGCCGAGGATCACTTCGCCGACGACAACCCGGCGGTCATCATGGCTCGCTCGGGTGCGCGTGGGTCGATGCTGAACCTCACGCAGATGACCGGCTGTGTCGGACAGCAGGCAGTTCGCGGTGAGCGGATCAACCGCGGGTACGAGGACCGCACGCTCGCGCACTACGAGGCAGACGACCTCTCGGCGGAGGCACACGGCTTCGTGGAGAACTCCTACCGCTCGGGCCTGACGCCCGAGGAGTTCTTCTTCCACGCGATGGGTGGCCGCGAGGGCCTGGTCGACACGGCAGTCCGGACCTCGAAGTCCGGGTACCTGCAGCGTCGCCTCATCAACGCGCTCTCCGAACTGGAGGCGCAGTACGACGGCACGGTGCGGGACACCTCCGGCACCATCGTCCAGTTCGAGTTCGGTGAAGACGGCACCTCACCCGTGAAGGTGTCCTCGAGCGACGAGAACGCCATCGACATCGACGGCATCACCGACCGCGTCGTGGAGGCGGAGTTCTCCTCCGAAAAGGAGAAAGAACGCTTCCTCGGGCGGCGTGCGCCGCCGACGAACCTCTCGGAGTACGCCGGTCCGGGGCTTGACAAGGCCGGTGGCGTGGGGGTGAGCGATGACTGACTCCGTCGAGAAGTTCGTGGACGCCCACGACGAGGTGACCGAGGACATCGCCCTAGTCGTCGAGGACACGGAACTCCCGCGACGGCTGAAAGACCGCATCTACGACACCATCGACGAGCGTGACGGCGTGACGACCGAACAGGCCAACGAAATCGCACAGGCCGCAGAGTCGCGCTTCCTCGACACGCGCGTCGACCCGCTGGACCCCGTGGGGACCGTCTCCGCGCAGTCCATCGGTGAGCCAGGGACGCAGATGACGATGAACACGTTCCACTACGCGGGCGTCGCGGAGATGGACGTGACCCAGGGGCTGCCCCGACTCATCGAGTTGGTGGACGCCCGAAAGACGCCGGACACGCCGATTATGATCGTCCACCTGGACGAGGAGCACGCGACCGACCGGCAGAAGGCCCACGAGGTCGTCTGGCAGTTGGAGTCGACGAAGATCCTCGCGCTGGGCGACGTGTCGACGAACGTCGCGGACATGCTCGTGAGCGTCGACCTCAACGAGGAGACGCTGCTGGAGCGGTGGCCCACCTACGACGACGCCGTCGAGGTCGCGAAGGTCGTCGCCGATATCATCGAGGACTCGCTTGGCGTCACGACCCGGCGCTCGGGAACGAACATCCAGTTCGGTCCCGACGAGCCGAGTTACCGCCAACTGCTCCAGTTGGTCGAGCAACTGCGCGACATCGTCTTCAAGGGGATCGAGGAGGTCACCCGCGTCGTCATCCGCAAAGAGGAGGTCGACGACGGCGACGAGGAGTACGTCCTCTACACCGAGGGCTCGGCGTTCTCGGACGCCTTAGAGATCGAGGGCGTCGACGCCTCGCGCACGACGTGTAACAACATCCACGAGATCTACCGCACGCTCGGCGTCGAGGCGGCACGCGAGACCATCATCAACGAGACGATGGAGACGCTGGAAGAACAGGGGCTGGACGACGTGAACATCCGCCACCTGATGCTCGTCTCCGACATCATGACGAACCGCGGCACCGTCGAGTCGATCGGTCGCCACGGCATCTCCGGGTCGAAGGAGTCCGTCCTCGCACGCGCGGCGTTCGAGGTGACGGTGAACCACCTGCTCGACGCGGCGATCCACGGCGAGGCGGACGACCTCAACGGCGTCATCGAGAACGTCATCGTCGGGAAGCCGGTCGCAATCGGGACCGGCGACGTCGACCTGCGGATGGGGTCGGCTCCTGACGTGAAGTCCGCCGACGACTGACGGTGCGCGTCGAGATATCCGACGAGGCGCGGCAGTACATCGGGACGTTCGACGACCTCGTCGGCGTCGCGCCGGTCGACTGCCTCGTGGAAGACGACGGTGACCGCCTCGTCTTCCTCCTCCCGGCAGGGGAGATGGCCGAGGCAATCGGCCCCGGCGGACGAACCGTCGACCGCGTCGAAGAGCAACTCGGAGCAGAGGTGGAACTCGTCGAGAACGCCGACACGCCGGAGGCGTTCGTGGCGAACGCCCTCGCCCCCGCGGCCGTCCGGGGCGTGACAGTGAGCCGGCAAAACGACGTCGTCGCGTACGTCGAAGTCGTCGACGCCGACCGCGGCGTCGCCATCGGCGCGGGCGGGCGAAACATCGAAGCGGCGCGGACGCTGGCGAAGCGCCACTTCGACATCGACGACGTGCAGTTGGCCTGAGCGCGGTCGACGGCCACCTACTGGCGGCGGCACCCTCTTTGTTCGCGGGAGTGTGGGCGGTGACGTGTTTCGTCTCCTCGTACAGACGGGAACGCCGACCGAATCGGGTCCCGTCCAGGAACTGGTGACGTCCAGCGGCGCACTCCTCGACGTCGTGACGTTCGTCGCCGTCTCCGTCGGTGTGTACCTCCTCGGTCGCGCGACGGTGTTTCCGCTCGCAGTTCGGGCCGTCCGCGCACGCAACCGAAACAATCCGACCATCCAGTCGGCGACCGAGACGTACCTCGCGGCGGTGCTGGCGGGCGCCGCACTCGTCGTGGGCGTCGCCGCCGCGGGGTACGGGTCGGTATTCTCGGAGTCGGCGCTACTCATCGCGGCGTTGACGTTCGCCGTCGGTACTGCCGGGCGCGACGTGTTGGGATCGCTCGTGAGCGGCCTCTTTCTCGTCGCCGACCCGGACTTCAACGTCGGGGACTGGATTCGCTGGCCCGAGGGTGAGGGCGTCGTCGAGGCCGTCGACTTCCGTGTGACCCGTGTGCGGACCGTGGACTACGAGACGGTGACGGTGCCGAACACGCAGTTGACGAGCAACGTCATCACCCGCCCGTTCGGGCGCGACCGGGTTCGCATCACCGAGACGGTCCACCTCGGGTACGACGCCGACGTCGAGCGTGCCCGCGAGTTGCTCCGTGACCTCGCGAACGAGGAACCGCGGGTGCTCGCCGACCCTGCACCGACGACGCGGGTAGCCGAACTCGGCGAGGGCCTCGTCACCTTGCAGGCGGAGTTCTTCGTCGACGACCCCGCGGGCGGTGGCCTGGTCGAGGTTCGCTCGCGGTTTCGCACCCACGTCTTGGAGGCGTTCGAAGACGCCGACATCACCCTCGGCCCACCCAGCGGTCGAGAACTCTCTGGTGCCGTCGATGTGCGCGTCGACGGGGAGGAATCACGCGGCGAAATCGGGGGACGGTGAGCGGATCAGGCGCGTTCGGAGCGGAGCGTACGATACTGTCGGATCGCCTCCGACAATGTCGTTTTATTGACGACATTTCAATCGGCAATAACGTTTATCACCCTGAATTGTGTCCGACCGACGGGGACCGCAGCCACGGTGAGTGCCGGTCTCCACCGGAGCGTGGGTCGTCGTGACCCACATCTGGCATTCCACCGCTCACCCCGGTCCATCCGGACCGGTTTCACTGGCCGGTCGGCGCATCCCCACCCCGCGGCGACCGGCCGGACTCGGTCACGGCGAGCGACTGCACTCGGCTGTGACGGATGCAGAGCGATTGATCCGCGCCGAAACGGCCGCTGTGGGCGTCGTCTGTTTCGCGAGACAGCCTCAGATCCGACGAGAGGTAGTGCTAATCCGTTCTCACGGCGTCTCGCCGTGCGACGAAAGGGAACTCTTACGTAGCCCCACGGAAGATGTGGATGTACGATGGCCAACGGCAAATACGCCGCGCGCAAACTCAAGAAGGACCGTCAGAAGCGACGATGGTCCGACTCCGAGTACGCGCGCCGCGAACGCGGTCTCTCCGAGAAGTCCGACCCCCTCGAAGGTGCCCCGCAGGGTCGCGGGATCGTCCTCGAGAAGGTGGGGATCGAAGCGAAACAGCCCAACTCGGCGATTCGGAAGTGCGTCCGTGTCCAGCTGATCAAGAACGGCAAGCAGGTCACGGCGTTCTGTCCCGGTGACGGTGCGATCTCGTTCATCGACGAACACGACGAGGTCACCATCGCGGGGATCGGTGGCGCGAAGGGTCGCGCGATGGGCGACCTCTCTGGTGTCAACTACAAGGTCGAGAAGGTGAACGGCGTCTCGATGATCGAACTCGTCCGCGGCAACGCGGAGAAGCCGGTCCGCTAATACGATGTCTGACGCAGAACAAGACGCCGACCCCGAGGCACCGGAACCAGACGCCCCCGCCGACTCCGAGCAGGCGACCGAGAACGCCCTGCTGTTCGGCGAATGGGACGTCTCCGAGATCGAGTACAGCGACCCCTCGACCCGTCGCTACATGAACGTGACACCCATCGCGCACACGCAGGGCCGTCACGCCTCCAAGCAGTTCCAGAAGTCCGAGGTGTCGCTGGTCGAGCGACTCATCAACCGCCTGATGCAGACCGAGGAGAACACGGGCAAGAAGCAGCAGGCTCAGCGCATCGTTCGCGACGCCTTCGACACGATCCACTCGCGCACCGAGGACAACCCGGTGCAGGTGCTCGTCGAGGCCGTCGAGAACGCCGCCCCGCGTGAAGAGACCGTCCGCCTGAAGTACGGTGGCATCTCCGTCCCGAAGGCCGTCGACGTCGCGCCCCAGCGCCGCGTCGACCAGGCCCTGAAGTTCATCGCGGAGGGCGTGCAGGGCTCGAGTTACAAGACGACGACGAGCGCCCCCGACGCGCTCGCCGACCAACTCATCGGTGCGGCACGCTACGACGTGCAGACGTACTCCATCTCCCAGAAAGAGGAGACCGAGCGCGTCGCCGCCGCCGCCCGCTGAATCCGGTCATCTCTCTTTGCGTTTTTTACAGACCACGTAGCGACGGGCTCGCTCAGCGAGTGGTCGAATCCGCGTGGCGGCTCATCCTCGTCACTCGTCGGACTCGGTCGGCAGGTCCAACAGCGGTGCGGTCGCCTCCAACAACGGCTTGAGATCTTCGAACTGCGGGCCGTGTTCGACCGTCTCCTCGTCACGGTCCCACGAGATGACGCCTGCGCTGTCCAGTCGCGGGAGGTGGATGTGATACAGTAGGGTCTGGGCAGTCCTCGGGTCGTACTCCTCCATCGGCAACTCGTCTACAGCTATCGTCTCGCCCTCGCCGTGTCGCTCTAGCAGTTCGAACAATATCGTCCGCCGCAGATCGTTACTCAGCAGCCCAAACCATTCATCTTGCACACGATGTAGTTTGTGTGATTAGTAATTATAACTTATCACTTCATTGAAGATTGCGGCTCAGATTTATGCACTGTCTTGTCCGTACCCTTCGAACTGGTCGATGGCGGTGTCGAGTTCCGACTCCGGGAGTTCGACAGGGTCGCCGACGGCCGACGACTGGAGGTACAGTCGCGAGAGGTCTTCGACGTGGGTGGTGTGTTCGAGTGCCGTCTCGATATCGTCGGCGGTGACGACGAGGCCGTGGTTCTCGATGAACGAGGCGGTGGCCTCGGCCTCCTCCATCGCGGCGACGACGTTGGCCGCGAGTTCCTCCGTGCCGTAGGGAGCGTACTCGGCGACGGGAACGCGCTTACCGACCGCGACGATCATGTAGTGGATCGGTGGGAGTTCCTGATGGAGGACGGCCATCGTCGTCGCCCACGGTGAGTGGGTGTGCACGATGGCGTCGGAGCCGTAGCCGCGGTAGATGTGGCGGTGCATCGGCACCTCGCTGGAGGGCTTCATCCGCCCGGCGACGCGGTCGCCGTCGAGGTCGACCACCGGCACGTCGGCGACGTCGAAGGCGTCGTAGGCGACCCCGGTGGGCGTGACGGCGAAGCGGTCGCCGTCGCGGACGCTGAGATTGCCCGTTCGCCCCGGCGTGAGTCGCGCGAGGTCCGGGGCGTGGTCGACGACCGCCTGCCGTGCCTCTCGAAGCACGTCCGGGTCTGCGGGCGGGGCGTCGCGGTCGCTCACAGCGCCACCTCCAGCACCGCCGCCAGCGAGTCGAGGTGGTGGTCTGGTCGTCGCAGGCCGTCCGTGTCGGCGTCTGCGGGACCGTTGAACAGCGCCGTCTCCATCCCGAGCGCGTTCGCACCCTCGATGTCGTTGACGGGGGAGTTGCCGACGACGAGCGTCTCGGAGGGCGTGCGGTCGAGTCGCGCGAGCGCCGTCGTGAACACCGGCGGTGCGGGCTTCTCGCGCCCGACTTCCTCGCTCGTGACCAGTGTGTCGAGGAGGTCGTCGACACCGAGGCGGGCGAGTTTCCGCAGTTGGATGCGCGTCGTCAGGTTCGTCACGATGCCCACGTCGACGTTCGCCTCGACGAGCGTCGAGAGCGTCTCGCGCGTGTCGGGGAACGCCGACAGTTCCGCGAGGTAGCCGTCCCAGTAGGCGTCGCCGAGCGCTCGCGCGAGGTCGGCGTCGAACGGGCCGGGGAGCGCCGCGACCACCTGCTGGTAGTAGATGTGGCGGTTGTGACTGCTGGCGGTCCCGGCGACCGCACGCTTCGTCGCCGCGCGTGCCTGTCGGCGTCGCTTCTCGAACGCGTCGGCAGCGAGGTCGCCCCCGCGGTCGCGGTACGTCTCGAAGGCGGCACGGCGGCCCGCGTCGTTGCAGGGGTCGTACGGGTAGAGGGTGTCGTCCAGATCGAACAACACGGCGTTGACCGTCATGCCCAACCCCTCACGAGGGCGGGACAAATCCGTTCCGGCGTGGCCGCGTCGGACTGTTCTCAGACGCGATACGGAGGCCCCGATGGATATCGACGCGCGCCGGAAGCGTCGACCGTGTTCCAGTCGCTCGGCCTGGTCGCCGCGGGTGCCGTGTACGCTGGCCTCGTGATGGCGTACGCCGGCATCGTCGTCCTCGCAGGCGAGAGCGCCGCGAACGCGGGGACGGTCGGCCTCACGCTGACGCTGTTTCGGCCTCACGCTGACGCTGTTGCTCCCGTTCACGGCGTTCCTCGCGACGCTGACCGCGGCGGTGGCAGGCGGATGGTTGCTCGTGGCCCGACTCAAGCCGCGTCGGGACCGACGCTCGTTCGAACGACGTGCCACCCGGCCGTGAGCAGCACCACCGCCGTCCCAGTGACGAGGAGGAACGGTCCGTAGTCGACACCAGCGTTCACGAGAAACACGCCGAGTGCGACCGACAGGCCGACGACGCCGACGACGGCGAGGGCGGCACCCGCGCCGGGCCGCCAGCGCCCACTCGCTCCGCGTGTGCGTGTCCACGAGGCGACGACCGCGGCGGCGACCGCGAGCGACCCACAGAACGCCGCGAACGCCGCGTCGTACATCGTTGCACTCGTGAACGTCGGGAGGACGACTTCGAGGGCGTCGAACGCGACGAGCAGGAGGTAGCCGGGAACGCCGAACGGGGGGAGCGGAACCGCGTACAACAGCGCGTAGAAGCCGGCGATGACCCCGGCGGCGACGAGGCTGTCCGTGAGGAGCGTCCGAGGCGAGAACGGGCCGGAGGCTCGACCGCTGTCGGAGGTGGAGGCAGAGGGCGGCGGGTCGGGCGCGGCGTCGGAGCCGAGTCCGTCGTCGGGGGCGGCGGCCGTGGAGGGGTCGGCGACCATACCGGAAGTTCACAGCCGCTCGACAAGTAGGTACCGTCCGACTCGGACAGTCGGCTCGAACTGTCCCAGTCAGTCGGCCGCTTGGGGGCCACTCGCGGCGGCGTCGACGGCGTACAGGCGGGCGGCGTCGACGAGCGACTTGCGGTACTCCGACTCGGAGGGGTCGGCGGCCAGCGATCGGAACAGGCGGGTGAACGCCGGGAGGTCGACGCCGGGGGCGTCGTCGGCCGCCGCGTGCGCGAGGTCGTACAGGCGGTGGTCGTCGTCGACGAGGCCGTGGCGTTCGCACATCGCCAGCGCGAACGCGGCGTTGACGGCGGTGATGTCCGGATCCGACCCAGGCGTCATCCGGCGCGACTCGGGGTGGTGGTGGTCGCGGGGCCGGTCGGCGACGGCGGCGGCCAGTTGCGACTCGAAGAACGTCACGAGTTTCTCGCCGGGGCCGACGGCGAGCGTAATGTCGTCGGCGTACACGTCCTTCATGTGGTTCGCGATCTGATAGCAGTGGAGTACTTTCCGGCGTTCGACCGACGCGCCCGAGAGGGCGAGAAACAGCGCCTCGTCGGTCGACTGGTGGTGAGAGGGGTGTGGCTCCTCGTAGCGGGCCATATGCGACAGTTCGTGGAGGGCGAGTTCGCGCGCCATCGCAGAGGTGGCAGCCTTTCGGGAGATGTTGAGGACGTGGCGGTCGTCGTAGTGGCCGGCCCACGTCCGCTCCTCGGGGTTGTCGCGAACGCGAACCTCGACGGGGAGCGAGAGGTCGTGTTCGGTTTCGAACAGCGACGCCGCCCCGAGGAACGGGTCGGGCGGGACGGCACCGCGGACTCGGATGTCCATGTGTACTATTGGCACGGTCCGGATCGGTTTGACTCTTGTGCCGGCGATCTGTCGATCCAACCGATCCACGAGACGGCGTACCACGGATTGTGGCCACCGGATTCGACGGTTTCGGCGACGGCAAAGCACTACCCTTTTGACCGGGCAGAGAATACCGCTCGGTAATGGGCCGACGAAAGAAAATCGTACAGGAATGTGAGCAGTTGATGGACGAGCCGGAGCAGATCCGGAACATCGCCATCGCGGCTCACGTCGACCACGGGAAGACGACACTGACGGACAACCTGCTCGCTGGCGCGGGTATGATCGCCGACGCGGACGAGGCGACTCAGCTCGTGATGGACACCGAGGAGGACGAGCAGGAGCGTGGGATCACCATCGACGCGGCGAACGTTTCGATGACCCACGAGTACGAGGACGAGAACCACCTCATCAACCTCATCGACACGCCGGGCCACGTCGACTTCGGTGGCGACGTGACGCGGGCGATGCGTGCCGTCGACGGCGCGCTCGTCGTCGTGGACGCCGTCGAGGGCGCGATGCCGCAGACGGAGACGGTCGTTCGGCAGGCGCTCCGCGAGGGCGTCAAGCCGGCGCTGTTCATCAACAAGGTCGACCGCCTCATCTCCGAACTGCAGGAAGGTCCCGAGGAGATGCAGAAGCGTCTCCAGGACGTCATCGCCGACGTCAACGAACTCATCCGCGGGATGACCGAGGAGATGGACGACATCACCGAGGACTGGACGGTCTCCGTCGAGGAGGGTACCGTCGGGTTCGGGTCGGCGCTGTACAAGTGGGGCGTCTCGCTCCCGTCGATGCAGCGCACCGGGATGTCGTTCGCCGACATCATCGAACTGGAGCAGGACCACAAGCGCCAGGAACTCCACGAGCGGACGCCGCTGTCGAACGTCGTGCTCGACATGGTCGCCGAGCACTTCCCGAACCCGCTCAAGGCGCAGCCGTTCCGTATCCCGCGCATCTGGCGCGGCGACGACGAGTCCGAGGTTGCAGAGGACATGCGGACGGTCAACCGCGAGGGCGACATCGTCTTCATGGCGACCGACATCGGGATGGACCCCCACGCCGGCGAGATCGCCACTGGTCGCGTCTTCTCCGGCACGCTCCGCAAGGGGCAGGAGCTGTACGTCTCCGGGACCGCGGGCAAGAACCGCGTCCAGTCCGTCGGGATCTACATGGGCGGTGAGCGCGAGGAACTCGACCGTGGTGTCCCCGCAGGGAACATCGCGGCCGTCACCGGCCTGAAAGACGCCATCGCTGGCTCCACCGTCTCCGACAAGGAGATGACGCCGTTCGAGTCCATCGAGCACATCTCCGAGCCGGTCATCACGAAGTCCGTCGAGGCGAAGTCGATGGACGACCTGCCGAAGCTCATCAAGACGCTCCAGCAGGTCGCGAAGGAGGACCCGACCATCCGCGTGGAGATTAACGAGGACACCGGCGAGCACCTCATCTCCGGACAGGGTGAACTCCACCTCGAGGTCATCACCCAGCGTATCCAGAAGAACCAGGGCATCCCCGTCCAGACCGGTGAGCCCATCGTCGTCTACCGCGAGCAGCCGCAGGAGGCCTCGCGCGAGGTCGAGGGTGTCTCGCCGAACCGCCACAACAAGTTCTACATCACCGTCGAGCCGCTCGGCGACGACATCGTCGACACGATCAAACTCGGCGAGGCGTCGATGGACATGCCCGAACTGGAGCGCCGCGAAGCGCTGCAGGACGCCGGGATGGACAAGGACACGTCCCAGAACGTGGAGCACATCCACGGGACGAACATCCTCATCGACGACACGAAGGGTATCCAGCACCTGAACGAGACGATGGAACTCGTCATCGAGGGCCTCGAAGAGGCGCTCGACGACGGTCCCCTCGCCGCAGAGCCCGTGCAGGGTGCGCTGCTGCGCCTGCACGACGCGCGTCTGCACGAGGACACCATCCACCGCGGTCCGGCGCAGGTCATCCCCGCCGTCCGCGACGCCGTCCACCGCGCGCTCATCGACGGCGAGGTTCGCCTCCTGGAGCCGATTCAGGACGTCCGCATCGACGTGCCCAGCGAGCACATGGGCGACGCCTCCGGCGAGATTCAGGGTCGCCGTGGCCGCGTCGACGACATGTACCAAGAGGGCGACCTCATGGTCATCGAGGGCATCGCGCCCGTCGAGGAGATGATCGGCTTCTCCAGCGACATCCGCTCTGCGACCGAGGGCCGCGCCTCCTGGAACACGGAGAACGCCGGCTTCCGCGTCCTCGTGGACAATCTCCAGCGCGAGAAGATTATGGAGATCCGCGAGCGCAAGGGCATGAAACTCGAACTGCCCCAGCAGATCGACTACATCTAACACCCACGGGACCCGCCCGTCGGCACTGCGGTTTTCTCTCTCCGTTCTCACCGACCCCGAGCGGTTGCGCCGGCTACCCACCCGCCGTCGATCCGTCGCTCGTTCGCCGTCGTCGCCGAGAGACCGTCGGCAATCGTACAGGATTGTTCACACACTGGCAAGCATCGCCAGGGTAGAAGGCTTATCACCTCCCCGTCTACACAGACCGAGTATGCCAAGTGGCACGACCCACGGTCGGCGCGACGGCTGCGAACAACTGATTCAGCCCCGCACGCCGATCACAATTATTGGGTCTGACGCCACACCCCCCGGCGGGACACGGTCGGCGGCGCGCGCGACGACGCCCGCACCAACCACGCTGGGATCGGCCGGTCCCGAACGGAGGGCCGCGTAAGATGCCGTCGGAGTCGACGCCAGCCCCCGACGAGGACGCGGTAGCGGTCGAGGAGAGCGACGAGACGGACGCGGAGACGGACGGCGGGCGCGAGACGGAACTACAGGCCCACACGATCAGACTTGAACTCGTCGACGAACCGGGACAACTGCTCGCGGCGCTGGAGCCAATCGCGGACAACGGCGCGAACCTGCTGTCCATCTTCCACGAGCGAGGGAATCTCACGCCGCGGGGCCGAATCCCGGTCGAAGTCGACATCGAGTGCCCGCCCGCGCGGTTCGAACCGTTGCTAGAGGACCTCCGGGAACGCGGTGTCAACGTGATCCAGGCGGACGCCGAGGAGTACGGCGACGAGGTGACGCTCGTCCTCGTCGGTCACCTCGTCGACACGGACCTGTCGGGCACGCTCAAGAGCATCCAAGACCGCTCAGGTGCGTCGGTCGCGGACATCGACCTGTCGGCACCGGCGGGCGCGGGGTCGGAGGCGCACTCCAGCGCCCGACTCCGCCTGCGTGCGCGGGCGGACGACATCCCCGACGTAATCGCGACGGTGCGGGAGGTGGCCAGCGAGAAGGACATTCGGGTCATCGCACCCCTGGAGGGCCGCCGATGAGACTCGCCATCCTCGGCGCGGGCGCGGTCGGCCGGTCGGTGGCGGAGTTGGCGTCAGAGTACGGCCACACGGTGACCGCGCTGGCCGACTCCAGTTCGGCGGTCGTCGGCGCCGACGGCGTGGCCGTCGACGCCGCCCTCGAACGGAAAGACGCAGGCGAGTCACTCGGAAGCGGCGACCCCGACGACGCGCTCACCGCTGACTACGACGTGCTGGTGGAGGCGACGCCGACGACGCTCGGCGACGCCGAACCCGGCTTCTCGCACCTGCGGGCGGCGCTGGAACGCGACAAGCACGTCGTCCTCGCGAACAAAGGCCCCGTGGCGGAGCGGTACGCGGAGGTGCGCGAACTGGAGGCCGCCTCCGACGGCGAGGTGTACTTCGAGGCGACCGTCGGTGGGGCCATCCCGGTGTGCGCCACCGTCGACGACCTCGGGGCCCAACACGTCTCGGCCGTGCGGGGCGTCCTCAACGGCACGGCGAACTTCGTGCTCTCGCGGATGGCCGCCGAGGGCCTCGACTACGACCACGTCCTCGCGGAGGCGCAGGACTTGGGCGTCGCGGAGGCCGACCCGTCTTTCGACGTTGAGGGGACCGACGCGGCGCTGAAGTGCGTCATCGTCGCGAACGTCCTCCGAGAGGCCGACTGCGACTCCGTCGCAGAACTGCACGACAAGGAAGTGACGCTCGCGGACGCCGACGTGGAGGGCATCCGTGACATCCCCGGGAGCGCACTCGAACTCGCCGCCGAGGACGGGCGCACCGTCCGACTGGTCGGCGAGGCGACCCGCGACCGCGTGAGCGTCGGGCCGCGTCTCGTCCCCGAACACGGGACGCTCGCGGTGACGGGCACGCGCAACATCGTCGAAATCGACCACGAGTACGCCGGCGGCCTCGCCATCTCTGGGCGCGGTGCCGGCGGCGAGGAGACCGCGAGCGCGGTGCTGGCGGACGTAGCGCGACTGGAGTAACGGCCACGACCCTCACCGCGTTCTTTGTTACTACGCGCGTCCCTGCATCGATAGCCCGTGTGAGCGACTGCAACGAACGCGAACAGATCCTGTCTCGATTGGAGCGCGACCCGGTGTGATTGGGGGGGAAATCGACTCCCATCCGGTCCCGCGAACACCCCGTGCAACACCGACACACGGGAGTGTCCCACACGCAAAATCGCAAGAAGGCGGCGGGATGCCCTGCCCCGCGTATCGAAATGGTTTTAGGGCATTCGACCGTTACAAGTCCTTACAGAGCGCCTCAGCGCGTGATTCCACAATGAGCGACAAACCCCACCAGAACCTGGCCATCATCGGCCACGTCGACCACGGGAAATCCACGCTCGTCGGACGGCTCCTCTTCGAGACAGGGAGCGTCCCCGAGCACGTGATCGAGCAGCACCGAGAAGAGGCAGAGGAGAAGGGCAAGGGCGGCTTCGAGTTCGCCTACGTCATGGACAACCTCGCCGAAGAACGTGAGCGCGGTGTCACCATCGACATCGCCCACCAGGAGTTCGACACCGACGAGTACTACTTCACCATCGTCGACTGCCCGGGCCACCGTGACTTCGTGAAGAACATGATCACGGGTGCCTCGCAGGCAGACAACGCGGTACTCGTCGTCGCGGCCGACGACGGTGTCGCGCCCCAGACCCGCGAGCACGTCTTCCTCGCCCGCACGCTCGGCATCAACGAGCTGATCGTCGCGGTGAACAAGATGGACGTCGTCGACTACTCCGAGGACACCTACAAGGAGGTCGTCTCCGAGGTCAAGGACCTGCTCAAGCAGGTCCGCTTCGGCACGGAAGACGCTTCCTTCATCCCGATCTCGGCGTTCGAGGGCGACAACATCGCCGAGCGCTCGGACAACACGTCGTGGTACGACGGCGAGATTCTCCTGGAGGCACTCAACAGCCTGCCGGAGTCGGAGCCGCCGACGGACGCGCCGCTGCGTCTGCCTATCCAGGACGTCTACACCATCTCGGGTATCGGGACCGTCCCCGTCGGACGCCTCGAGACCGGCGAGATGCGCTCGGGTGACAACGTCTCCTTCCAGCCGTCCGACGTGGGTGGCGAAGTGAAGACGATCGAGATGCACCACGAAGAGGTCGACTACGCGGGCCCCGGCGACAACGTCGGATTCAACGTCCGCGGCGTCGGCAAGGACGACATCCGCCGCGGCGACGTCTGTGGTCCCGCGGACGACCCGCCGACGGTCGCCGAGACCTTCCAGGCGCAGGTCGTCGTCATGCAGCACCCGTCCGTCATCACGGCGGGCTACACCCCGGTCTTCCACGCCCACACGGCGCAGGTCGCGTGTACGGTCGAGTCGCTCGACCAGAAGCTCGACCCGTCCTCGGGCGAGGTCGCCGAGGAGAACCCGGACTTCATCAAGTCCGGCGACGCGGCCATCGTGACGGTGCGCCCGCAGAAGCCCCTCAGCATCGAGCCGTCCAGCGAAATTCCGGAACTGGGCTCCTTCGCCATCCGTGACATGGGTCAGACCATCGCGGCCGGCAAGGTGCTCTCCGTCAACGAGCGGTAAATGCCCGGGCAACAAGCGCGCGTCCGACTCGCGGGCACGAGCCCCGACGACCTGGACGACATCTGCGCCGACGTTCGCGAGATCGCGGACAAGACCGGCGTGGCGCTGTCCGGCCCCATCCCGCTGCCCACGAAGACGCTGGAAGTCCCGTCTCGCAAGTCCCCCGACGGTGAGGGGACGGCGACGTGGGAGCACTGGGAGATGCGCGTCCACAAGCGGCTGATCGACATCGACGCCGACGAACGCGCGCTCCGCCAGCTCATGCGGATCCAGGTCCCGAACGACGTCTCGATCGAGATCGTCTTAGAGGACTGAACTGAGGCGCACCGGACCACACGGTCCGACGTCTACCGTTCTCACGTTTTTCACACCGCCCAGCGGCGGCACCGTTTTGCGGACGCGGGCGGTAGAACTGGTGTGTCTCACTCGACCACGACGACCGCGCTCCGCCCCGTCGCGGAGACGCTGGCGGCGATGACGCTCGTCTCGCTGGCCTACTGGCTGGTGAGCCTTGTCGCTGCGCCGCTTGCAGCCCTGCTGTTCGTCCTCTCGGGTGCGGTGGTCGCGACGCCGTGGACGCTCGCGACGAGCGTGTACGCCCACGCCGGTCTCGGCCACCTCCTCTCGAACGCACTCGTCGTCGTCGTGGCCGGCGTCCCCGTCGCGGCAACGACGACACGCGCTCGCTTTCACGCGTTCGTCCTCGCGACCGGTGCGCTCGCGGGCCTCGCACAGGTATTCGTGGGCGGTCTGCTCTCTCCCGTGGGGGTGGTCGGTATCAGCGGCGCGGCGTTCGCACTCGTCGGCTACGTCCTCGCGGCCAATCCCGCCGCCGACGCACTCGGTCGCGTCGCCGGCCGCCTCGGCGTCTCCCAGCGTGTCGTCGTCCTCGGCGTCGGCCTCGTCGCAGCCGTCGTGACGCTCGCGTTCAGCGCGCCCGGAAGCGCCATCGTCGCACATCTCGTCGGGTTCCTTGTGGGCGTCGTCGCCGGGCGTGTTCGCCTGCTGCGTGTGTGAAGAACGCACGCAGGAACGGTGAAACGGAACCCTCAAGTGTCATCCCGGACTCTCACGAAGTGCGGGCTCGTAGATCAGTGGTAGATCGCTTCCTTCGCAAGGAAGAGGCCCTGGGTTCAAATCCCAGCGAGTCCACTTCCGCTTCTCATTCCGTACACCGTCCGTGAGGTGACAGTAACCGAACAGCACCTCGTAGCGGAGATTATTGCCGCAACCTGCGTACGTCCGTACGGTGAACACAGATGGTGTATCTCATTGCCCGCGCGACTGTCGCGGACTTCGACGCGTGGCGCACGGCGTTCGACTCGAACGACGACTACCGAACGGAACACGGGCAGCGTGGCTACCAAGTGTTCCGACCACGTGACACTCGCGACGAGGTCGTCGTTGTGTTCGACTGGGCCGACGACCGGTCTCCAGTGGAGTTCTTCAGTTCCCCGGAGATGCGCGACCGGATGCGCGAGGCTGGCATTCAGGGACGGCCGGAGATGACCCTCGCGGACGAGGTCACGAAGATGGCTCCCGCAGGGTCGTCCGCCTGACTCTCGGCACCGGCGTCGACGCCACCAGTTGGTCAGCACACGACTGACGGGTGCCGGTCGCTAGCGGGCGGTCGTCGCTCGGTCGAACTCGTCACTCCCCCGCCAGCAACACGTCCGCGAGTTCCACGAGCGAGTCGACGTCGTATCTCGGTTCTCGGTCCAGTTTGTCGTCCACGTTGAACTCCCGACGGACGAACGCCGCGTCGATGCCGGCGTTGTGTGCGGCGGCCACGTCGGACTCACGGTCGCCGACGTAGATGGCGCGGTCCGGCGTCAAGTCGGCGAGCGCCCGGTCCATATACGTCGTCGTCGGCTTCTCCGCGCCGATGTCCTCGACGCCCGGTCCAAGCCCGTACCAGGTGTCGAAGTGGCCGGCGAGGTCAAATCGGTCAAGGACCGTCTCGACGGCCGAGTGCTGGTTGTTACTCACGATGCCACGGGCACCAGGTACGTCGAGGACGGCGTCGGCGTCGTCGTAGAGGGTCTTCTCGCCTTCGCTGATCGCGGTCGCCTGATTCTCGGTGACGAACTCGTTGCGGTATCGCCAGAGACGGTCGAACCCGACTCCGTGGGTCGATTCGAAGTAGGTCGTCACCTCGTCGAGGTCGCCGCGGAGGGTCCGAACGGCGTGGAACTCCGCGTCGGTGGGATCGTCCACGCCAGCCGCCGCGAGCGCCCGCTCTGCGGCGTCGTCGAACACCCACGACGGCGATCGCTCTACCAACACCCCGTCCATATCGAACACGATGGCGTCGTACTCCATGGGGGGTTCACCGGACCCGACCGTATCAGCCTGCTGACTTGCCTCCGATGGCAAGACCAGCCGACGAGCCGGAGTAACATTTATCGACACCGACCGTAAATCAGTTTTAATAGATCATGAACGTTGAGATGCTCACGACCGACTTCCTCGACCGCGCTGTCGACCTCTACAGCGACGTCGTTGGCGTCGTCTCACACGAGGGGACAGAGTACACCTACGCGGAGTTCGCAGACCGCGTGAATCAGGTGTCGAACGCCCTGCTGGAGATGGGCGTCGAACAGGGTGACCGCGTGGCACTGTTGTCGCCGAACACGCACTACTTCTTGGAGACGTTGTACGGAACCAACCAGATCGGCGCGGTGTTCGTGCCGATGAACTACCTGTTGACGCCCGACGACTTCGACTACATCCTGAACGACTGCGAGGCGTCGGTCGTCATCGCGGACTACGACTACGCGCACAACATCGAACCCGTCCGCGACGAGGTGCCCGCCGAACACTTCGTCGGCTACCGCGCCGACGACATCGACGGCGAGTGGACGGACTACGAGGAGTGGATCGGTGCGCAGTCGACGAGCGCACCCGAGCGTCCCGACATCGACGAAGACGACGACGCCTCGGTCAACTACACCTCGGGGACGACTGGCGACCCCAAAGGCGTCGTTCGGACCCACCGAACCGAGCAGTGGCACGCGCTGATCCTCAATCAGCACATGGAGATCAGTGACGACGACACCTACCTGTGGACGCTGCCGATGTTCCACTGCAACGGCTGGGGCCACACCTACGCCATCACGGGGACGGGCGGCACCCACGTCTGTCAGCGGACGTTCGACGCCGAGTCGACGCTTCGCCGGGTGCGTGAGCACGACGTCTCGTTCCTGTGTGGAGCGCCGACCGTCCTCAACCGACTCGTCTCGTACATCGAGGAGAATCCCGACGTGGAGACGACGGGCGACCGTGACGTGCGCATCGCGACCGCCGGCAGCGCCCCCGCGACGGCGACGATCACCACCGTCGAAGACGAGATTGGCTGGCGCATCATCCACATCTACGGCCTCACTGAGACCGCACCCGTGATCACCACCTCGAACTCGCCGCGACGCCTCGCCGAACGGGGCCGTAACCTCAAGGTGTCACAGGGGAGCGAGGCGCTTTGTACGGACGTGCGCGTCGTCGACGACGACGGCAACGACGTTCCCAACGACAACGGCACCATCGGCGAAATCGTCGTGCAGGGCAACCAAGTGATGGACCGCTACCTGAACAAAGCGGAGGCGACTCACGAGGCGTTCAACGCGAAGCGCCCCGGCTACTTCCACACGGGCGACCTCGCGACCATCGACGAGGACGGGATGATCACGATCCAGGATCGGCAGAAGGACATCATCATCTCCGGCGGTGAGAACGTCTCATCCATCGAGGTGGAGGACGTCCTCTACGACCACCCCGACATCGCGAAAGCGGCCGTCATCCCGACGCCGAGCGAGGAGTGGGGCGAGGCGGTCACCGCGCTCATCGTCCAGAAGCCTGGAGCGGGCCTGACCATCGAGGCGGTCAAGGAGTTCGCGGGCGAGCGACTGGCACGCTACAAGATCCCGAAAGTCGTCGAGTTCGTTGACGAACTCCCAGAGACCGCGACCGGGAAGATCCAGAAGTACCAACTCCGCCAGGAGTACTGGGAGGACGAGGAGCGACTCGTCGGACAGGGGTAGTCAGCGGCGAGCGGCCACCTCGACGCCTTCGGATTTTCGACGAGCGAACGACCCCGGACAGCGTCGCTGCTCGGAGGCGAAGCGTACGGAGCAGAACAGTCGGACAGCAACGGGACCGGGGGCGGGTATGGTGGCGGGTCGTATCTGGTGGCACGTGATACGAGCCCCCTGGTCCACGGAGCCGAACGCGTCGGGGTCTGAGATAGCACGAGTACCCAACGCGGGTGACGGGAGCGACCGTCTTCGAGAGAACGATGGACACACGATTGGGACGGTCTCTCGGTCTGATCGGTAACACCACGACAGAACGGGTGGCGCTCCCAGTCGAACTCACGGCGAGCCGTGTAGCGTCGTTTCCATCACCTCCACTCTCGGCCACGATGGCGATATTGAAAAACGTTCTGGTGATATCGACATAGATACCTTAGATTGTATTACGAGCGTACTTTTATTCGATTCTGGAGACAAACTCCAGAATCGTATATCGGACATAGAGTTACAAACGTCCGCTTCGGTACGCGGCGTGCTACACCTCGCTTCATCTCCCTGCCGGGTCCCGTCAGCGAGAATCCGGTGAGTGCGACTGGCCCGCAAGCCGCGTTCGGCGCGTGTCACGTCGCGTACTTTGAGGTAGGTCGCGACCCAACGCTAGTCGTGACAGCGACCGATCCGGATCACCGGCCCGTCGCGGACCACCTCGCCGTCGACCACGAGCGTCGCCAGGTGAACGGCGTCGACCTCCACGTCGTGACAGCTGGTGACCCGACAGCACCCCTGGTCGTCCTCCTCCACGGCTTTCCCGAGTTCTGGTACGGGTGGCACCGCGCCATCACGCCGCTGGTCGAGGCGGGCTACCGCGTCGTCGTCCCCGACCAACGAGGGTACAACCGTAGCGAGAAGCCCGCCGGTGTCCGTCCGTACCGCATCACGGAACTCGCCGCGGACGTGGTCGGCCTCATCGACGCCGAGGACACACCGGCGGCACACGTCGTCGGCCACGACTGGGGCGCGTTCGTCGCCTGGGACTTGGCGCTGCGGTATCCGCGCCGGGTGAACCGCCTCGGCATCGTCAACGTTCCGCACCCGACGGCGTTTCGCCGCCGCCTCGTCCGCGACCCGCGGCAACTCCTGCGTAGTTGGTACGCCTTCCTGTTCCAACTTCCCCGACTCCCCGAGTGGGCCGCCGCCCGCGACGACTTCGCGCTGTGGACGCGCGTCCTCACCGACGGCGTTCCACCGGGGACGTTCACCGACGCCGACCTCGACCGCTATCGCGAGGCGTGGGGACAGCCTGGCGCGGCGCGTGCGATGGTCAACTGGTACCGTGCGGTCCCGCGGTACCCCTCGTTTCCGCCGCGCGAGGAGGTGGCGGCGCCGACCCTCGTTATGTGGGGAGAACAGGACACGGCGCTCGTCCCCGAACTGGCGGCCGACAGCGTCGCCTTCTGCGCGAATGGCCGTCTCGAACGCTTCCCCGACGCGGGCCACTTCCTCACGCACGAACGGCCCGACGCGGTCGCAGACCTGCTGGTCGACCACTTCGACGGTTGAGGCTGTTATCGAATCGGCACGGACAGATCGTAGCAGGACGCGACCGCGACTGCGCCGAACGCAAGTGGCGCGGACGTGATGGCCGTCGCCGGGTCGAACGGGCGAGCAACGATGGCGGCGACCGCAAGTCCGGCGAGGTACACCCCCGCGCGGGCGACCCGCGCCCGCGTCGAGTCGCGAGCGAGCACCGGTACGAACGCGAGTACGCCGACGGCGACGGCGAACGCGACGCCGGCGGCGACGAACTCTCCGCCGACCCGACCTGCGAGGACGCCGCCGAACGTCGCCAGCGACACCGCCGCGGCGACGACGCAGAAGCGCCGCAGGAAGCGGCGGTAGCCGACGCCCGTCCCGAGTTTCCGTCGTGAGAGGCGCGGCCACGACGCACCGACGTGGTAGCCCTGTCGCCCCGCCGCGATGGCGAGTGCCGCCGCGTACAGTCCGACGATGACGGCTGGGCCGAGCAAAGTCGCTCTGGTGGGCGACTGGAACGCGAGCCAGATGAACGGGAGGCCGAATCCGAACACCTGCCAGACGCCGTAGTAGCCGAACGACGTCCACCATCCCGGGTCGGCCTCACGGTCGCGCTCGGACGCGCGGTCGACGGCGTGGTGTCGGGTCGACGACATAGCGGATCGTCGACCGCGAGTCACAAAAGTGGTTCTCCGGCGCGGGGGAGTCGCCAGAGCGGGAGGGACAGTGTCGATCCTTCGGTGATCGACCACCTCGACGCTGTACCTCGATTTCACTTTCACTCCGCGTGGCTCGCGTACAAGAGGGTTCCGCCCACAGCAAGCGGTATGAGTACGACGCCCGCCGTCGCCTCGCCCGAACGAGTCGACGTAGAGACTGCGACTCGCGCACGAATCGACGTCAGCGAGACGAGCGTACACGAGGTGGAATCGTTCCTGCGACGCAACGACTGTGAGGTACACTTCGAGCGTCGCGGTGGGACGACCGACTTGGTCGTCGTCGCCGAACGGTAACTCGCCCTCGCTCGGCGGCCCGAACGCGCCGGCTTCCGCTTACTCGGGGATGGTGTCCGGCCGATCGTACTGCGCGTCCTCGGGGTCGTCCATCACCTCGACGCCGCGGTTGTTCACCGCGTACGGGTCGAGACCGACCTCCTGCATAAACTGCTTGTAGAGGCGTTCGGCCGTCTCCGCGTCTTTCTGTTTGTCGGAGGCGCTGTCACACAGTTCGATGAGGGTCTCTGGCACGTCGTTCTCGTGGACGATCCAGTGGTTGATCAGGTCCGACAGGCGGCGGATGGGCGAGGTGAAGTGGCCGTAGATGTCGAAGTTGAGCGCGTGGTGGCCACCGAAGGGGTCGTTCATGTACTTCGCCCGCGGCATCACCTTCAGCACGGCCCGCTGAATCTTGTTGAGTTGGCGGTCCGGCGCGGCTTCGAGCGCAGCGTTGACCGCCTTGCGGGGGTCGTCGCCCCACGCGTTGCCAGGGATGGAGACGCCGTCGAGTTCCTGTATCTCTTTGAGCGCCTCGTTCCACTGCTCGGGGGTCGGCTGTGGGTGGACCCGGTACATCGCCTCGACGCCGCGATTCCACATCAGTTCGTGCGTGACCGCCTTGTTCGCCTTCAGCATACACTCCTCGATGATGGTGTGGGCGCGGTCACGGCTGGGGTTGAGGACGAGTGACCCGTCCTCCTTCCGCTGTTCGTGGAGTTGATCGGCCACCTCGTACGCGAGCGTGCACTTCTCGTGGAGTGGCGCGTCGGGGTCTTCGAGTCGCCGCTCACACTGCTTGTAGGTGAGTCGTTCGTCGGAGTTGATCACCGACTTGTAGATGTCGAGTTCGTCGAACGAGAGCGTCTCCTTGTCGAGACGCATCTCGACGGTGTGTGCGAGGCGGTCCTCGTTGGGCACCAGCGAGCACACCGTCTCCGCGAGGATGGGTGGGAGCATGTGGATTGTGTACCCCGGGAGGTACACCGTATTGCCACGCTCGACGGCCTCGTCCCACATCGCGGAGTCGGGGTGGACGTAGTGGCTTACGTCGGCGATGTGGACCCACAGGTGGTACTCCTCGTCGTGTTCTTCGATGGAGATTGCGTCGTCGAAGTCCTGTGCGTCGGCGGGGTCGGTCGTCCACGTCGTCAGGTCTCGGAGGTCCTGTCGCTCGTCGACCGCGTCTTGAATCTCCTGTTGAACGTCTTTCGTCCGCTCTTTCGCCTCGCGTGTCACCTCGGGCGGGAACTTGTCGCGAATGCCGAACTCCTCGAACAGCGACTCGCGTTTGTCCGCTAGCGCGTCGGCCAGTCCCTCTGTGATAGTCACCGGCCCCTGGGCCTCGGCGGTTCCTGGGTCCGGTTCCTCTTCCGACTGTGCGTCACTCATACGGCGGCGTACGGGAGTCCGGTACCTGAGGGTTTCGGGGGAACCAAAATGCGGCGAGGAAACAGGCGTCGATACGAGGAAGGACGGAGTGTCGAGCGAGCGCAGTCAGTCGCTGCGACCTTCGGTGTCTTCGGCGTCGGCCGCGGCGTCGCCATAGCGGGCGGTTACCTCTCGCTGGTACGCGCGGACGTACGCCTCCTGTGAGTCGCCGCCGGCGTCCGCCTCGACGTCCTGCAAGAGCGATTCGAGGCCGTCACGAGGCTGGTGTGAGAGGTCGCGGTAACACTCCTTACAGAGGTACTCAAACTCCTTGTCGCGACGATTCCAGCGGTCGCCCTCCTTGTCGTACTCACGGGCGTTCTCGCGGGGGAGCGACTCGCCGCAGGCGATGCAGATGACGGAGGACCGGTCCCGGTCCCGCCGGGAACCCCACATACACAGTACTGTGACGGGCGCGAACTTAGCGTTTGTCGTGTGAACACCAGTCACGTCGCTTGGTAACTCGATACTACCCATTGACTCACGCGCACGACGCTCGCGCGACGGTGGTGGGGGGGTGAGAACCGAACGGTCGATTTATGCGGCACACGGACGGACTCGGTCGTATGCAAGTCAAATCCCGACATCACCTCCGAAGCGACGCAGTCTCCGACATCCGAGATGCGCTCGCCGACACACTCGGCATCGAGTTGGAGGGCGACTCCTTCGAGTTGGTCGAACTCACCGACTCGCCGTTCGATCTGGTCCTCGTCGACGGCGACCCAGACGTCCTCTACTACGAGAGCGACGCCGGCCGGGAACCGTTTCTCACCGTCCGCGGCGCGAACGCCCACCCGCCCGAACGCGGCGTCGTCACCGTCGACGCGGGCGCGGTGTCGTTCGTCTCCGACGGCGCGGACGTGATGCGTCCCGGCATCACCGAAGCCGACGACTCCATCAGCGGGGGCGACATCGTCGCCATCGCCGAGGAGACGCACGGCAAGGTGCTCGGCGTCGGACGCGCACTCGTCGACGGCAGCGAGATGGTCGGCGATGCCGGGAAGGTGGTGAAGTCGCTGCACCACGTCGGCGACGACCTGTACGAGTTCTCCGTCTGAGTTCTCCGTCTGCGTTCTCCGGTCGCTTCGCTCGGCCGTCAAAGTACGAACACGCTGACAGCCACGGCGACCGGGCTACACACGAGGAGTCCGACGCCGACGAAGAACACCCGCAGGTCCGACGCCATCGACGTCGGCGTGTTGTCTGCGGCGTCGCTGACGGTGCCCGCGACGCCCATCGAGTCGGCGTTCGACGCCGCGGTCGTCGTTCGGACGTTCCCGCCGCCGCCGGTCACCCACAGCATCGTCCCGAGACCGAGGACGAACGTGACGACGGCCGCGGCCGTCCCCGCGACGGCGACGAGGACGGCGACGCTCCCGCCGCCGACGAGGAGGCTGTATCGGAGGAGGCCGCGACGGATGAGCGACCAGTCCATACGCGAACACACTCGCGTGCTGACAAGTAGGTTCGGGTGCGTCGTCACTGAGACTCCGTGGACGTCGGCTCACAGGGATCGTCCGCGTACGTCGGACCGATGCCGATGGGCGCGTTCGCCGACTCCGCGAGACTGCCCATCTTGACGACTGCGGCGAGACAGCCCGGGTCGTCGCGGTCGTCGGGGTAGTAGTCGTCGTAGTCGTCGCGGGTGAACGTGTGCTCCCAGGTCCGTGACTCCCTGTCGCCGTCGTCGCCGTAGTGGGTGGCGTGGACGGTGTACGCACCGCGGACCTCCGGCCACGTCGGCGGGACAACCGTCATCGGGAGTCCGTCCCCACCACCCATCGCGGGCAGTTCGACCGGTCGGTCGAGCACCGTCTCCTCGTCGCGCGTCACGAGCAGTCGGATCCGATTGGAGACGAACGAGGCGTTGATCACTTCGATCCGTCCGAGTACCGTCCCGTTCCCGCCGAGCGGCGAGGTGCATCCGGCGAGTGAGCACAGTCCGGCCGCGGCGACGCCTTCGAGGACTCTGCGACGACGCATTGGACTCGGTGTCGAAGCGCCGGTGGGAAATAGGTGACCGCTCCGCCGTCACTCCGCGTCCGTCTCGGCGGCCGCATCGTCGGCGTCGGCCGCGTCCTCCGCGCCCTCATCGTCGCCGAGTTCCTCACCGTACTCCTCCAGCAGAATCTCGTGACCGCGCTGAGCCTCCTCGAACGTCTCCCGAAGGTCTGCCACGGGCGTCTCCGTGGCATCGACGCGAAGGTCGTTGTACGCGCGGCGGAAGTCGACGTCTTCGGTACTCTCGACCAGCAACGCCGCCGACTGGATGGGGAGGTGTTCGCGCTTGTCGCCACCCTCGGCGTGGCCCGCCTCCAGTGCGTCGACCAGTCGCTCCGCGAGCGGTGCGTCGCCGAAGGCGTCCGACTCGTAGGTGTCGGCGACGGCCTCGACGACTGCCTCGCCCGCGAGGAGGTTGCCCGCGACGGTGTAGTTCTCGCCGCTGGTGTGGCCATACCAGCCCTGACACTCCTCGCCGGAGAAGGTGAACGTGCCGTCGGCGTCGACGCCGTGGAGTTGCCGCTGTTCGGCCCCGTCGTCGGCGTTGAGCAGCGACTGGAGGGCGTCCTTGACCGAGAGGCCGTCGTCGAGGTACTGGACCCCCTTCCGGCCCAACTCGACGTTGACGAGCGACTGTGTCGCCACCGCGCCGTTTTCGGAGACGAACGGGCACAGCGTTCCGACGCCCGGCAGGCGGGTGGTGACGGCGACGCCGAAGCGGGTCTGTCGCTCGCCGTCGTCGTCGGTGTACTCCTCGCGGACGCAGATACTGAACGTCATAGGCGTCGCTGGGGTCGGTCACAGCAAAAAGGCGGGGTTCCCGGAACACGACCCGACGTTGAACCGGCGGGCATCGACTGGGCGGATCGTGTGCTCGTCGGACGAGCGTCCGACGTACAGACTTATGGGTGGAGCCGAGTTGTGGGTGTATATGGGCATCATGAGTAAGATTCTCGGCGGCGGCGGGACCCACAGCGCCGAGGACTACGTCGAGTTGGACCTCGACGACTTCGAGAACGCCCGCGGCGGTGCGGGGATGCAGGTCCACATCGCGGAGATCGCAGACCAGCGCGACGTGATCGACATCAAAGACGCCGTCTACGACGGCGACTTCGTCATCGCGGACATCACGCGCCACTCGACGACCGACCAGACCGTCGAGCGGATCATCGACGAACTCCGGCAGGTCGTCAGCGAGGTCGACGGCGACATCGTCCAGAAAGGCGACGACCAGTTGATCATCACGCCGACCGGCGTGACCGTCAGCCGCGAGAAACTCGGCGAGTAACGCTCGTCGCCGCGGCGCCGATTTTTACACACTCGACGCGACAGCGACAGTAACGGTGATGCGGCCCTGGCGTCTGTTCAGGCGTCGAACTCTGTCATCTCCGAGCGAGCGGTGTCACCACCGGACGACTCCGAGTCGTGGGCCGAGCGGTAGGCTGTCCGGTAGCGGTTGATCTTTCGGAGGAGCAACAGCGCGAACAGACCGTCGAACAGCGCGATATACACGAACGACGATGCCAGCGACGGCAGACCGACCACTGAGTTGAGCACGGCCGACCCGATGCCGACCGTGGAGTTGTACGTCGCGTGGATGAGCGACGCGATGATCAGCCCCTTCACGACGATTGGCCCGCGGTTGTCGGGGTTGAACTTCGCGAGGCCGAGGTAGTAGCCCGCGAACGCCGAGTAGATGACGTGGCCTGGCCCCGCCAGCGCGCGGGTGAACGTGATGCCGCCGCCGATACCGATGATGCCCAGTCCGAGATCCAGTTCCGTCCCGCCGATGCCGCGAGAGATGTACAGTGCGTTCTCGATGAACGCGAAGCCCAGCCCCGCCATCGCGCCGTACACCGCGCCGTCGAGCACCGAGTCGAAACTGTCGTGGGTGTACGCGTACAGCCGAACGGCGAGCAGTTTCACCGTCTCCTCGACGGGTCCCACGATGAAGAAGAAGAACAGGACCGTCCCCAGGAAGCCGAGCGCCTGGAAGTACGGCTGTGTGAGCGTGTTGAGGACGGCCGCGAAGTTCGCCGTCAACACGCCGAGTAAGAACGTCGCCCCGAGCAACCAGACGGGTTCGCTCGTCGTGATGTCCGAGCGGTAGACGTACGCCGCCAGCGCCAGCGCGGGCACGGCCGAGATGAGCGTCAACGCGCCGATAGCGGGATCGGTGACGGCCGAGAGCCCACCGATGGCGAGCAGTAACACGAGCGCGAGGCCGACGATCACCACTCGGGCCGTCCCCGAGAGCAGGCGATACAGCGCCACAGCGAGGCCGTCGAGCGACGTTCGCTCCTCCCACGTCGCCACGTCGTACAGGTCCACCGAGGAGTCCGCCGCCTCCTCGATGGGGTCCGTGCGCTCCTTCTTTGCCATCGTACCGCCAGCGACGGCGGCCTCGCCCTTGTGTCTTATCGCAGATCGGGGGGGCCGACCCAGCGTCGCTCCGGACCGGTCGGCGACGACTCGGCCACCGGGTCGCCCGCCAGCGACCGGTACGTTTGACACGACCCCCGCCCAAGCCGGCGTATGCACTTCGACCCGCGCGAACAGGCCGCGCTCCGCGAGGTCGGCCTCGACACCGAGGACCTCCAGACGGCCTCGGACCTCGTCGCAGACGCCGTCGACGAGTCGGCCGACGACCTCGCGGCGTTCTTCGAACAGGGTGGCACCTACTACTCGGATATGGACACGGCCCACAGCGACGGCGGCGTCCGCGAACACGACGTCGACCACCTGGACGTGTACACCCACGCCGCCGACCTCAGAGGCTACCTGAAGTTCGGGCGGTGGGGCGTCCCCGTCGAGGACGGCCGCGTGTTGAACGAGGAAGTCGTCGAACTCACGCTGGGCGACACCATCAACGACCGCGTCCGGTTCGCGACCGACCCCGAGGCGCTATGAGCGGCGGCGAGGGCGACGAGGGCGACGCCGACGCTCCGACGTCACACCGCGTCCGCGTGCGCGGCATCTACTCGACTGCGCTCACGCAGTCGTTGCTCGACGCGGGCCACGACGTGGTGCAGGCGAGTCCACCCATCCGTCGCCGCTTCGACGCCGACCTCCCGGCGGCCGACCACGACGCCAGCGTCGAGACGACCGAGGACCGCCAAGGCGTCGGCGTCGCGGGCGACCCTGCAGCGGTCGACGCCCTCCGCGACCACCTCCACGGTATCGGCCTCGACGCCCTCGCGTGGGACGACCCGACACCGCTGGGCGCGGTGTTCGACGGCGTCGTCTCGACGACGCTCGGGTCGGGCGCGGTCGTCGACTTGGGTGAGGCGGGCGAGGGCTTCCTCCCGTTCGACAACGCCGACGGCTACGTCGGGGAGGACGACACCCTCCGCGTGCAGGTGCTCGACCCCGCGGCGCCGTGGGAGGACGACCGGCCACTCCTCGACACGCGCGTTCGCGCGATGGCCGGCCTCGCGACGCTCGTCCCCGGACGCGAGGGCGTGCGCGTCAGTGGTGCCGACGACGCCGACGCCCGCGAACTCGCGGGGATGACCGACCTGCTCTCGGTCGACGTGCCCGACGGCTGGGGCATCGAGTGGTCGCGGGACGCCCGCGACGCGGGGATGGACGCCCTCGGCGACGCCCTCTCGCGGGCGGCCGAGTACGCGCGGACGCTCGACTCGACGCTCTCACAGTCAGAGGGTGAGCCGGGTCGTCTCGCCGCGCCGACCGCTGGCGCGTGGGTGTGGTTCGGCCGCGAGTGCCGATTCGCGCTCGACGCCGTCCGCCGGGAAGTGACGACGACGATGCCCGGCCACCACCGGACGAAAGCCGCCTCGCGGGTGGCCTCCTCCGGTGTCGACCTCGCGGAGGCGCTATGTTCGTTCGACGGAGGTGGGACCGGCGATGGCGACGACGACAACGAGATGGACTTCCCGTTCGGGGTCGTCACCGACCAGTTCGGGCCCGTCGAGGGCGACCGTATCGCCATCGGCCACGGCAAGCCCGACGGCCGCCTCATCGTCCTCGGGCGTGGCGAGGTGACCGACCGGGACAGCGACGGGTCGATCACCGTCGAGCGACAGATGAGCGCCGGCGGCACCTACGACGCCCTCGACGCGCGACGCGAGGCAGGCGACGTGGCGACGACGACGTTCCGGGAGGGGCGGTGGTGGTACCCGACCGTCTACCGCGACAGCGACGGCGACCGGAAGGGGACGTACGTGAACGTCTGCACGCCCGTCGAGGTGTTCCCGGAGACGGTCCGCTACGTCGACCTCCACGTCGACGTGGTGAAACACGGCGACGGCCGTGTCGAACGCGTCGACGACGACGAACTCGACGCCGCCGTCGAACGCGGCGAACTCAGCGAGGAACTCGCACAGAAGGCCCGGAACGTCGCGACGGCGCTCGAACGGGCGTTGTAGACGGCGGTGAGGAGTCCTGACCCCGCGCCAGCGACGGGCGTTACTCGATGTCGCGGATGACCGTCGCCGGGTTGCCGCCGACGAATGTGTCCGGCGGCACGTCACGCGTGACGACTGCACCCGCTCCGACGACCGCGCGGTCGCCAACGGTGGCGCCCGGATTGAGCACTGCCTGCCCACCGATCCACACGTCGTCACCGATGGTGATGGCCTCGGCAGACTCGCGGCCCCGTCGCGCCTCGGCGTCGGGCGGATGGGTCGCGGTGTACACGTGGACGCCCGGCCCGAGTTGACAGTAGTCGCCGAACTCAACCGGCGCGGGGTCGAGAACGACGCAGTCGAAGTTGGCGAAGAACTGGTCACCGACGGAGATGTTGTCACCGTAATCACAACGGAACGGCGGTTCGACGGTCGGGTCCTCGCCCGTCGCTCCGAACAGATCGTCGAGGAGGTCGCGTCGACGGTCGACCTCGTCGGCCGCGGTGTCGTTGTACTCGGCGGTGAGGTCGCGGGCGTGTCGTCGCCCGGCGACTAACTCGGGGTCTGCGGGGTCGTACGGATCGCCGGCTACCATTCGATCGCGTTCGCTCGGCACACCAGCGGATGCGACCCGGGGACTGAAAGAGCCCCGTGGTCGGCCTCAGAAGTGGTCGCTCGACTCCGTCGAGAACTGGAGGTCGCCACCGCGACCGCCCTCGACGGTGCTGGAGCCCATATCGCCGGTGTCGGGCACCTTCACGTGGACCTCTTCGACCTCGTCGAAGTCCATAATCAGGTCGCGTTTGATGTTCTGTGCGGTGATGTCCGAGATACCACACCCGGAGCAGGTGCCGCCGAGTTCGACGACGACGACGCCCTCCTCGGGGTCAGCCTCGCGCACGACGCTGGTGCCGCCGTGCATCTGGATGATGGGCATCTGCCCGACCATCCACGTCTCGACGCGCTCTGCGAGGTCAGTCATTACCTGTCCTTTGCTCCCACAGGCTTGAAACCTTGCGGTTCCGCGACCCGGCTGACGCTCGGAAGAAACTCCCACACGGTCGTTCGGGAGGGACTCGGCGGCGGACGGCGATCACTCGGCGTCGCCATCGCTGTCACCGTCGTCATCTGTCCGACGCCGCCTCGCCGCGAGCGCTGCACCCGTGGCGACGCCGGCGGCCCCGACTGCGAGGCCGAATCCGGGGGCGGCCGCCGCCGACTCCGTCTCGGTCGGCGTCGAAGTCGGCGTCGGCGTCTCCGTCCCGGTCAGCGTGGGGCCGGTCGTGGGCGGTGGGGTGTCCGCCGAATCACGCTCCGTCAGCGTCGCACGGTCGCCGCCGGTCCCAGGTCCGTCGGGGAACGTCCACAGGCCAGCCTGTTCGCCCGTCCGCGTGCCCATCGACGACGCGACGAAGAACTCGCCCGGCACCGCGAGGACAGCGGTCCAAAATCGGGTCGCGTCCGGCACGGCCCACCACGTCTCCTCCGTCGGGTTCGCCGGGTCGGACACGTCGTGACGTTTCACCCCGCCTTGATACCACGAGGTGTAGAGCGTGTCTTCGCGGAGGTCGAGGTTGTGTGCGGTCGTCCACGTCCCGCCGAAGGAGGGGTCCGGCGTCGGCGGCGGGTCGATACGCGACAGGTGTGCGGGACTCGCCGGGTCCGACACGTCGTACAAGTCGACGCCGCTGGGCCCGCCCGTGAGGTCGCCGTCGACGCTGACGGCCCACGTCTCCCGACCGACCGCGAGGAGGTCGCCGCTCGGCCCCAACTGCGAGTAGTGATGGTTGCCCGGCGGGACGACGCTCGCCCGCGGGTCGGGGTCACGAAGCGTGGCGGGGTCACCGGGGTCGACGTGCCCCAACGGTGTCGGATCGGCGGGGTCGGACACGTCGAGCAACACCGTCCCAGCGTCCCAGTACGCGAGGGCGGCGACGCCGTCGCGCACGGTCACGTCGTGGATTGGTCGCAGGCCCGAACTCACCTCGGCCCACGCGTCGTTGAGCGAGAACAGCGACCACCGCGACACCTCGCGTTGCTCGTCGATATCGAGGACGACGAGGGGATTTCCAACCTGTCCGTTCCCAGTTAGATAGCAGTAGCGCCCGTCGAACTCGCAGTTGTGGATCGGAAAGTCGGTCTCGTAGAACGCCACGTCGACCGGGTCGGTAGGGTCGGACACGTCGACCGTGAGGACGCCGTGTGGGAGGTCCCGGCCGCCGTGAGCGGGGGCGACGCAGACGAGGCGGTCGCCCGCGACTTTCACGTCGTTGAGCAGTGAGATGGGTCCGTCCGGGTGGTCCGAACGCAGGTCTCGCCGGGCCGCGAGGACCGTCGGATCGGTCGGGTCGGACACGTCGACGGTGGCGTAGCCATTGCCGAGTGCGAGATACGCGACCCGCCCGTCGGCGGAGACGACTGCTTCGCGGGCACCTTCGACCTGTACCGACCCGAGCGGAGCGTACTCGTCGTGTTCGTCGGCTCGAGTTCGGCGAGTGAGGGTACGGGCGCTCACGCCCACGCCGAGCGTCGCACCGGCGACTCGCAGTACGTCCCGTCGTCGCATACCAGATGGTCGTGACCGACGCGGGTATACCTAGCGGCGAGCAGGGTGCGATGAGAAGACGCCGAATCGTCGACGTGGTGTGACCGCCGAGCGAGCAGCGACCGTCGCTTACGTGGGTCGTTCGCCGGTGCCGCCGGTGATGGCGGACGCGAGCGACCCTTTGACCACCACGTCGTCACCCATGTCGGTGAGTTGGACGTCGGGAACGTTGACGAACGTCGTCTCCTCGAGTCGTTCGCGGACGGGGTCGAGAATCACCTCGGGGTTGTTGAGTGCGACCGCGCCGCCGACGCGGACGACTAACGGCGCGAACGCGTTCGCGAGGTTGGTGAAGCCGATGACGTTCCAGTCGGCGATGCGGTCGACGACGTGGTCGGCGAGGGGGTCGCTGCCGTGTGCCTCGAACACGTCGACGGCGGAGAAGTCGGGTGAGTCGACCGGCATCTCCGTGGGCTTGTCCGTCGTCTCCGCGAGGTACTGAGCGTACTCGGGGATGTTGTTCCCCGAACAGTACGCCTCCCAGTGCCCGCGGCGACCACACCCACAGCGCATCGCGCCGTCGGGGTCGACGACCATGTGCCCGACCTCGCCGGCGTTGCCGTCCCACCCCGCGAGGACGTGGCCGTCGACGCACACGCCCGCCCCGAGGCCCGAGGAGATGGTGACGTACGCCATATCGTCGGGATTACGTTCGCTGTGGAATCGCTCGCCGATGACGCCCGCGGCGGTGTCGTTGTGGAGGTAGATGCGGTCGGTGTTGAGCAGTTCTTGCAGGGGACCGACCAACGGGACGCGGCCGACGCCGGGAATGTTGGCGGGGCCGTCGATGACGCCCTCCGCCAGATCGAGCGGACCGACGGAGGCGACGCCCGCCGCCACGGCGGCATTCGGTTGGATGTCCACCGACGAACACGCCTCGCGGACCACGCTCAGCACCGCCTCGGTGATCGCGATTCCAGACTGCCGCGGGGTGCTCGTTTCCGCCCGCGCAATGATCTCGGCACGGTCGTCGCCGACGACGGCGCGGAGGTTCGTGGCTCCGAGGTCGACGCCCACGTAGTAGGCCATCGTCCGGGTGTCTTCGCGGCGGCACTTACGGATACCGTTTTCTCAGTCACTCGAAGTGACAGCTCTGCGAGTATCCGACGAACCCTCCGGACGGTGACGCGGGGAATGCGCGCCCGAGGAGTCACTCCTCGCGAATGAACGTGACCGGGCAAGGAGCCGACAGGATGATCTGCTGGGCCGTCGACCCGAACACCGCCTTCCCGGTGGGGGAGCGCTCGCGTCCGCCGACGAACACGCGGTCGGCGCCGACCCGGTCGGCCAGTTTCGCGACGGCCTCGCCAGGGTCGCCGACGACGCCCTCGACGTCGTACTCGACGCCCGCCGCTTCCAGCGCCTTCGTCGCCCGCTTCACGCTGCTGAGTCGCCGGGCCACGTCCGTCGGGGTGCCGTCGACGTCTTCCAGCGTCGCGAGGGCGTCGTCGACGTCCGACTGCGTCTCGAAGGCGTGGCCGACGACGACGCGCGCGCCGGTCTGCTCGGCCACCTCGATCGCTTCCTCGGTCATCACGTCGAGTCGGTCACCGCCGTCCCGCTTCACCGTCAACAGGATCGTGTCGATTCCCATGCCCCGTGTTGACTGTCAGCAGACAAAAAGACGGCGGGGTTTACTCGCCCCCGAATAAATCGTCTTGACGTTCGAACGGCTCGACCGACAGTCGGCGCTCGACCGCTCGCTGGAACGCGTCGCTCAGTAGTCGGGAGCGTCGTCTTCGACGGACCGCTTCATCGAGTCGCGCCGAGACTTCGCGTCGCGGCCGGTCGCATCGAGTAGGAACTGGTTCTTGGCGTCGACCGCGTCGGCGGCGGCGTCGGCGTTCCCCTCGGCGATGACCTCTTCGGCGGGTCGCTCCTCGAAGTGGACGGCGAGTTTGTCTTTCTTGCCCGAGTAGGAGGCTGCGCCGGCGACGATACGCTTGAACACCGGGTTCGTCGGTTCCTCGACGACGTACAGGTCGTGACCGTTGAACTCCTCGGTCCCGCTGACCGGGCCAAATCGCTCCTCGATTTCGGCTTTCAGGTCGGGCATCCGGTCTTCGAGGTGCTCACCGCGACGCATCTTGTACTCCTTCATGGGTCGCCGTTTGCCCGGGGAGGGTAAACACGTTTCGTCAGGCAGGCTGGCGCGTGAACCGCTGACAAAAGGGAGCCGCTGGGAGCGACGAGCGACCGGCGTTATTCGAGTTCGCGCTCTTCGATGTAGCCGCGCTTGCAGTCCGGGCAGATGTCACCCGCCCGCATCGACGACGCGCCGACCGGTTCGCGCAGGCCGCAGTCCGGGCAGACATACACCGTCTCGACGCGGTCGACCGTCGTCTGTAACTCGACTGTGGGCCGTCCCGACGACGCGGTCGACTCGGTCGCGTCGCTAGGGGCAGCATCGGCCGACGTAGCCGACTCCGTGCCGGTAGCACGCTCGTGTCCACTCGGTGTGCTCGCGGCGTCAGCGTCGGCCTCGATGAACTCGACATCCTCCTCGCTGGCGACGTCGGCGTCGACCTGCGGGCGGAGGTTGCCGTCGACGGAGACGCCGGCGTCGCTGCCGTCGTCGACTTCGGCGTCGTACCCCTCGTCGTCGCCGTCCTGTTCGGGCCAGTCGCTCGGGCCGTCGCCGTCGATGAACTCCACGTCCTCGTCGGCGGGGTCGCTCGCCACGCCTGCTTCGTCCGCGTTGGTGGCGTCGGCGACGACGTCGGTTCGCGCTTCGGTCGCGGCCGCGCTCTCGGGGTCGGGGTCGTCGTCGAGAATCTCGACGTCTTCGGCCTCCTCGTCGACCGGTGCGCGTGGTTCAGTCGGGTCGTCGCCATCGTGGTCGCCCGCGGGGGCGTCGGCGTCGGGCCAGTCGGTCTGCCCGGTCGGTTCGTCCTCCGCTTTCCGATTGGCGTCGGCGTCGGGCCACTCGCCGTGTGCGCGGCCCGTTGGCTCGCCGTCGGCCGAGTCTGTGGTCGCGCCCTCGCCGTCGATGATCTCGGCGTCCTCCTCGGCGTCGGTCGCTGCCTCGTCCGGGTCCGCAGTCGGGTGGTCGAAGTCGTCGTCGCTCGGTGCGGCCGCGTCGGTCGCCGCTTCCGCACCCTCGACGTCGGCAGCAGCCGTGTCGGGCGAAGCTCCGTCGGTGGAGTCCGCGTCCATCACCTCCGCGCCGACGTCGTCGCCGACGTCTGTGGCGTCGGTGACGGCTGGCGCTACGGTATCGGTGGCGTCGGCGGATTCGGACGTCCCGAACGGGACGTCTCCACCCTCCTCACGCTGTGCGGGGTCGCTCGACACGCCGGAGCGGTCGAGCGAGGTCACCTCCTTGTTCTCGGAGACGACGCGTGTCTCCCCGCACCGCGCACACTCTTTGACCTCTGTGATGGTCGTGATGACCTCGTCCCCCCGTTCTTCCCGGTCCGTCTCAGTCCTCGGCTCGCTGAAGTCGTGGCCGAGGAGGCACCTGAGTCCCATTGTGCGTACAGAATCGGCTTACGCCATAAAAGCGTTCGCTCGCGTCAGACGCTCGGCCTGCGCGTGGTCCGTGGTGGCAACGCCGGTACACGTAAGCCGAAGCCGACCGATCGTTCGGCTATGAGGGTGCCGCCGGAGTTCCGCGACAGAGACGAGACCGAAGTCGCGGTGCTGGACGCCCTCGTCGGGCGTGCAGAAGACGGGATGACCGTACTGGAACTGCGGTCGGGCGTCGACGCGACGATCGACGAGGTGGAGCAAGCGCTCTCGTCGCTGAAGGCTGCCGGACTCATCGACGTGCAACAGGCGGACGGGCAGGTGCTGATCTATCCCAGCGACCGGGTCGTCCCCGACCCCAGCGACCACGTCGACGACGACCCCGGACTTCTCGACGTCATCCGGGACAGACTCGGTCTGTAGGCGGAACGCGTCGGGACCGGGCCTGGTTTTCCCGGAGTATCGCCGGCCACCGCATCCGGTCAGTTTTTGCCCGGCGCGGCTCTCTTCGCTGGTATGAGTCTCGTCGCCGACGTTCACGCCGACCACGGTGCGACCTTCACCGAACGCGGCGGCCGAGAGGTCGTCGCAGACTACGGCCGCCCCGACAGCGCCGCCCGCGCCGTCCGCAACGTTGTCGGCGTCATCGAGATGGGCTACGGAATCGTCGTCGTCGAGGGCGACGACCGCGTCGAGTTCGTCGACAACGCCGTCACCAACCGCGTGCCGAGCACCGACGGCGAGGGCTGTTACGCCCTCTTGCTCGACCCACAGGGAGCCATCGAGACGGAACTGTTCGTGTACAATGCCGGCGAGCGCCTCCTCCTGTTCACGCCGCCGGACCGTGCGGAACCCCTCGTCGACGACTGGCAAGGGAAGGTATTCATCGACGACGTCGACATCCGTGATGCCAGCGCGGACTTCGGCGTGTTCGGCGTCCACGGGCCCACCTCGACCGAGAAGATTGCGTCGGTCCTCAACGGCGCAGGCTCGCCCGAACCGGGGCTAACGTTCGTCCGCGGACGGATGAACGACGTGGGCGTCACGGTCATCGCGAGCGACGGACCGACCGGCGAGGAGGGGTACGAGGTCGTCTGTGCCGCCGAAGACGCCGAGCGCGTGTTCGACACGCTGCTCACGCGCGGCCTGAACGCCGCTCCGTTCGGCTACACGACCTGGGACATCCTCACCGCCGAAGCGGGGACGCCGCTGTTCGAGTCGGAACTGGGCGGTCGCCTGCCGAACGTCGCGGGCGTCCGCTCGGCGGTCGACTTCGAGAAGGGCTGTTTCGTCGGGCAGGAGGTCGTCTCGAAGGTGGAAAACCGCGGTCGTCCGAGCAAGCGACTCACTGGTCTCCGACCCGAAACGCTGCCCGAATCAGGCGCTGCCGTGTTCGACGGCGACGCCTCCGTGGGCGAAGTGACGCGGGCGGTCGACTCGCCGACTGTCGGCGGCCCCATCGCGCTCGCGTACCTCGACTTCGACGCGGACGCGACAGACCTCGCGGTTCGGGTAGACGGCGACGAGGTCGCCGCCGAACGCGTGGAATTGCCGTTCGTCGAGGGGAGCGCGCGCTCCGGGCGGCTTCCGACGTACCCCGAGGCGACGGAGCAGACGTAAGCCGGACGGGTCGAACGGCGACGACGGGCCGGGCAGCGACCGTTGCCGTCGGCTACGAGAACAGTTTCTTCAGGTGTTCCCGGGAGAACAGCGAACTCGGTTCGTCCATGTGGACGCCGATCTCGCCCGAGAGCGCCCACAACCCCACCCGCTGGATCGGTTCGGGGAGCGAGTACGCTCGCCGGATCCAGTGACCGAGACGGATCTCCGTCTGTAACTCCTCGCGCCAGCCCTCCTCGTAGCGCGGGAGCGTGTTCGGGTCCTGCGGGTCGATGACGTCGGCGGCGACGTCGGCCGCGCGCATCCCGTAGAGGATGCCGCCGCCGGTGAACGGTTTCGTCTGTGCGGCGGAGTCGCCGAGCAGGAATCCCCGCGTCGCAGTCGTCCGCTCGGGCGGACCGATAGGGATCGCACCCGAGCAGAACCGATCCGTCTCCACGTCGTACTCATCGGTGAGTCGAGCGAACAACTCGTTCACCTCGTGGCCCGGCGGCGCGGCGAGGCCGTACTCGACGCCCGCATCGCCGCGAGGGATGCGCCACGCGAAGAAGCGCGGCGCGGTGAGGTGGACGTCGACGTAGTCACCGTGGTCGGGAGTGTCGTCGAACGCGAGGACGCCGTGGAGTTTCTCACCGGGTTCGGGGAGGTCGAGTTGGCGTCGGACCCGCGAGACGGGGCCGTCCGCACCGGCGACCATCCGTCCCTCGAACGTCCGTTCCTCACCGTCGACGCTCGCGGTCACCTCGACGTAGCCGGGGCGCTCCTCGACCGACGTGACGGTGTGTCCCTCGCGCACGTCCGCCCCGGCATCGCGGGCGGCGTCGGCGAGCGTCCGGTCGAGTTCGACGCGGTCGATGACGTTCGATATCTCCTCGCGCTTGTAGAAGCGACGCGACGGCGAGTCCGGACCCCCGACGTGGAAGTCCGCGCCGTACACGCGGTTCTGGAGCAGTCGCTCCTTGGCGTCGCCGGGGACGTACTCCCAGACGTCGGTCGAGACGTGCCCGGAGCAGGCCAACGGCTCCCCGACCGTCCCCTTCTCCAACGCGAGCACGTCGTAGTGGGCCTCGGCGGCCCGGCGAGCGAAGCGTGCGCCCGCCGGACCGACGCCGACCACGACGAAGTCGTACATACACCACGCTTCGTGTGGACGGAGATATATCTCGTGGGTCGTGCTCGTGGGCTGTCAGGCGGTCTGCTCGCTTCCACACGCGCGACGGGCGACCGCACGCTCACGGCTCACACCGTTCGCATCGAGGCCTCCCTGCGGTCGACCTCACACCCGCAGACCGTCGCGCGGCAACTCGTTACGTCACGGGGACGCTGGCCTCGTCATCGGGGATGAACCCTCGGGTGCGGCGACGCTACGGCAGGACTGCCAGCCCACGAGCAGTCTGGTCGTCGACACGGTCTGGCCACGCAACGGCGACCTCCGACCACGAGTCACCGGCGTCCATCGTTCGATACAGCCCACGATTCGACAGTGCGTAGAACTCTCTGGCGTTCCCGGCCGCGAGTACCGGCCGGGTGACGCCCTCTCCAAGCGGGAGTCCGTTGCCGTCGAGTCGTTCCCAGTCCTCGTCGCCGTCCCGCCGGTACACGTACGTCTCCGCACGCTCCGCGGTGTGTGCCTCGAACGCGCCCCGTGCCGCCGAGACGAGGACGCAGTCAGGGTCATCCTCGTCGACGGCGACGCTCCAGCAGTACGTCCGGTCCAGCCCCGACTGCGGATGGCTCCACGTCTCGCCGCCGTCGCGCGTCTCCGCGAAACCGTCGCCCGCGGCGCACCACGCCCGGCCGGGTGCGTCGGGATGGGTCACCATCGAGTGTGTGTCGCGCCGAGAGTCGGGAACGCGGTCTTCCCACGTCTCGCCGCGGTCGTGGGTGGTGACGAGCGCTCCGGCCTCGACGGCGACGTACCAGTGGTCGGGGTCGGAAGGGTCGGGTTCGATCCACCGCGCGTGGTGAGTGTGCGGGCGCGGCGGAAACGCCCACTCGTCGCTGGAGGGCAGGTCGACGAGGCCGTCGAGATGCGTCCACGTCTCGCCGCCGTCGGTCGAGCGGTAGACCCGCGAGGGTTCGGTGCCGACCCACACCTCCGCCGGGTCGTGCGGCGAGACGGCCGCTGACATTACGGCGTCTTGGTCGATGGCGTCCGCGCCGACCCGGTCGAACGAGTCGCCGCCGTCGGTCGAGCGCCACAGCCCCGACTCGAACGTCCCGACGAATACGCGGGCGGGTGTGTCGGGGTGGACGGCGACGCACTCGATCGAACGGCCGTCGAGCGATTCGGTGGTGGTAGCGGACTCGTCGTCGGGGTCGACGACGAGGAGGTGATCACGCATCGCGGCGTACACGGTGGTCATACCTCGTCGTTCGCGTCGAACTGTCAAAAATCGGGCGCGTGGATGCGGTACAGTCGGCCGGGCCGGTCAGTCGTCGGTCGCCGGGACTTCGACCGCGTCGCCCTCACCGTCGTCATCGCCGTCGTCGCTCGACCCCTCCAGTTCGGGCAGACGACGGTCGCTACGGGGTCCCTCGACGTCCACTTTCGGGAGATAATCGCGGAGGTAGCGACCCGTGTGGGAGTCGTCGACCCGTGCTACTTCCTCGGGTGATCCCTCGGCGACGACTTCGCCGCCGCCCTCGCCGCCCTCGGGACCGAGGTCAACGATGTGGTCGGCGTTCTTCACCAAGTCGAGTTCGTGTTCGATGACGACGACCGTGTTCCCCTTGTCGGTGAGACGGTGGAGCACGTCGATGAGTTTCCGCTCGTCGGCCTTGTGGAGGCCCGTCGTCGGTTCATCGAGGAGGTACAGCGTGTCGCCTGCGTCCTTCTTCCCGAGTTCCTCGGCGAGTTTCACGCGCTGGGCCTCCCCGCCCGACAGCGTCGTCGACGGCTGACCCAGTTGCATGTAGTCGAGGCCGACATCTTTCAGGAGACCGAGGCGACGTTCCAGCCCCGAGTGGGACTCGAAGAAGTCGTACGCCTCGCCGACGCTCATGTCGAGGACGTCCGCGATGGTCTTGCCCTTGTACGTCACGTCGAGCGTCTCGTCGTTGTAGCGGGCGCCGTCACACTCCTCGCAGGGGACGTGGACGTCCGACAGGAAGTTCATCTCGATCTTGACGGTGCCTTGCCCGCCGCACTCCTCACAGCGGCCGCCCTTCACGTTGAACGAGAAGCGACCCTTGTCGTAGCCGCGCTGGTTGGCGAGTTTCGTCTCCGCGAACAGTTCGCGGATGTAGTCGAAGACGTCGGTGTAGGTGGCGGGGTTCGACCGGGGCGTGCGACCGATGGGTGACTGGTCGATGAGGCGGACGCCCTCGATGTTCTCCATCCCGGTGATGCGGTCGTGCTCGCCGGGGTCGACCTCGGTGTTGTCGTTCATCTCGCGGGCGAGGCCCTTGTAGAGCACGTCGTGCATCAGCGTCGACTTGCCCGACCCCGAGACGCCGGTGATGGCGGTGAACTGTCCGACGGGAATATTCACGTCGACGTCTTTGAGATTGTGCTGTCGCGCGCCCTCGATGGTGAGTGCGGCGTCGCTTCCGCGGCGCGTCTCGGGGACTGCGACCACCTCACGGCCGGCGAGGAAGTCGCCCGTGACCGACTCCTCGGTGGCGATGATGTCGTCGTAGTCGCCCTGCGCGACGACCTCGCCGCCGAGTTTGCCCGGTCCGGGCCCCATATCGATGACGTTGTCCGCGCGGCGCATCGTCGCCTCGTCGTGTTCGACGACGAGAAGCGTGTTACCGAGGTCACGAAGCCCCTCCAGCGTGTCGAGGAGGCGGTCGTTGTCGCGTTGGTGGAGGCCGATACTCGGCTCGTCGAGGACGTACAACACCCCAACCAACCCGGAGCCGACCTGCGTCGCCAGGCGGATTCGCTGGCTCTCGCCGCCCGAGAGCGTGGACGCCTCGCGGTCAAGGGTGAGGTACTCCAGGCCAACCTCCTCCATGAAGCCGAGACGCGCGCGAATCTCCTTGAGAATCTCCTCGGCGATGGTCCGCTCTCGCTCGGTGAGCGTCTCCTCCATCCCCTCGAAGTGGGCGAGGGCGTCGCCGATCGACAGCTGATTGACTTCGGTGATGGCGGTGCCGTCGACGTACACCGACCGCGACTGCGGTTTCAGGCGCGTCCCCTCACACGCGGGGCAGGTGGTGACGGCCATGAACTCCTCGATGTGTTCGCGCGTGCGGTCGGAGTCCGTCTCGACGTGGCGGCGTTCGAGGTTCGGGATGACGCCCTCGAACCGCTGGGTCTTGCGGCGGACACCGTTTCGCGTCTGCTGTTCGAACTCCACCTGTCGGTCGGTGCCGTAGAGGAACTGCCGTCGCTCGGACTCGGACAACTCCTCGAACGGCGTCTCGACGTCAACGCCGAAGTGCTCGGCGACGTTGTCGAGGCGTGTGCGGTAGTACGAGCGGTTGTAACTCCACGGCTCGAACACGTGTTTGATCGGCTTCGACGGGTCCGTGACGACCAGGTCTTCGTCGACCTCCTTCGTCGACCCGATGCCCTCACACTCGGGACAGGCGCCGTGCGGGGAGTTGAACGAGAACGACCGCGTCTCTATCTCCGAGAAGTCGATGCCGCAGTGGTTGCACGCAAGATCCTCGGAGAACTCGACGACGAGGCGGTCGTCGCCCTCGCCGGCGAGGTCGCCGGTCGAGCGCGAACGGTTGCCGCCCAAGTCGGTGTCGGCGGGCGGGTCGGGGAGGATGACCTTCAGGACGCCGCTGGCCTCCTCGAGCGCTGTCTCCACGGAGTCGGTGATGCGCGAGCGGTCCTCCTCGCGCACCTTCACGCGGTCGACGATGACGTCGACGGTGTGGTCGTAGTTCTCGTCCAGATCCGGCCGGTCAAGCGAGAGGTCGTACTGCTCGCCGTCGACCTCGACGCGCGAGTAGCCGTCGGCGACCAGTTCGTCGAACAGGTCCTCGAACGCGCCCTTCTGGTCGCGGACGACGGGCGCGGCGATCATCGCGCGGGTGCCTTCGGGCAACTCGAACACGCGTCGGACCATCTGTTGGGCCGACTGCTCGCCCACCTCGCGGCCGCACTCGGGACAGTGCGGGTGGCCGACGCGGGCGTACAGCAGGCGCAAGTAGTCGTGCAGTTCCGTGACCGTCCCCACGGTCGAGCGGGGGTTGTTGGCGGCGTTCTTCTGGTCGATGGAGATGGCTGGCGAGAGCCCTTCGACGCTCTCGACTTGCGGCTTGTCCATCTGCCCGAGGAAGTTGCGGGCGTACGCCGACAGCGACTCGATGTAGCGACGCTGCCCCTCGGCGTAGACGGTGTCGAACGCCAGCGACGACTTGCCCGACCCCGACAGGCCGGTGACGACGTTGAACTGCTCTCGAGGAATCTCCACGTCGAGGTCCTTGAGGTTGTTCTCCTCGGCGCCGCGGACCTCGATGAACTCCTTGGGCACTACGCGTCACCTCCCGTTCGGGGGGCGGTTCGGTGACGCACGGCTCCTGTACTCATTACGAATCGCCTGGGGTCGGAGCCACTTAACGGGCGCGTCATCGGCGCTCCCCCACGAGCCCTCAAATACGATGCCGCGGCCAACGCCCCCGTGACCTGAACGACGCCGTCGACGGGACGCGGGTGTGCGATCCGCCGTCGACGACGCGGGGAGCGACTGCTCCGAGCTTGGATCGCCTGTCAGCCCACCACGCCACGGACGAGTCCGCCGACCGCGCCGCCGACCACCGCGACGGCGACCGCGACGCCGAGCGGTGCCGGCATCGCCGACGCTGTCGCGGTTGCAGCGGGTCCCGCGAGCACCAGTCCGAAAGCCATCACCGCGAGCGTCAACACGCCGAACACGACGCCGACGAGGACACCGCGCCCCAGCGACCGCTGTGGGAGCGCCACCAGCGCCGCACCCGCAATGAGTCCGACCCAATGCACGGACGCGAGGCCGAGACCCGCGATCACGGCCAGCGCTGTCGCCGCCCACCGCGACCGCCTGTCGACACCCGTCATTCGCCGTCACCTCCGGCGAACCGCACGGTAAACTCGCCGCGCATCCCCCGGTTCATCGGCTTGAACTCGCCGTTCGCCCAGCGGCGCAACTGGTCGTCGTACGACTCGGCGTACGCGTTGCCGTCGTTGCCGCCGGGGAGGATGCACTGCGAGGGCGTGTCGTTCTGCGGGCACACCTGCCGCCAACTGCTCCCCGCGCCGGACTCGACACGGAAGTTGAACAGCGTCGCCGCCGACCCGTCGGTCGGATACCGCGGGTAGTTGAGGAACGACTGGTCGAACGGGTGGTCGATCCGCGTCCGATTGTAGTCGCCGTACGTCTCCCAGCCCTCGCTGTCGACGCGGGCGAGTGCCTTCTCGAAGGCGTCGGCGGCTGCCACCGCCCGCGACCCGTCGAACCACTCGTCGCCGAGCGTCGCGAGTACCCACTGGGTCGGCGCGTACGCGGCGGCGTCGCGGCGGTCGTCCAACTCACCGAGGGCGTCGGCGACGAACCGGCCCTCGTAGGCGTCGAGGAAGTGGACGAACAGCAGCGGCGCACGGGCGTCCCGCACCGCCTCGCCGTCCCAGTCGAGGACACGATCGAGTTCGGTGCGAGCGTCACCCGACAGTTCGCTGCGGGCTTCCTCCAAGACTGGTCGGAAGTGTTCGAGGCGCACGTCGCGCACGTCTCGCTGGAGGTCACGGAGGTCGGCCGCGGTCACGTCGCCGCGGTCGACGAGTGCGTCGAGACGGTCCCACAGCCGGATGCCGCGGAACGGCTCGCTGTAGTCCTCTGCGAGGTAGTACGGGTACTGCTCGTCGTCGACGATCCGTTGGTTCGCCGTCCCAACGTAGTCGGGGTCGTCAACGTGCGGCATCTCCTCGAAGGGGATGAACCCCTCCCACGACGACTCGCCGTACGGCGTGTAGCCGGCCCACTCGCCCTCACGGGCAGACCCATCGAACACCCGGTCGCCACGGACGGCCTCGCCGTCCGTGCGTCGAATCGGCACCTTCCCGGTGACGCGGTAGCGAACCTCGCCGTCGCGGTCGGCGTAGACGAAACACTGCGTCGGTTCGTCGAACCGCTCCAGCGCCGCATCTGCGTCGTCGGCCCCACGCGAACGGTTCAAGTCGAGAATGGCGTTCGTCGTCCCCGTCGCCGACAGGCCCGTCCACGCGACGCCGAGTTCCGAGCGGAACGAGTCGCCACCGGAGTTCGCGTCGAGAACCGCACCGTGCGCGGACTTCTTTACCTCGACCTCGCGGTCGGGCGCGCCCGCGACATCGATGGTCTGTGTCTCCACCTCGAACGAGCGCCAGCGGTCGCCGTAGCGGTACTCCGAGCCGTCGTTGCGCGTCTCGTACTCGTAGAAGTCGATGACGTCGCAACCGGCGTTCGTGAAGCCCCACGCGCCGCGGTCGTTCTCGCCGATGACGACGAACGGAACGCCCGGGAACGTCACGCCGCGCACCTGATAGTCGGGGTGGCGAAGCACCTGTTCGTACCACACCGGCGGCGCCATCAGCGATAGGTGCGGGTCGTTCGCCATCACGGGGTCGCCGCTCGCGGTGTGGTCGCCGGAGACGGCCCACGAGTTCGATCCGGCCCACTCGGGCGGTTCGACGCCCGAGAGCCATCGGTCGAGCGCCGGGTCGGTCGCTACCGACGCCGAACTCCCGTCGTCGCCGCTCTGGCGGGGCGGGCGGGCGGCCGACCCGTCGGGCACCGGCCAGTCGTCGGTCGCGCCGTCGTGACCCAAGATGGCGGCGTCGTGACCGAGGCGGTTCGGGAGAATGGTCTCGGCCGCGTCCGCGCCCAGTTCTGCGCGGAGCGTCTCCTTCCGGAGCGTACGGAAACTGCCGGTGAGCCCCCAGGATATCTGTTTCTCCGCGAGCATCACGTCGGCGGGCGTCCACGGGTCGGGGTCGTAGTCGAGAAGTTCGAACTCCAGCGGGCGAGGCAGATCGGCCCGTGCCCGGTTCACGCCCTCACAGTACGCCTTGACGAGGGGACCAGCCTCGGTGTCTCGCACCTGTTCCCACGTTGCGTCGGCCGCGGCCGCGAAGTCCATCTTCGTGTGGAAGCGGTCGGACGCGAGCGTCGCCTCACCCACGACCTCCGAGAGTTCTCCACGCATCACTCGTCGCTGGAGGTCCATCTGGAACAGTCGGTCTGCGCCCTGCGCGTAGCCGACCGCGAACGACAGTGCTTCCTCGTCGTCCGCTTCGATTCGAGGGACTGCCTCGTCGTCGTATCGGAGCGCCGCCTCGCCGTGGTCGCTGGTCACTCGCTGGGGTGGATCGTCGTCTGCCGCACGCCACGCGCCGCCCGACAGCGGGGCGAACGCAGAGAGGTAGCCGCGAACCGGTGCGAGGAAGCCGCCAGCGGCCGCGCCCCCGGCCACGGCCGCGAGCAGTCCTCGCCGTGTGAAATCGCCTGAACGTTCGGTCACACGAACGGACTGGACCGTGATGTCATAAGCCTACAGATGCGGAAAGATTCATACGTGTGGGGGTTGTTGTCACGGTTGTCAATGCCAGACACGAAGCGCGGACGTGAACGTCAGGGTCGGAAGAAGCGCGAACAACTGGAAGCGCAACTCGCCGAACAGGAGGTGGATACGCTCGACGCAGACGACGACACGCTTCCGGAGTATCCGCCCGACGACACCGGATCCGACCTGTTGTCCGCGCCGCCGCAGGAAGCGGAGTAGCTCCCGGCTGGCGCGAAGAGCCGTCTTTTTGCCACGTCGCCGTCAACACGGCGTCGATGACCGAACGTGCGACGTACGCCACCGTCTACGTCGGCGCACAGTTAGGCCCCGAAGCGGCGACGTTGGGCCTTGAGTGGGCCGACGACGCGGGTGACAGAACAGCGGACCACGAGTTCGAGGTGACGACTGACGACCCGCGAGAGGCGTACCTCGAGATCCAGGCGTTCGACGTCGCCGAGTACGGCCACGAGTTCCTCATCAATGGGGAGGCACTGGGCGGGTTCGACGTTCCGCCGAACGACGGCTGGCAGTTGTGGACCGACACGATATCCGGCGTCGATCTACAGAAAGGGACGAACACGCTCGCCATCGAACGCGACACCGACACGAACGACGCCTTCGCCGTGGGCACGGTCCGTGTCCACTGGAAGGAACCCGTAGATGGCTTTCAGACGAAGGAACTGGTCGACGATAGTACTTAAACAGCCGATGCGACCGGCTCCGGACGGTCTGGAGTTTCCCATTGTTTGGTATCAGTTAACACAGACTACACGGCCGGAATCGGTCGTTTTCCAGCGTTTCGTTCGCGAGGGTATCGTGAAACTGCACCCACACCAGAACCAAGGTTTTATGTAGAATCACAACCTCACTTTGGACCGTATATGAGTCAGCGACGTATGCAGGGTCAGCCCATGATCATTATGGGTGAGGACTCTCAGCGAGTGAAGGACAAGGACGCGCAGGAATACAACATCTCGGCGGCCCGCGCCGTCGCGGAGGCCGTCCGCTCGACGCTCGGCCCGAAAGGGATGGACAAGATGCTCGTCGACTCGATGGGCGACGTCACCATCACGAACGACGGCGTCACCATCCTCCAGACGATGGACATCGACAACCCGACGGCCGAGATGATCGTCGAGGTCGCCGAGACACAGGAAGACGAGGCCGGAGACGGCACGACGACGGCCGTCGCCATCGCTGGTGAACTCCTCAAGAACGCCGAGGACCTCCTCGAGCAGGATATCCACCCGACGGCGATCATCAAGGGCTTCCACCTCGCCAGCGAGCAGGCTCGCGCCGAGGTCGACGACATCGCGGAGTCCGTCGACGCCGACGACGAGGAACTCATCAAGAAGGTCGCCGAGACCTCGATGACCGGCAAGGGCGCGGAACTGGAGAAGGAGGTCCTCGCGGACCTCATCTACCGCGCGGTCAAGCAGGTCACCGTCGAGGCCGACGACGGCTCCAACGTCGTCGACCTGGAGAACATCGCGATGGAGACGCAGACCGGCCGCTCGGCCGGCGAGTCCGAACTCCTGCAGGGTGCGGTCGTCGACAAGGACCCGCTCCACGACGACATGCCCTCGGCGGTCGACGACGCGAAGGTCCTCCTCCTCAACGACCCCATCGAGATCGAGGAGGCCGACGTCGACACGCAGGTCTCGATCGACTCCCCGGATCAGCTCCAGTCGTTCCTCGATCAGGAGGAAGATCAGCTGAAACAGAAGGTCCAGAAGATCAAAGAGACCGGCGCGAACGTCGTCTTCTGTCAGAAGGGCGTCGACGACCTCGCACAGCACTACCTCGCGAAGGAGGGCATCCTCGCGGCCCGCCGCGTCAAGAAGTCCGACCTGACGTTCCTCAAGAACATCCTCGGCGCGAACATCGTCTCCGACCTCGACGCCGCAACCGAGGCCGACCTCGGCCACGGCTCGGTGTCGCGTGACGACGCCGACGAACTGTTCTACGTCGAAGGCGGCGCGGACGCCCACGGCGTCACGCTGCTGCTGCGCGGCTCGACCGACCACGTCGTCGACGAACTCGAGCGCGGTGTCGAGGACGCCCTCGACGTCGTCTCGACTGCCGTCTCCGACGGCCGAATCGTCGCCGGCGGCGGTGCCATCGAGGTCGAACTTGCCTCCCGCCTCCGCGACTACGCCGACTCCGTCGAGGGGCGCGAACAGCTCGCTGTCGAGGCGTTCGCCGACGCGCTGGAAATCGTCCCACGCGTCCTCGCGGAGAACGCGGGGCTCGACTCTATCGACACGCTGGTCGACCTGCGTGCGGCCCACGAGTCCGGTGACAAGACCGCTGGCCTGAACGTCTTCTCTGGCGACGTCGAAGACACTCTCGAAGCCGGCGTCGTCGAGACGGCTCACGCCAAAGAGCAGGCGCTGTCGAGTGCCACCGAGGCCGCGAACCTCGTCCTCAAGATCGACGACATCATCGCCGCGGGCGACCTGTCCACCGGCGGCAACGACGACGAGGAAGGCGGTGCCCCCGGCGGCGGTATGGGTGGCATGGGCGGCATGGGCGGTATGGGCGGCGCGATGTAAGAGAGGTTCCGAAGGAACCTCTTCCAGTCGAGCGGGCGTAGCCCGCGAGACCACACGACCCACACCAGCCGACCGCTGCACCGCGTTCGACCGAACACTCGATTTCTTTCGACGCCACGACCGACGAGCGGCGCGGCTATCGACCACTTCGACGTGTCCGCAAAACGAGGCGTCAGTTCGGAGGGCCGACCGCGTCAGCGAGTGAGATCGACCTCACATCACGCCGCAGCGTCGTCGCTGTCGGCGGACTGTTCGTCACCGCTGTCCGCGTTCTCGCCGCCGGCGATGCCGGAGACGGCGTCGCCGAGGTTGTCCACGCTCCCGTCGATGAACGACCGGATCTGGTCGTGAATCTGGCTCACGAAGTCCGGCACCTGTTCGGGCAGGTCCGTCGGCGGACCGGCCTGTGCGTCGTCGTTCCCGCCCGCGTCCGCGGGGGCGTTCCCCGGTTGCGCGGCGGCGACGCCGGTCACGGCCAACAGGGTTGCGAGTCCGATTGCGAGCAGTTTGGTTCGGTTCATCTGCACTCGGACGTGTGGCCTGGGTGGTAAAGAGGGGTGCAGACGAGAAACTCGGATTCGTCCGTTTCGGGCCTCGATAAGCGCGATTAAGCCGGGTTAATCGTCGGTCGCCGAGTCGCCCCACGGCTCCCGACGTCCGGCGATACGTCCGACCGGCGACCGACGCACGCGCGGGCGATTCGCGGGCGGGAAGACGACCGGGAGCCACCGAACCGTACCGGAGGCTTCTAATCGCGCCGCGCAATTCTTGCGGGCATGAAGACGCTCCTGCTCAACAGCGACGACGTCCACGAGAACGCCGAGATGGACGAACTCGTGCCCGCCATCGAGGAGGCGTTCGCGGCCTACCAGCGCGGCGACGCGCAGATGCCGCCCAAGAGCTACATCGACCTGCCCGAGTACAACGGCGACTTCCGCTCGATGCCCGCCTACCTCGACGCGGGCGACTGGGACGCCGCGGGCGTGAAGTGGGTCAACGTCCACACCGACAACGAGGAACAGTACGACCTCCCGACCGTGATGGGGACGATGATCTACTCGGACCCGAAGAACGCCTTCCCACTCGCCCTCCTCGACGGGACGGAACTGACGATGAAGCGGACGGGCGCGGCCGCGGCGGTCGCCACCGATCACCTCGCGGTCGAAGACGCCTCCTCACTGGGCATCGTCGGCGCGGGCGTGCAGGCGTACACCCAGTTGGAGGCCATCTCCACCGTCCGCGACATCGAGGAGGTCGTCGTCTCCGACCTGAGCGAGGAGCGCGTGGCCCGCTTCATCGACGCTTTCGAGGACCGCTTCGAGGTCCGTGCAGGGTCTATCGCGGAGGCCGCCGCCTGCGACGTGCTCTCGACCGTGACGCCGGTCGAAGACCCAATCGTCTCGCGCGAGGCGGTCGGCGACCACACCCACATCAACGCGATGGGTGCCGACGCCGAGGGGAAACACGAACTCGCCGACGAGGTGTTGCTCGACGCGAAACTCGTCATCGACGACTACGACCAGACGACCCACTCGGGTGAGATCAACGTCCCGTACAACGCGGGCGTCCTCACGGACGACGACATCTACGGCCAGATCGGCGAGATCGTCGTCGGCGAGAAGGAGGGCCGCACGGCCGAGGACGGCATCAGCGTCTTCGACTCGACCGGTCTCGCGATCCAAGACGTCGCGGCCGCCCACGTCGTGTACGAACACGCGAACGAACGCGACAACGGCTACGAGTTCGACCTGCTGGGCCTCGCAGACTGACTCTCCCGTCTCGGCCGCGTACTGCGCTACTCTTCTGTCTCTCCGTCGCCAGTGATCGCTTCGATCACCTTGCTCACGCCCCAAATTATGGCGAGGAAGGGGAGCAACGGGAGCAGTAGTGCGAACAGGCCGAGGAAGATGGCCCAACCGATGGCGTTCATCTCGTCGTCGGGGCGAGACTGGTAGCCGGGTGTGACCGTCCGGTAGGCGGTTCGAAGCAGGCCCGCGTCGTCGCCGTCGGTGGTGTCGAGGTCCGTACTCATACATCCACATAGTACCGCTGACAGGATACCTGTTGTGCCGAGCGGCGGCGACGCGCTGTCGTGTAGAATGCTAGCACCTGACGCTATGTTCGATGGAAAGGTATAGGGGTCGAAGCGGCCGAACGAGCAAGTAAGAAATGTCCGAGGAGGGTTACGACCACACCGCGGTCGAACGACGCTGGCAGGAGGCGTGGGCCGAGGCCGACGCCTACCGGACGCCGGACGACGCCGACGACCCGACGTACGTGCTGGGAATGTTCCCGTACCCGTCCGGGAAACTGCACATGGGCCACGTCCGCAACTACACCATCACGGACGCGTACGCCCGCTACCGGCGGATGCGCGGGGACAGCGTGCTCCACCCGATGGGGTGGGACTCGTTCGGCTTGCCCGCCGAGAATGCTGCGAAAGAACGCGACTCCAACCCCCGCGACTGGACGATGGACTGCATCGACACGATGCGCGGGCAGATGGAGTCGATGGGCTTCGGATACGACTGGGACCGGGAGGTCACCACCTGCGAACCGGAGTACTATCAGTGGAACCAGTGGCTGTTCCAGCAGTTCCACGAGGAGGGGCTGGTCGAACGCCGTGCTGCGGAGGTGAACTGGTGTCCCGACTGTGAGACGGTGCTGGCCGACGAACAGGTCGAAGGCGAGGACGAACACTGCTGGCGCTGTGGCACGCTGGTCGAACAGCGCGAACTGGACCAGTGGACGCTGGGCATCACCGAGTACGCCGACGAACTGCTGGCCGACATCGACGACCTGGAGGGGTGGCCCGACAGCGTCCGCGAGATGCAGCGCAACTGGATCGGGAAACAGGAGGGCTCACACGTCGAGTTCGCTATCGACGGCCACGGCTCGGTGACGGCGTTCACCACCCGCCTGGACACCATCTACGGCGCGACGTTCTTCGCGCTGGCTCCCGACCACCCCATCTCCGAAGAACTGGCCGCCGAGGACGACGACGTGGCTCACTTCGTCGAGGAGGTGGCAGACCCCGACGGCGACGACCCCAACGGCATCGAGACGGACCTGACCGCCACGAACCCCGCGACGGGTGCGGAGGTGCCCGTCTTCGTCGCCGACTTCGTCCTCTCGGACGTCGGGACGGGCGCGCTGATGGGCGTGCCCGGTCACGACGACCGCGACCACGCGTTCGCCGAGCGAATGGGCGTCGACATCGTCCCCGTCGTCGCACCCGAACCCGAGGGCGACGAGGAACCAGAAGCGCCGGACATCAGCGAGGGCGCGTACACCGAGGACGGCGTCCTCGTCAACAGCGGCGAGTACGACGGCCTGTCGAGCGCCGATGCGCGCGAGGAACTGACCGCCGACATCGACTCCGCCGCGTTCCACACGCAGTACCGCCTGCGCGACTGGCTCATCTCCCGCCAGCGCTACTGGGGGACGCCGATTCCCGTCATCCACTGCGACGACTGCGGACCCGTGATGGTGCCCGAGGAGGACCTGCCGGTGGAACTGCCGGAGTTCGTCAACACCACCGGGAATCCGCTGGACGCCGCCGAGGAGTGGAAGCACACTACTTGCCCCGACTGCGGCGCCGACGCGGTGCGCGAGACGGACACGATGGACACGTTCGTCGACTCCTCGTGGTACTTCCTGCGGTACGTCTCCCCGGACCTAGACGACGCGCCGTTCGACGTCGACCGCGCCAACGAGTGGATGCCCGTCGACCAGTACGTCGGCGGCCTCGAACACGCCGTGATGCACCTATTGTACGCGCGGTTCGCCACGAAGGCCATCGCGGACATGGGGATGCTGGAGCACCGCGAACCGTTCACGAACCTGCTGGGGCAGGGGATGGTGCAACTGGACGGCGAGAAGATGTCCAAGTCGAAGGGTAACACCGTCTCGCCCCAGCGCATCGTCGACGAGTACGGCGCCGACACGGCCCGTCTGTTCATGATGCAGGCGGCCCGCCCGGACACCGCCTTCGACTGGTCGGAGGAGGGCGTCAAGTCCACCCACCGCTTCCTGGGTCGACTGGCCGACACCGTCCGCTCGTTCGACGCGGGCGACGCCGACGGCGCAGACGACGCGACCGCTGCGTACGTCCGAAGTGAAGTGGAGGCGGCCGTCGCCGTCGCCACCGAGCAGTTCGACGACCTGGGCTTCGATCTGGCGACCCGCGAGGCACAGCAACTGGTCGGCACCCTGCGGAGTTACCGCGCGTACGTCGACGAGGTCCACGGCCCCACCTTTGAGCGTGGACTGGAGGTGGCACTGAAACTGCTGGCGCCCGTCGCGCCGCACCTGACCGAGGAACTGTACGCCGACCTGACCGACGACGACGGCCTGCTGGTCGACGCCGACTGGCCGACCGCCGACGGCGACGCCACCGACATCGAGCGCCGCCGCCAACTGGTCGCGAACACCCGCGAGGACGTCCGCAACATCGTCGACGTGGCGAACATCACCGACCCCGAGCGCATCGACGTGGTCGTCGCGCCCGAGTGGAAACACGAGGCGCTGGAGATCGCCATCGACAGCGACGCTCCCAACCTCGTCGGCGAACTGATGCAGAAGCCGGAGATTCAGCGCCACGGCTCGGCCGCGTCCGACTACGCGAAGGACCTGCAGGCCGAGCGTGAGGCGCTGCGGTCCACCCTGTCGCCCGCCCGCGAGCGGGAGGCGCTGGAGGCGGCGGCGTGGCTCATCGAACGCGAGTTCGATGCACCCGTCGAGATTCTCCCCGCCGAGGACGCCGCAGACGACGTGGCGAACAAGGCCGAACCGGGCCGTCCGGCCATCGACATCACCGAGTAACAGTCGCTGGAGGCGTTTTTCCTCAGTTCCGTTCGTTCCAGTCGAGGTCGACCTCCTGACGTGGGTCCGGCCCGGCCGCGAACGGGCCGAAGCCGTAGACGACGACGTACACCGCCAGCGTCGGCAACGCGTTTCCAAGCAGTGGGAGCAGGACGAACGGCACGCTCCCGAACATCGCGCGCGGCGCGAACGCCGCCAGCAGCGTGACCCACGCTGCCGGGAAAACGACGAGGCCGCCCGCGACTTCGAGACGACGCGCGCGGGTCGTCCGTGTGGCCGGGGTGCCGCCGTACCACGCGCCCGCGACCGCCGCGAGTGCGACGGCCGCTGCGAGTGCGAGGCCGTCGAACGGGCCGGAGAGTCCGCTCTCCCAGCCCGGAAGCCCGAGAAACGCCGCGAGTCCAGACAGCGCAACACCGAGATGTGCGACCGTGAGTCCCCACGCCGCGGCCGTCACGGCGCGGTCGCGTCGGTTGCCAGGTCGACGGTCACGAGACACAGCGAGGCGACGGGCGCGACAGACAAGTGGGTATCGGCGTGGAAGAGTGCCATCTAGCAGCGTGTGAACGGGGACGTACAGCGTGTGAACGGGGACGTACAGCGTGTGAAAGCCGAGTGAGAAAGCGAAGAGGGAGAACCGAGCGTCAGACCGAGATGACGAGGGTTAGTTGACGTCGATGCGGTGGCTGTCCTCGTCGTCGGACTCGACGGTCACTTTGGGGAGGGTGACGGTGAGGACGCCGTTGGAGTACGTCGCGCTGGCATCGTCCTCGACCACGTCGGTGGGGAGGCTGATCGAACGGCGCATCGACTCGGTACGGCGCTCGCGGCGCAGGTACGACCCGGACTCGTCGCCCTCGTCGGTGCTCATCGAGCGCTCGGCGCCGATGGTGAGGACGCCGTCGCGGACGGACAGGTCGATGTCCTCTTTCGTAAATCCGGGGAGGTCGGCGACGACGGCAATCTCGTCGTCGTACTCGGCCACGTCGATGTCGATGCCCGTTCGTCGCATCGAGTCGAGGTCGCTCAGATCCATTCGGCCGAAGTCGCCGAAGTTGCCGAAGTTACCGACGGTGCCGAAGTTGCGAGACATACGGTCGAACATCCGGTTCATCTCGTCGAAGGGAGTAATGTTGCTCATTGTAGTATCACCGAGGCGTATTGACGTTCGCTCAGATATTAAACGTCGCTAGACGCGTGATAGCCAGCCTCACGTCGCGGTTTCTCAGTAAGCGGAAACGCGGATCATACCGTCGATTCGCGGTGCGACGGGTAACGGTTTTCACCCGCGCACTCGCAGATGCAGTATGAACGTCACCGTCATCGACTACGGCGTGGGGAACCTCCGGAGCCTTCGCCGCGGCCTCGAACGTGCCGGAGCAGCGGTGGTCGTCTCCAGCGATCCCGACACCATCCGTGACGCGGAGGCCATCGTCCTTCCCGGCGTCGGCGCGTTCCAAGAGTGCGTCGCCAACTCCGAGCCGTTCCACGACGTCCTCGTCGAGAAGGCCGAGGACACGCCGATTCTGGGCGTCTGTGTCGGCCTCCAACTGATGTACGACGAGAGCACCGAAGGTGCACCCGAGGGAGAGGTCGTGGAGGGCCTCGGCCTCATCGAGGGCCGGGTCGAGCGTCTCCCCGACTCGGTGAAAGTGCCGCACATGGGCTGGAACGAACTGACGCCCGAGCGTGACCACCCCCTCGTCGACGGCATCGAGGACGGCGACTACGCGTACTTCGTCCACTCCTACTGCGCGGACGTGACCGACCGCACCATCGCCTCGTGTGAGTACGGCCGTCGCTTCGCCGCCGTCGCCGCAAACGAGGCGGGTAACGTGATGGGCACGCAGTTCCACCCCGAGAAGAGCGGTGAGACAGGCCTCAAGATCCTGAGCAACTTCGTCGACTACGCCGAAGCGTACCACGACGGCGAGATCGCTACCGCCGACTGAACCGCCGCGTTTCGCCCGACTCGTTACTCCACGTGGATACGAGTAGTGTCCTCGGAGTCGCTCGCCGGTTTTGGCAGCGTCACCGTCAACACGCCGTGGTTGTACTTCGCTGTCGCGTCCGCGGCGACGACCTCGCCCGGGAGTCGGACCCGGCGTGTGATCGACCGCTCGCGACGCTCGCGGCGGTGGAATCGCCCCTCGTCCGTCTCGTCGGCCGCCTCCTCGTCGGCCGTCGACTCCGCGCGAATCGTCAACTCCTGCCCAGATACCGACAGATCGATGTCGTCGCGGTCGAAGCCGGGCAGGTCCGCGTGGACGACGAACGCATCGTCGCGTTCGAGGATGTCTACCGCCACGTCCGAACGGGCACGGGTCTCGAGTGCCTCTCCGACCTCGTCTATCTCCTCGCCGAGTTGCTCGAACAGATCGGTGATGTCGTCGAACGGTCGTCGACCTTTCATACCCAACAGTAGCACGCTATCGGGCTTGAGCGTGTCGGCAAACACACAGGAGTTTCGGGTGTGAGGGTTCATCACCGATGCCGACGCCAGCACCGCCGTGCGGTAACCGCGGCTTCCGGCGATTCGCGGGTGTGCGACGCCACCGTCGGGAGTACCGCCGCGGCGTCGCCTGTTCGCAACCGCCCCCCGGTGTTAGACGACGTGTTCGGTGTCGTACGACCCGAGGACGCGCACCCAGCCGTTGCCGACGATGGACTCCACGTCCGAAAGCGCCGCCTGTGCCCGCTGTTCGTACAGGCCCGCCTCGAAGTCGATGTGGAACAGGTAGTCGCCCAGACGCTCCCCGCTTGGCCGCGACTCGATGCGCGAGAGGTTCACGTCGCGGTCGGCGAACGCCTCGAGCAGTTCCAACAGGAGGCCGGGGTAGTTCGCACCGGGGTAGACGACGACCGACGTCTTGCCGCCGGCGTCGCTTCCGGCGGACTCGGGGCCGATGACGAGAAACCGCGTCGCGTTCGACGACTTGTCTTGGATGTCCTCGGCGAGGACGCGTAAGTCGACGCCGCCGTCCATCGACTCGGCGTTCGCCGGATGGCCGATGCCCGCGACCGTCGGATCCTCGCGGGCGCGTTCGACGCCGCGGGCGGTCGACGCGACCGCTTCCTGGCGAACGTCCGGATACTCCCGTTCGAGGTAGTCGCGACACTGCGCGAGCGCCTGCGAGTGCGACGCGACGACGTCGAACGTCTCCGCCTGCGCGAGGAGGGCGTGGCGAATCGGCGTGACGATCTCACGGACGACCGACACGTCGGCGTTCGTGAGGGCGTCGAGGCTCTCGGTGACGCTCCCCTCGATGCTGTTCTCGACGGGGACGACGCCTCGCTCGTACGTGCCGTCAGCGACGGCTTCGACGATAGCCGTGACCGACTCGCGGAAGGCGACGTCGTCGGCGACGGCCCGTGCGGCGCGGTGAGAGTACGTCCCCGCAGGACCGAGCGTGACTGCTTCCATACCCCGAGGTGTGCCGTGGCCCCCGATAAGGACACCGGGTGTGACAGTATTCTCACCAGTGTACGGTATCCGGTTACCGACCGGCGGCCGTGTGAACGGACGTGGAAACTCCGTACGCTACTGGTACTCATATGATCTTCAAACGGGAAAAGTTATCAAATAAAACAACAGAGCGACTCACGTAATGGATCGACGCGACTTCTTGAAGCGGTCGGGTACTGCTGCGGCAGTCGGTGCCGGGATGGGCCTGTCCGGATGTATCGGAAACTTCGGAGAACAGCCGTACGGCAACGGCACGGTCGAGTTCATGGTCTCCCCGACGGAGCCCCAGGACTACATGCGCAGCCAGTACAATCCCTACCTCGACTACCTCGAAGGCGGCCTCGACGGCGACGTCTCCGTGGAGTTCAACTACGCGGCCGACTACACGGCGGTCTTGCAGGGCCTCGGCTCGGGCACGGCCGACGTCGCAGAGACTGGCCCGTTCGCGGCGGCACTCGGCGTCAAGTCCGACCAGTGTGACATCGCACTCCAGCGCCACGCCTACGGCTCGTGGGACTACCACTCGGTGATCATCACCCGCGAGAACAGCGACATCGAGAGTCTCACCGACCTCCAGGGCAAGTCTATCGCGTTCTCGGACATGACCTCCGCGTCCGGGTCGCTGTACCCGCTGTACCAACTCAAGGAGGCGGGCCTCGAAATCGGCGACGCGCCCACCTCCGCGAGCGGTGCGGAGTTCGACGCGACGTGGTCCAGCCACGCACAGGCGTTCGAGGCGCTCAAGAACGAACAGGTCGACGCCGCCGGCGTCGGTCGGTTCATCGCGTGGAACTACGACACCAGCGATTACGTCGAGGGCATCCGCGAGGTGTCCCGCGAGAGCGGCATCCCGCGTGCCCCGATGATCGTCAGCCCCGAACTCTCCGAGGAGGAGAAGAACGCCATCGTCTCGCGCCTCGAGAATGCCCCCGAGTCGGCCTACTTCGGCGCCGACGGCGAGGACGGCACCGACGACGACATCTGGTTCGACGGCGTCCGCGCGGCCGACGTCGACACCTACCAGCCCGTCGTCGACGTGGCCAACGAACTCGGCCTGTCGACGGACCTGCTGAACGAAGGCAACGCGTAACCGCCGCCGTTCAGCGTCGGGTCGTTCGCGGTCCTCCGATCGCCTGATTCGGGCCGTAGAGCCGCGCTTCTCTGTTATTTTCACCGATTCGACTCCGTAACGGTCAAACCACCGTGCACGTATGCTGTCACAATGCCAGCCGTCTCGGTCGAGAACCTCACGAAACGGTACGGCGACACCGTCGCTCTGGACGACGTCTCGTTCACGATTCCGGACGGCGAGTTCGTCGTACTCCTCGGTCCCTCCGGTGCCGGGAAGTCGACGCTGTTGCGCCTGCTCAACGGACTCACACGCCCCACCGAGGGGTCGGTGTCGATCGGTGACGAGGAGATCCGTGGCCGCCGGAACGACATCGGGATGGTGTTTCAGATGCACTACATCATCGAGACGATGAGCGCCTACCGCAACGCGCTCACCGGCGCACTGTCGCGGACAGGCCTGCTCGATTCGGTGTTCACGTGGTACGACCGCGACGACAAACTCGCCGCACTCGACGCCTTGGAGACGGTCGGCCTCCTCGACGAGGCCCAACAGCGCGCCGGGTCGATGTCGGGCGGACAGAAACAGCGCGTCGGCATCGCCCGCGCACTCGTCCAACAACCGAATCTCCTCCTCGCTGACGAACCCGTCGCCAGCCTCGACCCGAAGGCCGCCGAAGAGGTGATGAGTTATATGAAACACGCCGCCCGCGAGCGTGACCTCACGACCATCGCCAGCCTCCACCAAGTGGAGATCGCTCGCGAGTTCGGCGACCGCTACATCGGCCTGCGCGACGGCGGCCTCGTGTTCGACGGCGGTCGCGACGACCTCACGATGGATATCGTCGACGACATCTACTACAACGACGACGGCGAGGAGGCCGACCTCGCTCGCGAGGTGGCACAGTGACGCGAGACACCAACCGCGACGACGACGTCGTTGCCGACGGCGGCACCTCGTCGACGAACGGCCAGTCGAGACTGACCGGGGACATCGGTCGGCTGGAAGAGTCGCTCGCAGTCATCGAACGAGCGCAGTTGATCGGTCGGGTGTTGCTCGTCGCGGGCATCCTCGCAGTGCTCGTGATCCAAGCGGTCGGGATGACGTTCCTCGGGTTCACGCTCGCAGAGGTCGTCTCGCAACTGCCGCGCTTCTTCGAGAACGTCGCCGACTTCCTCGCCCCTGACTTCCACTTCGTCACGCTGTTCGCTGTCGAACAGGGTCTCCACGGCTGGGAGGCGCTGTGGGCGTCGCTCACCAACCCCGGGTCGCTCCTCGACAGCATCCTCAACCGCGACCAGGGCCTCACCATCGTCGGCGGCGCGGTGACGACCATCGTCATCGGCGTCACGGGGACAGTGCTCGGCTTCCCGCTGGCGCTGTTGTTCGGCGTCCTCGGCTCCGAGCGGGTCGTCCCCTTCCCGTTCAACTTCATCTTCCGCGGGACGATGAGCACCATCCGCGCCATCCCGGCGCTGGTGTGGGTGCTCATCTACGTGCCGCTGGTCGGCATCAACCCCGTCGGCGCGATGCTCGCCATCGGCACCGACACCGTCGGCAACCTCGGCCGCCTGTTCACCGACGAACTCGAAGAGATCGAAGAAGGCCCCATCGAGGCCATCTCCTCGACTGGTGCGTCCTCGCCGCAGACGGTCGTGTTCGGGATGCTCTCGCAGGTGTCCTCGTCGTTCGTCGCGTGGACGCTGTACATCCTCGAGATCAACGTCCGCATCGCCATCTCGCTGGGCGTCGTCGGCGCGGGCGGACTCGGCCAGTACGTGAAGGGGCGACTCTCGCTGCTCGCGTTCGACCAAGCCGCCGCCGGACTCGTGATGATCGTCATCATCGTCCTGTCGGTCGAACTGGTCTCCTCGCGCCTGCGTGCCCGCCTTCGTCCGGGCGAACACGAGGGCTCGTCGCTCATCGACGCAGTACAGAACCTCTTCGACGGCGGCAAGTGGATCAGCGGTTCCAGCAAGAAGTAACGACGCCGCCGATTCCGTGTTCGAGGCCGCAATCAGAATCGCTCGCGCAGTTCCGCCTGCAGGTCCGCCACGTCGAGGTCCTTCTGCGCGAACAGCACGAGCAGGTGGTACACCAGGTCCGCCGCTTCGGCGGTCAACTCCTCGGTGTCGTCGTCTTTCGCCGCGAGGATGGTCTCGGTCGCCTCCTCTCCGATTTTCTCTAACACCGCGTTCTCACCTTTCTCGTGGGTGAACAGCGACGCCGTGTACGACTCCTCGGGGAGTCGTTCCTTCCGGTCCTCGATGGTGGCGAACAGGGCGTCGAGCACCTCCGAATCGGGGGTCTCGGGTGACTCGCCCGTGTCCGTCGTGTCGTCGCTCACGCCTCGACCTCCGCGCCGTCGTCGGCTTCGTCTCCGTCGCCGCCCGCGGCGTGTTCCTGCCGGAAGAACGCCAGGTCGTGGATGCGGGAGTCCGGCGTCAGTTCGGGGTGGAACGACGTGGCGATGATCGACCCCTGTTGGACGGCGACTGGGTCGTCGTCCCACGAGGCGAGTACCTCGACGTCTGCGCCCACCTCGTCGATGACGGGCGCGCGGATGAACACCGCCGGGAACGGGTCGTCGAGACCGGCCACGTCGAGTGGGGCCTCGAATGAGTCGGCCTGTCGGCCGAAGGCGTTGCGGTCGACGCTCACGTCGAGGACGTCGAGCGTGGCGACTCGGTCGTCTTTGGCGTCACGGGAGGCGACGATGAGGCCCGCACACGTCGCCAGCAGCGGTTTGTCGGCGGCGACGTGGTCGCGAATCTCTTCGTCGATCCCTTCGTCGCAAAGGAGTCGAGAGATGGTGGTCGACTCCCCACCAGGCAGTAACAATACGTCACACTCCGGCACGACGCCGGCGTCGCGAATCTCGACGACGTCGGCGTCGACGCCGTGGCTCGCGGCCGCGCGGCGAACCGCGTCGGCGTGTTCTGAGACGTCGCCTTGAACGGCGATGACGCCCGCTTTCATAGCCGAACTGCGGCGTGCGTCGTGTGAAAAGGTGTCGTTCGCCGGCGATCCGCTGCGTTCAGAACGCGAATCCGAGGATCAACACGAAGATACCGAACAGGAGTCCGAAGGCGACGACGGTCCGCGGGTCGATCCGGATCGCGTTACGGTCCTCGGCGTCGAAGTAGCGGACGAGCCCTGCACTGGACATCAGGCCGCCGCTGTTTTGGCCGCTGCTCATACCGTCTGCCAAGAGGGTGGTCCGCCTAAGCCTTTCGACAGCCGACGCGAACGGTCGGTAGCGGGCGTCGCCGCCGAGTGAGTAATCCTTATCCGCAGGCTCTCACTACGGATCGTTCGTATGAGTGTTCGACTCAAGGACTTCTACGCGGACTGGTGTGGCCCCTGCAAGACCCAGGATCCGATCCTCGAGGAACTCGAGGAAGACTACCCCGACGTGTCCTTCGAGAAGGTCGACGTCGAGGAGGAACAAGAGATCGCCAACCAGTATCAGGTGCGGTCGCTCCCGACGCTGATCATCGAGAACGACGACGGCGTCGTCGACCGCTTCGTGGGCGTCACCCAGCGCGAGGACATCGAGGAAGCGCTGGCGAGCGCCGGCGCGTAACGCCGCCGACCGCGCGACACCCGTTCTCCCGACTCGTCGCCTCCGAGCGACGGCGTCGAGCGTCTCCGACTCGCAACCGTTAACAGGGACGGCGTCGCTCACACACGTATGGCGAAATTCGAGGCGGCCGAGCGCCGCACGCTCGACAAGCTCATCTGCATGCGGTGTAACGCACGGAACCCGCAGCGAGCGACCAACTGCCGCAAGTGCGGCTACGGTCGTCTGCGCCCGAAGGCCAAAGAGCCCCGTACCGCATAACGCCGAGCGCCGGGCACACGCCCGGTTACCTTTTCGCGAACGCTGCTCGTCGAGAGCCGTGCGTCTCGCTTGCGTGTCGCCGCGCTGCGCGTCACCGGAGCGGTGCGGGGGCTGCCCGCTTACTGGTCGGGATACTTCGGTTCGCGTCGCTCCGCCCGCGAGAGCGCCCGCTCGATGACGTCGCGGACGGAGTCAGCGTCGGGGTCGCCGTGGAACGGGTCGCCGTGGCCCGCGTACAGCGACTCGACTGTGTCCGGGAGCACGTCCAGCAGGTCGTTCAGGCTCTCGATCAGTCGCTCGCGCGACTGCCCGGCGATGTCTGTCCGGCCGAACGACCCGTCGTCGAACGCGCCGTCGTTGTACACGACGACGTCGCCCGAGAACACCGCCGTCTCGGTGACGAACGAGACGTGGTCGGCAGCGTGTCCCGGCGTGTACACCACCGTCGCCGTCTCGTCACCGATAGCGAGTTCGTCGCCGTCTGCCAGCGCGTGGTCGCGACGTGGGTGCTCGCCGTAGGCGTACAACTCCGCGTCGAAGGCATCGAGCACGGCGTCGAGTTCCCCAATGTGGTCGTGATGCTGGTGGGTGAGGACCACGCGGTCGACGGCGTCGGTGTACTCCGCGACGACGTCGACGACCCCGGGCATCGTTCCCGCGTCGACGAGCGTGGGTACCGCGCCGTCGACGAAGTAGGCGTTGCAGGTGAAGTCCTCGGCGTCGGCCGTGACGTTGACCGCGTCCATATCGGTGGCTCACGGCCCGGAGTGAAAAGCGGACCTGCCGCGGCAGACGCGTGTCAAACTTCCGAGATTACCCGCAGATATTTCAGTCGCAACTCACTAGATTCTGGTAGCTATGGGTTTCGGGAGCTACGACGAATCCGAACAGGAGAATCAGACTCTCGACTCCGACCTCGACAGCGCCACCGTCGACGACGGCGAGGCCGACCACGACGGCGACGTCGAGTTCGAGTTCGAAGCCTCGACCGACGACCTCCTCGAGAAACTCGAGGAGATCAAAGACTGAGCACGCCGCGGTGAAGTCCGGCACGCGCGCGCTGGGAGTCGCCGTCTCCTCGAGCGACCGCACAACCACAGCTTCTGACCGCGCGACCGTCGCCGGAGCAGTCGTCCGCGTCGACCGCGTGGTCGACGGCGCGTCGTTCGCGACGTGTACCGTCGGCGGCACCGACGCGACGGACGCCGTCATCGCGTGTGTCGAGCGACTCGACCGCGAGGACGTTCGCTACCTCTTGCTCGCGGGCGTCGCCCCCGCGTGGTTCAACGTCGTCGACCTCAACGCGGTCCATACGGCGACCGACAGACCGGTGCTCGCCGTCTCCTTCGAGGCGAGTGAGGGGTTGGAGCCACACATCCGCGAACACTTCGAAGGCGAGGCGCGCGAGCGACGGCTCGCGACCTACGAATCGTTGCCAGAGCGGGTAGCGATTCACCTCGGCGACGATGCAGACGCCACACCGGGGTTGTGGGTCCGGGCCGTCGGCGTCGACGACGCGACTGCGCGGCGGGTCGTTCGCGCACATCTCCCCGACGGACAGGGGCGACCCGAACCGCTCCGGGTCGCGCGGATGCTCGCCCGCGCGGGGCGCGGCTACGCGGACCGCGAACGGGCCGCCCGCCGCGACCGCGACGGGTAGGTTTACGGCTGCGGCGGGCCGCCTTCGAGTATGAGCGAGCAGTCGCTGGACGCGGACCTGTGCGTGCGCGAGTGTGAGCGGTGCCCGGCGCTCGTCGACTCGCGGTCGCGCATCGTCAACGGCGTCGGCCCGACCGACGCCGACCTGGTGTTCGTCGGGGAAGCGCCCGGCGCGAACGAGGACGAACAGGGCGAACCGTTCGTCGGGCGGTCGGGGACGGTCCTCGACGACGCGCTTCGCGACGCCGGCCTCGCACGCTCGGACGTGCGCATCACCAACTGCGTGAAGTGCCGCCCGCCGGACAATCGCGACCCCCACAGCGAGGAACTCGACAACTGTCGCGGCTACCTCGCGGAGGAACTCGACCGCATCGACCCCGAACTGGTCGTCACCCTCGGGAAAGTCCCGTCTCAACACCTACTCGGACGCTCGGTCGCCGTGACCAGCGAGAACGGCGAAGTGTTCGACGCCCGCGTGGGCGAGACGAGCGTTCGCCTCCTCGTGTGTCTCCACCCGGCGGCGACGCTGTACGACCGGAGTCAGGCCGACGCCTTCGAGGAGACGATTCGCGAGGCCGCTCGACTCGCTGGCCTCGACGACGACGAGAGCGGAAGCGGCGGCCAGTCTCGCCTCGGCGACTACTGATCGTCGCGGACCGGAGCAGAGGCGGGTCGCCACAGCGACCCGACCAAGAGGCCGACGACCAGTCCCACGAGGTGGCCGCCGTTGACCGCCAGCGGCGCGTCGGGAAGCGCCGCGGCGAGGTTCCACACCACGTCGAGCAGCGAGGTGATGCCGACGACGGCCGCGAGCGTGTCGAGTTCCGTGAGCGTGTGCCGGAAGCGGATGCCGCGGGCGAGTGCGAACCCGCCGAGTGCGTAGCCGAGGCCGCTGATGCCGTAGAAGGCGACGTTCGGTTCGGGGCTGAACTGGAGGAGGACGAGGTAGCCAGCCGCCAGCGACGCCGTCGCTGCCGTCACCACGAACGCCCAGTAGCCGCCCGGCGAGAAGTGCCGCTCCTGTGGCGCGAGGACGACGAGAACGAGCAGGTTTGACAGCAGGTGCAGTGGCCCGCGGTGCAAGAACAGCGACAGCAGGTACACGCTGCGTCCACCCTCTAGGTACAGCAACGCGGTGAACGACCGCACCGAGGGCAGTCCCGTCAGCGTCGCGCCCGCGACCTGCAGAATGAACACGACGACCGTGACGAACGCGAGCGTCAGCGTCGTCTGCGTGTGTGCCGTCCGGTACTGGCGAGCGAGCGTCCCGGCGAACTCGCGGAGGTCGTCGCTCGACGCCGTCGCCTCGTCGCCGTCCATCGTCGTCGCCTCGGGGGGCACTCGGGTTAGCCCTTGCGCGTGACCGTGGCCGTCGCTCGGCGTGTGGCGTCGATAAAAACGGGTGTGACTGTGTCGCGTCGGCCGTTACTTGCCGCCGCGGTTGCCGCGCGAGACCGACGGTCGCGTCTTCTCGGTGCCCTTGCCGCGCTTGCTCAGGCCACGGTTCGAGGAGCCAGCGTTCGTGAGACCGCGGAACGCACGACCCTTGTGAGAGTCGTCACAGATCCAGTTGAGTTCGTCGTCGTTCTGGATCGCGGGGTGCTCGGGGTCGACGAGGATCGCTTCGAACCACTTCTGCGAGCCGTCCTGCCCGACCGAGTAGGAGGCGAGGACGCGCAGGTTCGGGTACTTGCGGGAGACGCGTTCCTCACCGATGCGCTGGATGGACTTCCGGCGACCGATGCGGTTGACGCCTTGGCGCTTCGAGCGGCGGCCGGCCTTGTGGCGCTGCTTGCGCGCGCCACCCTTGCGGACGGAGACGCGCGTCATCACGACGCCCTGCTTGGCCTTGTAGCCGAGTTCGCGCGCCTTGTCGAGGCGAGTCGGTCGGTCGATGCGGACGATGGCGCCCTCGTTGCGCCACTCCTGCTTGCGCTGCCACTGCAGTTCCGCGAGTTTGCCTTCGTCCTGGTTTCGCCAGGCTTCCTTGATGTGGGAGTAGAAGCTTCGTGCCATAGGTGTGCTCCGCGGGCGCTTGCGATTCAACCGCGTCGAGGAACCCCCGAGCGGTCACATTTCGTCCCGGCGTACCGGGTGCCCACTGGCGGCCCACCTGCCAGCGAGTTAGCGATACTTCTGTGCTGGCGCTGTTAAGGCCTCCGTTTCAGATCGCGACGGACGATAGGTCGGTGTGCGGTGAGTCGGTCACGCCTCGGCGTCGCCGAACGCGCGCACCGACTCGAACTCGCCGTCGAGGATGGCGTCCGCGACGACCTGTGGCTCCACGTCGGGCATCTCGCTCGGATACTTGCGTTGGAAGTAGCTGATGATGTTGTCGACGTCGCGTAGGAGCAACTCGTCGGCGTTCTCGTGGTCCGTCTCGACGGACTGCGGCCAGTCGAAGATCAGCACGCCGTCGTCGCTGATGGCGACGTTGTACTCGGAGATGTCGGCGTGGACGTAGCCCGCGCGGTACGCCAGGTCCATCTCGCGCAAGACCAAATCGAGGACGCCAACCACCTGCTCGGAGCGGAGTTTCGCCTTCGCCAGTTCGGGGCCGGGGAGTTTCTCCATCACGATGGCGTGGCGGTTGTGGTCGATGGGGCGCGGCACTGACACCTGCGGGTACAGGTCTTCGAGCGCACCGTACTCGCGTTCGGCCGCTTTCCGCGCCGTGTACTGCCAGGAGACGTGGTGGTTGTCGCTGGTGTAATCACGCTCTTTGTTCACCTCGCGGAAGTTGGTGTACCCCTCGCGGTGGAACTTCAGCGCCATCGGGCGGTACGACTCCACCTCGTACACGTCGCTCTCTTTCCCGACGCCGAGCGGTGCGCCCATCCCCGTCACCGTCTCGCGTTCCGCGAACGTGTGCAACGCCAGCGCGTCGTACCCCTCGAAGGTGAGTTGGTACCCCTCGTACTGGATGGTCTTGCGCCGGATCAGGTCGCGGTCGGCACAGCGGTCGATGCGGTAGTCGGCGTTCTCTTCGGAGAGCCCGGCGTACCCGGGTATCTTCTCGACGTTCACCCACTCGGAGAAGCGCATCCCCTGCTCGACGCCCGAGAGGAGATAGAAGTCCTCGGGTTCGAGTTCGGCCATCACGGAGGCGACGTTCCCGACCATTACCCGTGTGTCGTCGCTCGGAGGTGAAAAGGAGTTCGTGGCGACGCCGCGACCGACACCGGGTCGGCCGGCCCGTCGTCGCCTGCTAGTTGACGAGTTCGTCGCCGACCAGATGCGTCGCGAAGCCGAACACGAACGGGAGCGGGAACGTGACGACCCACGCGGCGATCCCTCGCCCGCCCGTGCCGTAGGTGAAGTACAGCGAGAGGAGGTCGAACGACCACCCGGCGAGCAGTTGTGGCAACAAGAGGAGCGTCACGTACGCCGCCAGCGAGAGTGGGATGGCGACGATCAACGCCTCGATCGAGTGTCTGAGGCGAATTCGGAGACCGGACAGAAGCACGCCGGCCACGACGATACAGCCCATAATTACCAGTCGTGGGACCGGGACCGCATCCGGATAGTAGCCGCCTTGGACGTACGCGAACGTCAACACGCCGCCGAGGGCCGCGAACCCCACACCGGCGGCGACTATTTCCGGAACCGATGCCTCGTCACGGAGGGTCGGCACTATCGCCCCTCCGTCGTGTCGGCGACCGACAACATAGTGAAGCGACCACCGACCTCGACAGTGATCTCACCGGCGACCGTCACGCCGTCGAGACCGTCTGCGACCGTCTCACGTCGATCGTCGCGAACGTCGAAGACCAGCGTGACGTTTGCTGATCCACCGGCAGGGATCGTCCCGCCCTCGACCCTCACCCCCTGCAGTCTCGTCAGCGTGGTGTCGTTGTCCGACACGCGAACGCTCGCGACGCCGCCCCGGTCGGGGACGGTGACCGCGGCTGGCGTCGGGTTCGAGAGGCGCAGCGTCGCGTGAATCTCTGACCCATCGGCTGTCGCGGAGACCGACTGTTGGCTCACCGTCACCCGGTCGATTTGGTTCGCCGTGACGTGACTCGCGACGACTGGGGCGGCCACGGCGACGGAGGCGACTGCGAGAACGCAGACCAATACGAGACTGGTTCGTCTGTTCGCGACTGGGACCCACATAATACGCAACTGACGTTGTTGCTACATAATTGTACTGTTGCCCAATTTTGGGCGAATTAACTTGTATAGATTTATATATAGTCTGTAAAAATTGAACTGCTCAGATAATATTGGCAGAGAGTGCGTGTTCGCTCAATTGCAGCGTTGGTGGATAGCGGGTCGGAGGGCGGCGTTCACGGCTCCGGTGCAGACAGGTGAGCGTGCGTCGACCGGCGACGCTTTGGCCCCCGGTGTCTGATCCCCGATATGAGCGATTCGGACGTCGAGGCAGTCACCGAGTCCGCAAGCGGAGCAGACGCCGCCGGTCCGCTGGCTGACCGCGAGTGGCGACTGATCCGCGAGGAGTCGCGGCCCGGCCCGCTGAATATGGCGCTCGACGAGGTGGCCGCGGAGACGGCCGCCGACGGCGGCCCTCGAACCGTCCGGGTGTACCGCTGGGAGCCCTCGTGTCTCTCGATGGGGTACACGCAGGACCCGGAGACGGTCGACTGGGACCACTGCGCGGACGCCGGTATCGACGTGACCCGCCGACAGACCGGCGGCGGCGGCATCTACCACGACCACGCGGGCGACATCTCTTATTCCATCACCGCGCCCGCCTCGGAACTCCCGGGCGACCTCCTCGACGCTTATCATCTGCTGTGTGAGCCGATCCTCTCGGCGTTTCACGCCCTCGGCGTCGATGCTGACTACGCCGACAAGGAGCGTCCCGTCATCTACCACCCGGCGTGTTACCTCCGGGCGCTCCACCCGGCACACGACGTGTGCGCCGACGGCGGCGCGGGCCGGAAACTCTCGGGCAACGCGCAGTACCGCCGTGAGGCGAGCGTCATCCAACACGGCTCTGTCACGTTCGAGTCGAAGCCGCGCGAGCATCTGGCCGTCTTCCGCGACCACGGGGTGAGCAAAGAGGAGTTCGCCGCCCGCGTCGGTGGAATCACCGACTACGCAGACGTGCCGCGCGAGGACGCCGTCACTGCCTTCGAGACCGCGCTGGCGACGTGGGCCGACGCCGAGGAGGGTGACTGGACGGACGCTGAGCTGGCGCGTTCCGAGGAGATAGCCGACGAGAAGTACCGTAGCGACGAGTGGGTTCGCGAGCGACCCGGGAGCCGATAGCGCGGGTCAGAAGCCGAACGTCTCGGGGTCGTCCGCGATCTCCGACTGCACCGCCTCGTGGAGTTCGGCGACCGGCGGCGTGTCGCGCGTCGGGTCCAACCAGTGGTCGCCGAGCCACCGATACCGAATCTCGCCGTCCTCGTCGACGAGGAAACACGAGCGTCGCGACCGCCGAAACAGCCCGAAGGTGCGGTAGGCGACGCCGAACTGCTCGGAGATCGACAGGTCGGTGTCGGCGTACAGCGGGAAGCCCAAGTCGAGGCGGTCGATGAACTGGCGGTGGAGACGCGGGCCCGACTTCGATACGCCGACCACCCGCACCTCCTCGCCGGAGGCGAACCAGTCGAAGTCGCGGAACGCGCACCACTCTTCGATACAGTCGGGGCTGAAGTCGACCGTGTAGAAACTGAGCAACACCGGCTTGTCGAGCAGGTCCGAAAACGACACCTCCACACTGTCCCCCTCCGGTCTGACGAGTGTCGACGAGAACTCCGGCACCCGATCACCGACCGACAGTGGTTCCTCCGGTGGTGCTCCCGGCGCTGTCCCTGTCATCGGTCGCATTACCGCACACTGATGTTTAACAGTAACCGGTCGCGTCTCCGGGAGCGAGTTCCAACCTCACGCCATCTGTGCGGGGTTGCCCATTCCCTCCTTGACGCCGGCGCAGATGAGCGCGACGTTCACCGGGAACGCCGCGAGGTAGCCGAGCGACAGCGAGAACGCGAGCGCTCCCCAGAACAGCGGGTCGGTGATCGCCGCCTCGGCGGCCAACAGCAGGTCCGCACCGATGGCAACGACTTCCATCACGGTGATAGACGGCGTCTCGCTGTAGACGGCGTCGACGACGGCCTCGCGGAGTCCGACGCCCTCCTGCACGAGTGGGCCGACAGTGAGGCCGAAGCCGAACAGGTACGCGAACCCGAACGTCGCCGCCGCGACCCACCCGACCGCGAGTCCGAGCAAGCCCCCCGCGAGGAGGATGCCCGTCACCTCGCCCGCGCCACACCCGGAGTAGCAGTGAGCCGTCGAGCGGAATCCGCGACGACCCAACGAGTCCTCGGGAATCTGCGTCCGCCCGGCGTACCAGTAGACTGCGAACCCGAACGGCCCGGAGTACAGCACTGTCAGCGTCCACACTGCTTTCATCAGTGACGGAATCGCTTGGTTGTGAGTCCGGAGGTCCCACCACAGGACGGTGAGAGTCACGGCGACGACGACGCCCCACCCCGCGAGGACCGACGGCTCCGACAACACGGGGACGAGCAGTTCGCGTGCTGGCTCGAACAGCCGTTCGACCCGAGCGACGGCGGCGTCGACTTGCATCGTGTGCCCACGAAATTGCCGCTCCCGACGGAAAGGCGGTGTGGCCGCGGCCGAAGTTCGGCCGACGACACCGACTGCTCCGCCGCTTCCGAAGCCGCTTTGGCCTCCGACTCACCACCGGATGACATGAGCGCAGACAGCGACTCGACGCTCCGGATCGGAGCGCACGAATCCATCGCGGGCGGCACGTACAACGCCGTCGACGCGTTGGTCGAAGACGGCGGCAACTGCGGCCAGATCTTCACGCACTCGCCGCAGGTGTGGCAAGACCCCAACATCGACGACGACGAGGCCGAGCAGTTCCGCAGCCTCAGCGACGACCACGGCGTCGGGCCGTGGGTCATCCACTCGTCGTACCTCGTGAACCTCTGCACGCCGAAAGACGGCCTCCGCCAGAAGTCCATCGACTCGATGCAGAAGGAGGTCGACGCGGCGGCGAAACTCGACATCCCGTACGTGAACGTCCACCTCGGCGCCCACACCGGCGCCGGCGTCGACCAGGGCCTCGACAACGCCGCCAGCGCCCTCGACGAACTCGACGTGCCCGACGGCGTGACCGTCCTCATCGAGTCGGACGCCGGGTCGGGCACGAAACTCGGTGGTGACTTCGAGCACCTCGCGACGGTGCTGGAGCGATCCGAGCAGGACCTGGACATCTGTCTCGACACCGCCCACGCGTTCGCCGCGGGCTACGACCTCTCGACGGTCGAGGGCGTCGCGGAGACGGTCGCGGAACTCGACGAGGTCGTCGGCTTGGAGCACCTGGAGTGCGTCCACCTCAACGACTCCAAACACGAATGCGGGACGAACAAAGACGAACACGCCCACGTCGGTGAGGGCCTCATCGGCGAGGAGGGGATGCGCGCGTTCATCAACCACGAGGAACTGCGCGACGTGCCCCTCGTCCTCGAAACCCCGACCGAGAACGGCAAGTCGTTCGCGTGGAACATCGAGCGCGTGCGAGAACTGCGCGAGTAACCACACCGGAGCGACGCTTCTCGACTGATGCGACGACCACGCCGACCGCCCGGTTCGTACCTCGCGCAGTTCGCCCTGTGGACAGCCGCGGGCGTCGCAGTGCAGGTCGTCCTCGGCGTCTCGTGGGGGTCGCCTGCGGGCGTGTTCGACCCCGCGGCGCTGGCGAACGCGACGCTCGCCGGCGGATGCGTCGCCGCCGGCGGCCTCGCGGTGTCGCCGCTGACAGTGTACGGGCGCGACATCGTCGGGGTCCTCGTCGGGACGACGCTGCTCACCGTGTTGTCGACGACCGCGTTCGGTGCAGACGCGTCGACCGTGAACGAGACGCTCTCGCTGGCGGGCGGCTACGGCGTGTTCGTCGTCGTCGCGTACACGCTCGGGTGGGTCGTCGACGGCGTCGTCCGCCGCGGCGTCGTCGAACGCGAGGGCGTGGTCACGTTCGACGGGCCGCGATAGCGCCGACGGCGTGTGCGCAGTTCGGACGGCGACGCAACCGACGCCGGTTACGCTCCGGCGACGGCAGTCTCACGTTCACCGCCGAAGGCGCCCTGTGAGCCCTCCGCCCGCGGGAGTCGAACTGTGAACACGCTCCCGTCGCTACCTGTCTCCGTCAGTTCGATGTCACCCTCGTAGCGTTCGACGAGCGTCTGCACGATGTGGAGGCCGAGGCCGTGGTCGGCCGCGCCGTCGTTCGCCGCCTCGAACAGTCCCGCTCGCTCGGACGAGGGGACGCCGGGGCCGTCGTCGGCGACCCGGCACACGACTGCCTCCTCGCGGAGTTCCGCGTCGACACGGACGGTCGGTTCGGGGTCGTCGTTGTGTTCGACGCCGTTCGCGATGAGGTTGGAGAATACGCGCCCGACCGCCTCGTCTGCGAGCGCCGGCAGTCGCTCCGGGAGGTCCGTCTCGACGGTCGCGCCGTCGACCGCCGCCTCGACCGCCGCGGCCTCCTCGATCAATACGGGGTGTAAGTCGACCTCGTGGGGGTCGAACTCGCCGCGGTCGGACGCGACTAACAGCCTGACCTCTCGGATGACTTCGTCCATATCGTGACACGCTCGCTCGATCACGGCCAGTCGCCTGCGAACGTCCTCGTCGAGGTCGTCGCGGTCGAGCAACAGCGAGACGTTGCCAGCGGCGACGTTCGAGGCGTTCAACACCTCGTGCCTGAGGATGCTGTTGAGGTACTCCACCCACTCACGATTCTCCTCGGTCAGTTCCGCACGGACGCGTTCGCGTTCGGCGGCCCGCGCCCGGTCGATAGAGCGTGCCTCGACGATGCCGACGAGGAGCCCCCACGACCCGCCGAACAACATCCCGAACCGGAGCCACCCGACGGCGATTGCAGTCGAGGAGGGAGGCCAGACGGTCATCATCAGGAGGTTGATCGCGAGGAACACCCCAGTCGCGCCGAGCCACCACCCGGTGATCCGGGGGTACCGCGCGACGTCGAGCGATCCGCGGCCGAGGACGACCCCAGCGAAGACGAATCCCAGCACGAACGGCAGTGTGATGCCGACGGTCGTGACCGCCGCGACGGTCCCGCCGACGGGAGTTCCGCCGATCGATCCGCCGAGGATCCATCGATCGGACAGGCTCAGGCCGGCGACGACACCGTACACGACGAGGATGGTCGGGAGATGCGTCCAGGCAGACGACACCGAAGGTTCGGCCGCTAGCGACCCTCGCGTCGTGGCTGCCCTCCCGTCGTCGTGGGCATCGTCCGACATTTAGCAGATGGATTGGTCACGTGGATATAATACTAACTGGTCAATCCGAAAGCAGATTTCCCCACTCCGGCACTCAGCGACAGAATCGGCCATCCACGCGGGCCACCCGGACATTAATCCCCCGTGACACGCACCCACGGACATGGCAGCACCAGCCGCCGATCTGAAGTCGACCGTGACCGAGGACGCCCCCGAGGCGTATCGGAATCTGCTGAGTCGATACGCACGCGTCGCGAACCTCGAGAGCGGCGCGGGGGTCCTCTATTGGGACCAGCAGGTGACGATGCCCGAGGGCGGCACGCCCGCCCGCGGGAAGCAACTCGCGGCGCTGTCGGCGACGACCCACGAGAAACTGACGAGCGACGAGATGGCCGACGCCCTCGACGCCGCCGAGGACGCCGACCTGTCCGACGAACAGGCGGCGAACGTTCGCGAGATCCGACGGCGACACGACCGGAATCGGTCGCTGCCGGAAGAACTGGTCGAGGAGTTGACCGAACAGCAGTCGCACAGCCAGCAGGTGTGGAAGGAGGCGAAGGCCGACGACGACTTCGATCGCTTCGCGCCCACGCTGGAGACGCTCCGTGACCTCCACGTCGACCGCGCGGAGGCCATCGACCCCGACCGCCCCGCTTACGAGGTGATGTACGAGGACGGCGAACCGTACCTCCCGCTGGAGCGCCTGGAGGAGATATTCGAGGAACTGAAGGCGGGACTAGTCCCCCTCATCGAAGACATCGCCGAGGCCGACCGCGACCTCCCCTCGCCGTTCGTCGAGGCCGGTCCCTACGACGACGCCACTCAGCGAGGGCTGTCGGACGCCGTCCTCGACCTGCTGAACTACCCCGACGACCGCGGCCGCCTCGACGTCTCCGCGCACCCGTTCACCTCGGGCAACCAGTACGACGCCCGGATCACGACGCGGTTCAAGCCCGACGACCCGATGGACGCGTTCACCGCGACCGTCCACGAGTTCGGCCACGCGAGTTACGAACTCGGTCTGCCGGATGACCGCTTCGGCGAACCGCTGGGTGCGTCGCTGTCGTCGGGCGTCCACGAGTCGCAGTCGCGCTTCTGGGAGAACCACGTCGCCCGCACCCAACCGTTCTGGGAGGGGTTCGTCGGCGAGGCCAACGACCACCTCGGCACCGACGCGACGGCGCGCGAGGCGTACGCCGCGGTCAACCAGATATACCCGGACAACCTCATCCGCGTCGAGGCGGACGAACTCACCTACCACCTCCACATCATCCTCCGGTGTGAGATCGACCGGGCGTTCGTCGAGGGCGACATCGGCGTCGACGAGATTCCCGCCGTCTGGAACGAGAAGATGGACGACTACCTCGGCGTCGTCCCCGACAGCGACGCAAACGGCTGTCTGCAGGACATCCACTGGAGCAGTCGCTTCGCGGCGTTCCAGGGGTACACCATCGGCTCCGTCCTCGCCGCGCAACTCGACCACGCGATGCGACAGGACGTCGACGAAGTCGACCAGAAGATTCGCGAGGGCGACCTCCAACCGCTGTGGGAGTGGATGACCGAGAACGTCCACAGCCACGGCCGCCGGTACCCGACCGACGAACTCGTGAAGGAGGCGACGGGCGAACCGCTGACGGCCGAGTACTTCCTCGAGTACGTCGAAGAGAAGTTCGGCGACCTGTACGACCTGTAAGCCGAACGCGCCAGTCACAAGACACTTCATCGAGCGTCGGGACGTTCCGGGTCGGATGCCCCGCCGCGCCCGCCTCCACTCCCTCCGCGAGCAGCGACCGCTGTTCGTCCTCGTCTCGTCGGTCACGCTCGCGGTGCTACTGGCGTGGCCACTGTTCGACTACTGGCTTCGCCTCGTCGGTGTCGCCCCCCAGTTCCGCTTCTGGGACTTCGGCGTGTACGGCGGGACGGTGAACCGCTGGTTGGAGGGCGGACCGCTGTACGTCCGCAACGACAGCGGCGGCTACCACGGGAGTTACCTCTACCCGCCGCTGGGCGTCCTCCTGTTCGCGCCGTTCGTCGAGGCGTTCCCGTCGTCGTACGCCGCGGTCGCGTGGGAGGCGTTCTCCGTCGGAGCGCTGTGGGTCGGCCTGCAACTCGTGTGCGCGGCCGCCGGATTCGAGTTGCGCGGCGGCGAGCGACTCGTCCTCCTGTGGGCGCTGTTCGGCTTTCAACCGTTGCTGTTCGGTGTGAAGATGGGACAGACGCCCGCGTTCCTCACGGCTCTGTTGTGTGTCGCGTTCGCCGCGCCCGTCCTCGCGGGGCGGCGGTGGGGTGACCGCGTCGCGGGCGTCGCGACGGCCGTCGTCGGCACGCTCAAACTCGTGTACGCGCCCGCTGGAGCGTTCCTCCTGCGGCGACGGCGGCGGCTCGCGTGGGCCGTTGTGACGGGACTGGGACTCGTCGCCGTCTCGGTCGCGGTGTTCGGCGTCGAGGCGCATCGTGCGTACCTCGGCGTCCTTCGGTGGGGCATCGAGACGGGCGGCAAGTCGCGGTCGCCGAAACTCTGGATGGTCGCGTACTACCGCCCGCTGTACGCGGTGCCGGGAAAAACCCTGCTCCGGGTTGGCGGCGGCCTCGTCATCGCGGCGCTCGCGGTGTTGGCGACGGGTGACGCCGACCGCGAGGCGTTCGCGGCGGGCGTCGCGTCGATTCCGCTGCTCGCGCCACAGACGTACACGTACTACCACGTAGCGCTACTGCCGGCGGCAGTGGTGTTGCTCGCGGTCGAACTCGAGCGTCCGGACGGTCGACCGACGCTGGTCCCCGTCGGCGTGTTGCTCGCACACGCTCACGCCTACGGCCTCGGTGCACTCGCGGCGGTGCTTCCCGCGTGGGTACCACCGTCGTCCGCGTTCGCGCCGCTACTCGCGCTGATCCAACCGGGACTGTGGGGGAACCTGCTCTTGGTGACGCTGGCGACGCGGCGACTCGCACAACGGGTAGAGTGGAACGCAGTGCGGAGCGCACTCCCTGTCGTCTGACAGCTGTGATCGAAACCGCGACCGCGACCCCACCGAAAATCGCACAGACGTTCGAGTATACCGCCGCGCTCTGCTGATTCTCACTGTCCTGAACATCGGCAGAAGCTATATGTACTACCATGGTATAGAATATCACGTATGGCGTCGGCACCGAGCCCGAACGGCGACCTGTTCGACGAGTTCCTGACCAGTCGCGGCCACGACGTAGAGACAGCGCGATGGGAGGAGTCTTATAACAAAAAACAGTGCCCGGACTGTGGCGGCCTCCACGACGGCGATGCGATGGAGTGCTCGGTGTGCGGTTGGCGACCTGAAACGCTCGGATAACTGAATCGAATCGACTTCCGACATCCCTTTTTTCGAACGCGAGACACTGCACTTCCTCACCAGCGACGCCCTCGCTCGGCGGCGCGTCCTCGCTCGCCCCCAAGCCACGTCGCTTATGAGTCGTGGACGAGAGGACACGGTAATGAGCGATCCGACCGTTACCCGACTGTTCGGGGGCCCGGGCAGCGGGAAAACGACCGCGCTCCTCGACAGCGTCGAGGGACTCATCGAGGACGGCGCAGACGTCCGAGACATCCTCGTCGTGTCGTACACCCGCGCGGCAGCCGCCGAGATCCGCGAACGCCTCGCTGAGCGACTCGACACCACCCCTCGCCACCTGCAGGGGAACGTGTCGACGATGCACGCGAAGGCGTACGAACTGCTGAACCTCTCCCGGGGCGACGTGGTCGGCGAGGACGACAAGGAGGCGTTCTGTGACGACTTCGGCGTCGAGTACGAAGACGAGTACTCCGGCGGCGGTCGCCGCACCGCGCGGTCGACGACGCTGGGGAACAAGGTCATCGCGACCTCGCAGTGGCTCCAGCGGACCAAACGCGACGTAGCCGACTGGTACGACGTGCCCTTCCAGTGGGACGTCGAGGAGGTCCGCCTCCCGCCGGAGATCGACCCCAACGCCCAAGAGGGGAACAAGTACACGCCGACGTGGCCCTCCTCGGACGACCGCCTCGACGTGCCGGAGGCCATCCGCGCGTGGCGTGCGTACAAAGGCGATGAGGGACTGGTCGGCTTCGCCGACATGCTCGAACGGGTGAAACAGCGCTCGCTGCTCCCGAACGTCGACCACCTCGTCATCGACGAGTTCCAGGACATCACCACGCTCCAGTACGAGGTGTACGAGGAGTGGAAACCGCACGTCGACAGCGTTCTCATCGCCGGTGACGACGACCAGGTGGTGTACGCCTGGCAGGGTGCAGACCCCGCGCTCCTCCTCGACACCGAGGTCACCGACGACAAGATTCTGCCGAACTCCTACCGTCTGCCGTCGAACATCCTCAACGTCGTCAACAAGGAGATTCGCCACATCGAGAAGCGCCAGGAGAAAGACCTCAAGCCGCGCAAGGAGGGCGGCCTCGTCGAGGCCGTCGACTCGCCGTCGATGCTGGATCTGGTGCGGAACGTCCGCGACACCGTCCGTCGGACCGACGACGACACGGTGATGCTGTTGTTCCGCGCGCGCTACCAGATGTTCGACTTCATCGACGAGTTCATGTCCGAGGGGATTCCGTTCTCCTGTCTCACCGACCAGCGGATGTGGACCGACCGTCTCACCGACTACGTCCGAGCGGTCGAGGCCGTCGAGAAAGGCGAGGCGCTGACCGCGTTGGAGGCACGTCGCCTCGCGGACATCCTCCAAGACTCGGCGTTCGGTAGCAACGACCGCGACGAGTTGTACGACTTCCTCGACGACGTCGAGGAGACCGCAGAGGAGGACGACCTCGCAGAGATTCCGCTCTCTCCGGAAGACGTGACCGACCGCGTCCCGTTCATGCCCGACGGCCCCGCCGCCGCGGACATGGCCCGAAAGATCACCAGTTTCCAGCGGAAGTCGCTGAAGGCGTACTTCGCGGGTGACTACACCGGCGAAGACCCCAACCGCGTCCGCCTCGGCACCATCCACTCCGCGAAGGGCCGTGAGGCCGATCACGTGTTCGTCAACACCGACCTCACCGAGAAGGTCGTCGAGCAGATGGCCGCCCAGGCCGACCAGCAGGGTCTCGACGTGACCGGCATCGACGGCGAGGAGTTCACCAAGACCACCAACCCCGTGCCGGTCCTCACCGACAACGAGCGCCGCGTGTTCTACGTCGGGATGTCGCGTGCCCGCGAACGCCTCGTGTTGATGCAGAACCTCGTCAACGGCGCGCCGACGCTCCCCATCTCGGTGATCCTCCACAACGAGGTCCGCGATGCCGCCCCGCAGGAACTCGTCGACGAGATCGTCGAAGCGATCGAAGCCCCCGAACCGGAAGCCGAAGCGTAGATGTCCGCGGAGTCGACCGACGACGAGACCGGCGTCGACCCCGACGCCCTCGACACCGACTACGGCCCACTCGCCGCCGAACTCGACGCTCGCGACGCCGTCGGGTTCGTCGCCGTCGGCGACCGCTTCGACGACGACCTCCGATGGCTGACTCGCTTCTCCGGTCCCGACCGTGCGTACGCGTTCGTCGCCGTCGCTAGCGATGCGGCCACGGATGACACCGGCGGCCCCCACACCGCGCTGTGTGCTCCCGCCCTGTTCGACGACCAGGCGCGGCGGGAGTTCCCCGGCGACGAGGTTCGCGTCGACCGACAGGGCGACCCCGCGGGCGTCCGCGCGGCGGCGACACTCGCTGCCCACGGCGTCGACGGCGGGACGGTACTCGTCCCGCAGGGCATCCCCCACGACGCGGCGGTGTACCTCGAACGGGCGGGGTACGACGTGGCCTCGGCCGAGGCCGTCGCCCGCGCCCGCGAGACGAAGACCGACGCGGAACTCGACCGTCTCCGGCGCGTCCAGCGAGCGGCGATTCGAGGGATGGCCCGCGCCGAGGAGATTCTCGCGGCATCGACCGTCGACGCCGAGAGAGACGAACTCCGCTGGAACGGTGGCGTCCTCTCGACCGAACGCCTTCGTCGACAGGTGAACGAAGTCCTCGCCGCACACGGAGTCCGTGACGCGGGCAACACCGTCGTCGGCGCGGGACCGACCGCCGCGGACCTCCACTACACCGGAACCGACGTAATCCGACCCGGCGAGACCGTCCTCCTGGACATCTCGCCGCGTGGTCCCGACGGCTACTACGGCGACGTAACCCGGACGTTCGCAGTCGACCCCGAGGGCGGGTGGGAGCGGCGCGCGTACGTCGCGGTGAAAGCCGCCCGCGAGGCCGCACTCGAGGAGGTCGCCGCGGGCGTTCCGGCGTCGGCGGTTCACGAGGAGGCGGCCGCCGAACTCGCGGCCCACGGCTTCCGCGTCGACTCTAGCGAGGTGGGCTTCACCCACTCGACGGGGCACGGCGTCGGCGTCTCCTTGCACGAGGGGCCGTCGCTCGGGGGCGACGACGAACTCCGCGCCGGCCACGTCGTCACGATCGAACCCGGCGTGTACGACCCGGAGGTAGGTGGCGTCCGACTGGAAGACCTGATCGTCGTCACTGACGACGGCTTCGCGTTCCTCGGTGAGTACCCCTTCTCGCTGGTGCCGCGCGAGCGTGAGTAAGTCAGTCGAGTCCAGACCGACTGCACCAATCACAACTGCCTTCCCCCGCGCCGTCGTCAGTTCGCGATACTTAGGTGGACTCCGTGACCGAGAAACGCGAATACACAGGCGACTACCCCGAGAAGCGACTGTACATCCCCGGCCCGACCGAGGTCCGCGAGGACGTGATCAACGAGATGTGCCAGCCGATGTTCGGGCACCGGATGGACCGGATGACCGACCTCTACACGACCATCGTCGAGGACACCAAGGAGTTCCTCGGCACCGACAACGACGTCATCGTGCTGACGGCGTCCGGAACGGAGTTCTGGGAGGCGTCGACGCTCAACCTCGTCGACGAGGATATCCTCTGTACGACCTGTGGGGCGTTCGGCGAGCGACACGCCAACGTCGCCGACCGCCTCGGCAAGAACGTCGACCGACTGGAGTACGAGTGGGGCGACGCCGTCAAACCCGAAGACGTCCGCGCGGCGTTGGAAGAGAACGACGCGAAGTACGACGTCGTCACCTGCGTGATGAACGAGTCGTCGACGGGCGTGCGCAACCCCGTCGAGGCCATCGGCGACGTCGTCGCGGAGTACCCGGACACGTACTTCGTCGTCGACGCCGTCTCCTGCCTCGGCGGCGACTACGTCGACATCGACGCCCACGGCATCGACGTCATCTTCGCGTCCACCCAGAAGGCGTTCGCGATGCCGCCGGGCCTTGTCACCTGCGTCGTCAGCGAGGACGCCTACCAGCGCGAACTGGAGAACGACTCCGCCTCGTGGTACGGCGGGTTCCAGCGAGCCATCGACTACTACGACCGGAAGGGACAGACGCACTCCACGCCCGCCATCCCGATTATGCTCGCGTACCGCAAGCAGATGAAGCATATGCTGGATGAGGGCCACGAGGGGCGCAGCGAGCGCCACCGCGAGATGGCCGAGTACACCCGCGAGTGGGCCCGCGAGCACTTCGCGATGTTCCCCGAGGAGGGGTACGAGTCACAGACGGTCGCGTGTATCGAGAACACCCGCGGCATCGACGTAGCGGGGACCATCGAGCAAGTGAGCGAGGAGTACGACTTCGCGTTCTCCAACGGCTACGGCGACTTGGGCGAGGAGACGTTCCGCATCGGTCACATGGGCGAACACGACGTCGAGTCGATCAAGGAACTGACCGACGCCATCGAAGACGTCGCCGGCCTGTAACTGCGACTGCCTCACTCCTCGTCGTTCTGGTTCGTCTCCGGCGATTTCACGACCGACCCGACCGCCTTCTCGGCGACCGCACCGGGCACGTCGTCGGGCGTCGTGAGGCGACGCGGGAGCAACACCATCAGGACGGCGACGACGAGGAAGCCGACGCCGAGGACGGTGTTGCCGTCGAGCAGCGACTGGATGCCGAAGACGGCGACCGGGAGCGCGAAGATGAGCGTCGCCGCGAGGCCGACCTGTTCGAGGATGCCGAGTGCCACGCCAGCGCCTACTGCCGGCGGCGACGAAACCCTGTCGCTCGGCGCTGCGGAGTAGAATCGCCGTCGGTCTCACGCTGGTCGTAGACTGTGCGGTCTTGTGCTGCGCCGCCGATCATCCGAGACCTCGCTTCGCTCAGACCAGCATTATTCGTGGGCGGCGCGGCACAAGGACCGCGCCGTCGATCATCCGAGGCCTCAATCGTCGGCGGCGACGGGCGCGGGAAGCCGCTTGGGGTCGTCGACAGAGAGGCCGGTCGTCACGAGCAGTCGCAGGCCGCGAGCCACGCTCATATCGATCTCGTCGTAGTCGTCGGGGTGCATCATCGCGAGTTTGCCCGCGGTGGGGTTCGGACTGTGCGGGAAGAACACCGTCATCAGATCCTCGCCAGCGACCCGACGGACGCCACTCGGGGCGGGGTTGGTGATGAAGCCGATGGCGTACGTGCCGTCGCGGGGGAACTCCGCGACGACGACGCGGTCGAAGCCGTCGCTCGGCGAGGCGAGCGACTCGCTCACCTGCCGGACGCCGAAGTACACCGCCCGGACGACCGGGAGGAGTCGCACCCCGCGCTCGAAGCCACCGAACAGTCGTCTGCCAGCTTCGTGAGAGGCGACGAAGCCGAGCAACGTCACGCCGAAGGCGATGATGACGACCGCGAGCGCCGTCGCCAGCACCTCGTTCCCGACAAGTTCTGCGAGACCAGTCTCGCTGACGACCGGCGCGAGCGTGATGGTGAGTCGGTTGACCGCCCAGTCGAGGACGAACAGCGTGACCGCCAACGGCAACACCAGGAACAGCCCCGCGATGAAACTCGACCGAAGTCGTGCGAGCGCGTCCATATCGTGCGACGGGGCCGGGCCAGACATAAGTCCACCCGTCACGATATCGGAACGCTTTCCGGTTATGGTATCATTCGTCGAACTATGTTCACCGGAATCGTGGAGACCGCCGGCGAGGTCCTCGCTCGCGAGGAGACGCCGGAGGGGATCCGTCTGCGCGTCGCCGCCGAGGGTCTCGACGACCTCCATCACGGCCAGTCAATCGCCGTCAGCGGCGTCTGCCTCACCGTCGAGGAGTTCGGTGCGGTCGACGCGGACGACGAGGCTGGCGACGGCGCTGACGACGATACCGCCGACCGTTCGTGGTTCTCCGTGTTCCTCGCGGCCGAGACGGTCGCGAAGACGTACCTCGGGGAGGTCCGCGAGGGCGACGTCGTCAACATCGAACGCGCCCTCGCGGCCGACGGCCGCTTCGACGGCCACGTCGTGCAGGGCCACGTCGACACGACCGCCGAGGTGAAGCGCGTCGAACGGGTCGGCGAGGACTGGCGGTTCACCTTCTCCATCCCGGAGGGCTTCGGGAAGTACGTCGTCGACAAAGGGTCAGTCGCACTCGACGGCATCTCGCTGACGGTCGCACAGAAGCGTGACGACGAGTTCGACGTGGCCATCATCCCGACCACCTACGAGTTGACCAACCTCTCAGGGAAGGAGGTTGGCGACCCGATTCACGTCGAGGTAGACGTGGTCGCGAAGTACGTCGAGAATATGCTGGAAGGGTACGCGGAGTCGTTGGCCGGCACGCCGACGGCGTCGAGCGACTGAGTCGGATCGTCGACGCCGCGAGTCCGACGTGCCGAGTGGGAGTTCGAGTCCGACCCGTATCGAGAACCCGTCGCCGAGTGGTCGCGCTACTCGGCAGGCGAAGTCGGCACCCAGATCCCAACCACAGACTCCCCAGCGTCGGTCGTGTCTCGGAAGAGGCTACCGCTGTGGTTGTCGGTGATCCAACGCACGAGCCACAGTCCGAGTCCGCTCCCGTGTCGAAGTTGGGTAATGTCAGGTTCGCCAGTGACGATGTCCCACTCGTGGTCCGGGATACCGGAGCCTGCGTCACAGACCCGGAAGTACACGCGGCCATCCGATTGTGAGACGGAACACGTGACGGGCACGTCGCCGTGAACGAACGCGTTCTCGATGAGTTGTGCGACGGCGACTGCGAAGTTGTCCGAGACGTGGACGTCGTCACAGTCGTCTACCGAGACCGAGAGCGTGGGGTCGTCCGCTTCCGTCCCGAGCACCTCGACGCTGTCTTCGATCACGTCTGCTGGGTGGGTGCGTTGATACGCGGTGTCGCTCCCCAACGCGGTTTGTGCCCGGCGAGCGGTCTCGCTCAGCGACAGAAGTCGGGTGCTGGCAGTCTCGATGTGATTCGCCTGTGAAACGATATCCGCGTCCGTCGACCGGCGGCCGATCTCGGCTGCGAACCCTTGGACGACGTTCATCTCGTTCCGGAGGTTGTGTCGTAACACACGACCCAACACCGCCAACTGCGTCTCACGCTGTCGGAGGTCTGTGACGTCGGTCAACAACACGAACAGGTGCGTTCGATCGTCGATGTCGGCCTGCAGCGTTCGCGTCACGTAATCTCGCCGTCCGTTCGGCGTGTCCACGACCACCGGGTCTCGTTCGGAGTCGTCTGGTCGACCGTCGGAAGACAGCCGGTCTTGAGCGACGATGTCACGGATCCGGTCGCTGAGTCGCTCGTCGCACAGTGATGTCTCGAGTGCCGAGACGTGTTCACCTGCGATCGCTGCCGTGGTCAGTCGTGCGAACGAGTGGTTGTACTCGTTCACGACGATTCCCTCCGTGGTCGACTTGAGTTCCAACACCGGGTCGGTGACTGTGTCGAACAACTGCTCGACGCGCGTGGTCGCACGGACCACCGCCTCCTGTGCGGACACGAGTTCGGACGTGTCGTCGACGGACACCACGATTCCAGAGAACTCGTTCGACGCGATCGGTGACGCAGTCAGTCGAACCGGCTGTTTCGTCCCGGTGGCATCGAGCAACTCAGCAGCGCGTGTCAGCGACCTCGACTGGTCGTTCGCTCGGAGGGCGGTAACGAGCCCCTCGATCGTTCCATCGTCGACGAGGTCGAACGGTTCGCGCTCCAGTTCGTCCCGACCGTATCCGAGGAAGGCTGCGAAGGGATCGGTGAACAGCCGAAACGAGTCGTCGTCGTCGACGACGAAGGCCATGTCGTCCACCGACTTGACCAACGCTTCGTACTCTTCGAGTTCCACCTCGCGGACGATCCGATCGAGGGCCGCCGCGGCAGACTGCGCGAGCAACTGAACGACGAACTGATCCTGGTCCGAGAGCCCCTGCTGTGCGAGTGTCCCGACCGTGAGCGTCCCGTGCGTTCCCAGTGGGAGATACAGTGCGGCGGTTAGGTCGCCCCGATCACGGCCGTCCTCGACGTCAGACACGCGTCGGTAGAGGACTGATTGCTCTGTGAACGCCGTTCCGACCGGCCCTTCACCGAGTTCGTACGTCGGTCGCTCCGGCATCACGGCTTTGGTCGCCTCCGAGGACACGACCGGGACGAGTTCACCGTCGGCGTACCGAACTGTAGAGAACGGGAGCCCGAGTGCATCTTCCGCCGTGTCGACGACGATCTGTGCGATTGCCTCCGGAGAGTCGGCCGCGAGCATCTCGGTCGTGGCCGAGAGCAACTCGGAGAGCATCTGTTCACGGTGGCGTTGGTCGCTCATATCCCGGAGCGATCCGACCGTGCCCCGGAACTCCCCCTGCGAGCGGAGGATGGTCATCCGGTCTTCACACGGAACTGGTGTGCCGTCCTTCTGGAGGATCTCGATGTCCAAGACGGCCTGTCGAGCAGTCTCGTCCCGGAGGAGGCCGCGAAGCGCATCTTCGGCCTCGGCGACCGTTTCCGAGTCTTTGATCAACTCGACTCGGCTTCCGAGCAGTTCCTCGCGACTGTACCCAGTCAGCGAACACAGCGAATCGTTCACCTGCACGAATTTGCCCGCACTGTCCAACACGTACACGCCGTCTGCGATCGTCCCCAGTAAGCGCTCGTAGCGGCCGAGTTCGACGCCAGACAGGACACGCTCGATCGCCGCCGGGAGGAACTCCCACTGCGGTCGTGTCGGCGTCCACGGCATCGCGGTCGTCCGCGGGTCGCTGTTCGCTTCGATAGCCCGCGCACGCTCGGGGTCGTCGACGCAGTAGACGGTCGGAACCGACCGTTCGTCATCGACGACCTCGGAGCGCTCCGGCGTGGAGCCGACCACGATCGTCAGGTCTGGTGAGAGGGTGTCCTCGTCGGCGGCCGCCGAGTCCGCGACAGAGACGTACGAGTCGTCCAGTACGTCGAACACGTCTGCACGGATAGCCTGCGTCTCACCCGCGTAGTCGGGTGAGACGTCGAGTAGCGTTCTGAGAGGTCCCGCTGGTCCGCCTGCCATCCACTGAACCGATTCGAGGTTCCGATTTAATATTGACGGGGCGTCGTGCGCGTCCGTAGGTTCAATCCGCTTCGCCCCGTACCTCCCGCTGATGTCCGAGGTACTGAGCGACCGTCAGCGTGAGCGGGTGGACTCACGACCCGACGAGTCGTTCTACGGGTCCCCACGATACGTCACGCACGCGGACGACGGATTCCTCGACCGACTCACCGATCTGTACGCCGAGGTAGTCCCGACCGACGCTCGCGTGTTCGACGCGATGAGCAGTTGGGTGTCGCACCTCCCCGACGACGGCTACGAGACGGTGGTCGGACACGGCCTCAACGCCGACGAGTTGGCGGCGAACGACCGACTCGACGACTGGTTCGTTCAGGACCTGAACGATGACCAGACGCTTCCGCTCACGGACGCGAGCGTCGACGCCGTCACCTGTGCGCTTTCGGTGCAGTACCTCCAGTATCCTGGCGCGGTGTTCCGCGAGTTCGCCCGCGTTCTCGCCGACGAGGGCGTCCTCGTCGTCAGTTTCACGAACCGAATGTTCCCGACGAAAGCGGTCCGCGCGTGGCGTGAGGCGTCGATGGACGGCAGAGTCGACCTCGTCCGGTCGTACGTCGACGCGACGGGCGCGTTCGACGTCCAGCAGGTCGTCCGCGAGCGCCCAGAGACGGACCCATTGTACGCGGTCGTGGCGACGCGAACGCCTCGGTGAGGAGAGCGTGAGTACCCGCGACGGTACGCGCGGACGGGGTCACGGACCAGCGGTTCGCTCCGCTCACAGTGTGGCTTCGTCAGAAACGCCAGGACAGGGATTTGAACACGGTCGTTCCGCTCGCTGTCGCTCGCTTCACTCTCTGATCAAATCCCTGACGGAAGGGTACACACGGGTCGACTGCTCACTCGCTCCGCTCGTTCGCGTTGTCGACCAGAGAAGACGCCAGGACAGGGATTTGAACCCTGGATCCCAAGGGGAACACGCTTTCCAGGCGTGCGCCTTACCACTCGGCCATCCTGGCTCGCGTCCGATCCTACCCCGCTGTAAAGTTTAAGCCTGTCCTTTCTCCGTCAGTCGATGCTCGAATCGGTAGGCGGCGAGGGCCACCACCGCGCCGACGACGACCGCGAGGGCGAACAACCCCGCGAACCCGAACGGGAGTCCGAGGCCGAACAGCACCAACGCCTGGCCGCCGACGAGGACGACGAACAGGCCGACGAGCCCCCACAACAGGGCCGACCGTTCGCGGGACACCTACGAGACGTCGACGACCGCCTCGATCTCGACGCCGACGCCCTTCGGGAGCGCCCCCGCCTGCACCGCCGACCTCGCGGGTGGTTCGTCGTCGAAGTAGGTGGCGTACGTCTCGTTCATCTCCTCGAAGTCGTCGATGTCCGCGAGAAACACCGTCGTCTTGAGGACGTCCCCGGCGTCGCCGCCGGCCTCGTCGACGATAGCGAGGAGGTTGTCCAGCGCCAGTTCCGTCTGCTTGGCGATGGGCGCGTCGTCGCGCAGGTCGCCGTCGGGAGTAAGTGGGATCTGTCCGGCGGTGAACAGCAGATCACCGTTCGTCGTCGCCTGACTGTACGCGCCGACCGCGGCCGGAGCCTCGTCCGTGGAGACGATCCGTTTCATACACTCGCCTGCGAGCGGGCGACTCATAAATCGGCGGGAAGCGTCGGCGGTCGCCGCAAACGTCGGCCGAAACTGGCCGTCTCGCACGTCGCTACGCCAGCACCTCCACCTCGTACCCAGCCCCCTCTAACGCCGCGACGACGCGGGCGGCGTGTTCGTCACCGTGCGTCTCCAACTCGATCTCTAGGTCGGCGGCGTCGACGGCGATGTCGCGGGAGGTGCGGTCGTGGCTCAAGGCGTACACGTTGGCGTCTTCGCGGGCGATGATGCCCGCGACGCGTTCCAGTTCGCCCGGCCGGTCTTTCAACTCCAGCGACACCTTCAGGTACCGACCCATCCGCACGAGACCCCGGAGGATCACGGTGATCAGCGTGTTCATGTCGATGTTGCCGCCACACAGCGCCGGGACGATGACCTCGCCGTCGTCGTAGTCGAACTTCTCCTCGAGGACGGCCGCGAGGGCGACCGCGCCCGCGCCCTCGACGACGGTCTTCGAGCGCTCTAATAAGAGCGTGAGTGCCTCTGCGATCTCTTCGTCGTCGACGGTGACGACCTCGTCGACGCGGTCGCGGATGTACGGGTACGTGTGCTCGCCGACCTCGCGGACGGCGATGCCGTCGGCGACGGTGTCGACGCCGCCCAACTCGACGCGATGACCCTCCTTCATCGACCGGGCGGCCGAATCCGCGCCGGCCGCCTGGACGCCGACGACACGCACGTCGTCGAGTGCGCCCTTCAGCGCCGTCGCCACGCCGGAGATGAGGCCGCCGCCGCCGATGGGGACGACGACGGTGTCCACCTCGGGGCACTGCTCGGCGATTTCGAGGCCGATGGTCCCCTGTCCGGCCATCACGAGTTCGTCCTCGAAGGCGTGGAGGTACACGCGGTCCTCCTCGCGTTCGATCTCGTGGGCGTGCGCCTGTGCCTCGTCGTAGTCGATGCCGTGGAGGACGACGTTGCCGCCGTACCGGCGGGTCGCCTCAACCTTCGAGACGGGGGCGTACTTCGGCATCACGATGGTCGAGTCGACGCCCGCGCGTGTGGCCGCGAGGGCGACGCCCTGCGCGTGGTTGCCGGCGCTGGCGGTGACGACCCCACGCTCGCGTTCGTCGTCGTCCATCGCGGCGATGCGGTTCATCGCGCCGCGGATCTTGAACGCGCCGGTGCGCTGGGTGTTCTCCAGTTTCAGGTGGACGTCCGCACCCGTCATCTCGGAGAAACTGTGCGAGTACGTCAGCGGCGTCCGAACAGCGACCGCCTCGACGTGTTCGCGGGCAGCGACCACGTCGTCGTAACTGAGCATACCGGTCCTACTGGGGTCGGTGGTGTATCGGTTGTGGTCAGCGTCGAGCGCCGCGACACGAACCGGTCGGCGGCGCGGTCGCTCGCGAGTGTGAAAGGGGGAAAGAGGGGGAATGCACGCGTGTGACGTGCATCAGAGTAGATGCCCCCCGAGTATTTAAAAGTAAGTCACGCGCGGTGAAAGTGAAAACGGAGGGTAGAGCCCTTCTGCTCGCATCGTCTGACGCTTGTCGGTCGGTCGTCTCGCGCTTCACCGGCCGACCTGTCTTTCGACTGTTACGTCGAGTTCGTCGACGGCGCGGCGCACCCGCCGTGGGAACGGTCCGTCACCGGGCCACGTCGCGTCGGCGGCCAGTCGGTCGGGGTCGCCGACGTACACCGCGACCGTTCCCGCGCGGTCACCGTCGGGGTCGAAGAGCGGAACGGACACTCGGACGTACAGGTCGTCGTCGACGCGTTCGTACGCGTCGAGTGCGTCCACCTCGTCGGTTCGCAGGAGTCGCCCGCCCACCGCGTCGTCGATGCCGTTGGCAGCGTGGGTCACCGCGCTGTCGGCCAACTCCTCGCCGACTGACTCGGGCGGGGCGAGCGTCGGATAGCGTCCCTCGACGACGCGCAACCCCCTGAGTGTCGCCGCGCCGACGAACGCGAACGAGTCGAGCACCTCTCGCACCCGCGTCGGTTCGGTGAGGGTGCCGTACACGAAAACGTCCATACGCGTCGAACTCCGGCGAACGGCTTGGCTGTTCGGGCGACCGCTCGGCGGCGGTCACGACGAGCGACGGGGACTCACACGAGGTTCCGGAAGCGGAACCGCCAAACCGTGCCCGTCCGAGCGACCGATATGGACCGCGAGCGTCTGCTCGGCGTCTGGCGACGCGTCCTCTCGCTGGCGTGGCCCGTGATGGCCGAGCAGACGTTCCGCACGGCGATGCGGACGACCGACATCATCGTCACCGCGCAGTTCTCCCCGGCGGCGGTCGTCGCCATCGGCCTCGCCGACCTGTACGCGCGGTTTCCGCTCCGCATCGGCCTCGGACTCGGCGGGGGCGCTATCGCCCTCTCCAGTCAAGACACCGGTGCGGCCGCCGACGCCAACCGCGACGAGGCGGTGACGCAGGCGGTGCTGATGGGTGCGCTCGCCGGGATTCCGTTCGTGCTCGTCGGCCTGTTCTTCGGCGAACCGATCATCGCGTTGCTCGGGGCCGACGCCGACACCGCGGCGTTGGGCGGGCAGTACCTCGCCATCGTGTTCGCGACCGCCCCTGCCCGTCACGTCGCCCTCATCGGCGCACGCTCGCTCCAGGGCACCGGCGACACCCGCACCCCGATGTACGTGAACGTCGTCGCGAACGCGCTCAACATCTCGGGATCGGTCGTCCTCGGCCTCGGCCTGTTCGGTGCACCGCGCCTCGCCATCGTCGGCGTCGGTATCTCGACGGCGGCCGCGAACGTCCTCACGGCGGGCCTGTTGCTCGTGGCGATGGCAACCCCGTGGTCGGACGCGAGCCTCGTCCGCCCGCGCGACACGGTCATCGCCAAGCAGTTGGTCCGGGTGTCCGCGCCGCGCGTGCTGGAGGGCTTCTCCGCGACCATCGCGGAGTTCCCGTTCAACGCCCTCCTACTTGGGTTCGGGACGACGGTCAACGCCGGCTTCCAGATCGGTCGCCGGATGTACCAGCAGGTGACGGGGCCGCTCTCGCGCGGCTACAACGTCGCCGCCAGCGTCGTCGTCGGCCAGTCGCTCGGCGACGGCGACCCCGACGGCGCGCGCTACAACGGCTACGCGGTGATGGGACTGGGTCTGGCCACCGTCGGCGTCATCGGCATCGCCCTCGTCGCCGCTGCGCCCGCGTTCGTCTCCGTGTTCACGCAGGACCCCGAGACGGTCCCCCACGCCGTCGCATTCGCGCGAGTGTACGGCGCGACGGGCGCGTTCCTCGTCGGCTACACCGTGCTCTCGGGGGCGCTTCAGGGCGCAAGCGAGACGCGCATTCCGCTGGTCGCGCGGCTCACCGGGACGTTCGGCTTCCTGTTGGGGACGACGTACGTCGTCGGCGAGGTGCTGGGATACGGTGCGCCCGGCGCGTATCTCGGCGTCGGCCTCCAGTACGTCTGGATGACTGCCGTCGTCGTCTGGGGCTTCCGCTACACCGGGTGGGCGAGTCGCGCCGCCGAGATGATGGCCGAGCGAGGTACGGACGTGGGAAGCGACGCCGAGGGCACGTGATCCGTTCGTCTGCCTACAGAACCCAGTTGTACACAGTCTGACGAACGGGAGCGGTCGGCACCGATGGGTGACGGCTGCGTGGCTGTGTGAAGGAAGCGAAATCGAAAACGTGTGTCGTCGTCGGGAGCAGTGCGGGTACCGTGCCGTCAGCGACGGCCGTACCGGAGGAGTTCGCGGCCGAGGAAGCCGACAGCGATGCCGGCCCCGAACGCGCGGATCAGTTCGTCGCGGCGGCGCGCCTGGTACTCCTCGGGGAAGTACTCGGTCATGATGTCGAACATCCGGTCGCCAACCTCGTGGCGGACCAACTCGCCACGCTCGCTGGCCTTCGTTCGCGCCTCGGAGGTGCCGATTCGGACGCGCTCTGCGTACTCGCTGTAGTCGTCGCTTTTCGGGGTTTTGATCTTGAGATCCATACATCAAGTATGACGGCAGACGAGATAACCATTGCTTCGGCCACGTGGTTACCAGATGTGTCTCAACTTCGCCGACAAACCCGACCATTCAGTCGGAAGAAGCGTCCATTCACTCGGTGCCGACTCGACCGAAGCGGCGTCCGCGCTTACCGCTCGTCGATCGGCACCCACTCGGCGTCTTTCTCGCCGACGTAGCGGGCGCGGGGGCGAATGAGGCGGTTGTCTTCGTACTGTTCGAGGACGTGGGCACACCAGCCACCGACCCGCGAGATGACGAAGATGGGCGTGAACACGTCCGTCGGGATGCCCATCTGATGGTACGTCGACGCCGAGTAGAAGTCGACGTTTGGTGCGAGACCCTTCTCCTCGCCGATGTACTCCTCGATGGCGACGCTCATCTCGTACCACTTGAGGTCGCCCGACGCCTCGCCGAGCGCCTTCGAGCGGTCGCCGAGGATCTTCGCGCGGGGGTCTTTCACATTGTAGACGCGGTGGCCGAAGCCAGCGACGCGGCGGCCCTCCTCGAGGGCGGTCTTCACCCACTCGACTGGCTCCTGGTCGGACTCGTCGATCTCGTGGAGCATCCGCATCACGTTCGCGTTCGCGCCGCCGTGGAGGCTCCCCGAGAGCGTGCCGACGGCCGACGTGACCGCCGAGTGGATGTCCGCCAGCGTCGACGCCGTCACCGTCGCCGAGAAGGTGGAGGCGTTGAGGCCGTGGTCGGCGTGGAGGACGAGCGCTTGGTCGAAGATGTCGGCGGTGACCTCGTCGGGCACCTCGCCGTTGAGCATGTACAGGAAGTTCTCGGCGTGTGTGAGTTCCTCGTTGGGTGCGACCGGTTCCTCACCGTCGCGGATGCGAGTGAACGCCGCCAGCGCCGTCGGGAGTTTCGCCGTGATGCGGCGCGCCTTCCGAACGTTCGCCTCGACGTCCGTCGGGTCGGCGTCGGTGTCGGGGTCTGCGGCCGACAGCGACGACGCCGCCGTTCGCATCGCCGCCATCGGCTCTTCGTCGGCCTCCGCGAGGCGGCGGATGGTCGCCAGCGTACCGTCGTCGAGCGCACGTTCGGCGGCCATCGACTCCTCGAACTCGGCCAGTTCCTCGGCGGTCGGGAGGTGGCCGTTCCACAGCAGATACAGCGTCTCCTCGTAGGAGGCGTGTTCGGCGAGGTCCTCGATGGCGTACCCGCGATAGACGAGTTTGCCCGCGTCGCCGTCGATGAAACTGAGGTCGGACTCGGCGACGAGGACGCCCTCCAGTCCTCGCTTGAGTTCGTCGGACATACCTCGGGATACCGAGTGACTGCCGAAAAGCGTTATCGTTCGGGAAGAATCACCAAACCACCCTGTACACGACCGTGGTCGGGTCGATTTCGCACCCGTTCTGCTCGTTCGGCCCGTGGAGACCGAGTCAGATCCGAGTGACTGCCCGGGGTCTCACTCCTCGTCGACCAGCGAGTCGTCACCGGGCGTGACACCCCACGCGCCGCCGTCGCCGCCGCCGCCCGTCTTGAACGTCCCCCGAGCGTCCGCGACGTGCGTGCCCTCGACGTCCTCGATGGTGACCTCCGCGGTAGCGACGCTGCCGCCGTCGCGGACTACCTCCGCCTCCGCGCGGAGGTCGTCGGTCGCCGGCGCGAGGTAGTCCATCCGCATATCCACCGTCGGCGTCGGCTTGTGGTGCAGCGAGATGACCGCCGCGCCCGCCGCCGTGTCCGCCAGCGCGTACGTCACGCCGCCGTGTGCGATCTGACGGCCCGGCACCGACGACAACTCCTGGGACATCGGGAGGTCGACGACCGCACGGCCCTCGCTGGCCTCGACGACCTCCAGTCCCATGTGGTCGGCGTACGGCATCCCGTTGAGCAGGTCGGCCACGTCCATAGCGGACGTGCGGGGAGCGATACCAAAAACCGTGCGAAGCCGTTGTACCGAGGCAGTCGGCGGCCGGTCAGCCGCTGAACGACGATTAGTCGGCGGAGATACCACACCCGGCGGTGTAGTCGATGCCCTCGATGGAGTCGATCGGATCGTCGCCACACACCGGACAGTCGGGGTTGGGACGGTACGGCACCGTCTCGAAGGTCATGTCCATCGCGTCGTAAAACAGGAGTCGTCCCTCCAGCACCTCGCCCGCGTCAAGGAGGAGTTTCACCGCCTCGGTCGCCTGTACACAGCCGACCGTTCCGGGGAGGACACCGAGCACGCCCGTCGTCGCGCAGTCGGGCACTTCACCGGGTTCGGGCGCCTCGGGGAACAGACAGCGGTAGCACGGGCCCCCGGGTACCAACGTCGTCGCTTGTCCCTCGAACTTGTAGATAGATCCGTGTGCGACGGGCGTCTCCGTCAGTCGCGCCACGTCGTTGACGAGATAGCGAGTCCCGAAGTTGTCGGAGGCGTCGACCACCACGTCGTAGTCGTCGATGAGCGTCTCGGCGTTGTCCGTGTCGACGCGCGTCTCGTGAACGTCCACGTCGACGTCGGGGTTCAGCCGGTGGACGTACTCGGCGGCCGACTGCGCCTTCGGCTTGCCCACGTCGGCGTCGGCGTGGATGATTTGTCGCTGGAGGTTCGACCGCTCCACCACGTCGTCGTCGGCGACGCCCAGTCGGCCCACGCCCGCCGCCGCGAGATACTGGATGGCAGGCGACCCGAGACCGCCAGCGCCGACGACGAGCGCCGACCCCTCCAGTAGGGCCTGTTGGCCCGCGGGGCCGACCTCGTCGAGGATGATGTGACGCGAGTAGCGGTCGAGTTGGGTGGCGTCGAGCGAGAGTCCCGTCATACTCGTCTGTCGTTCCCGGGAGGAAATAAGCGCCCTGCCGACACCTGGGTGGCCGACCGCCCGTAGATGATCGGCTGTGGCGGTGTCTCCGACTATCGATCACCGAGCACGGTCCGAACGAGCGTCGCCTCCGCCCGCCGGAGGTGTTCGGCCGCCGTGCTCGGGGCACAACCGACGCGGTCGCCCACGTCGGCTACCGTCGCCTCGCGTGGCTCGGCGTAGTAGCCGGCGTCGACTGCGGCGGCGACGACGTCTCGCTGACGCTCCGTGAGGCCCGCGCTCGGGTCGACGGCTGTGCCGGCACCGCTCCGGACCCGCCGGATCGACACGTCGACGCCGTCGGGCGTCCGGTCGACCGCGCTGCCGAGGGCGTCGCCCGTTCCGACGACCGAGAACCGCATCGTCCCGTCGGTGTCGTAGACGACCGGGGGGACCACGACGACGTTTTCGTCGGCGAACGCCTCGACGAGTCCGCGGTCGCGCTCGGTGAGCCGCTCGCGGACGTATAGGTAGAAGCCGTCGACGGCCGACTCGGCGGACGGCTCGACGACCTCGGCCGTGTCGACGCCGTCGAGTACGGGGAGGAACGGCTCTGGCGGGCCGTCGATGTGGAACAGCAGGACGTTCCGCTCGCCGATCCGCGGGTTCCACTGGAGCAGTCGCGTCGGCCCGAACTCGGGATGGTCGGCCACGAACGCGTGCATCGGATGCCGCGACGCCTCGTCGGGATCGAGTCGAAGGGCGATCGTTTTCACGCCGAAGTAATTCACGAGCCGTTGTCATAAATGGTCCCAGATATGCGGGATAACGACCAGCTACCCCCGGAACGATCACACGCACGCCCGACGCGCCGCTCGCGGTCCTCCGCGGCCGCCGTCGGCCCTGCACACCTATGAGTACACAGACGCCCGCGGACCGACTCGACAGCGACGACGCGACAGTAGCCCCCGACGCTCTCGGCGACCTCCTCGGCGACCACGTGATCGGCCGCGAGACGCACCTCAACGCGCCAGGATTCGTGATCCGCCCGGACGCGGTCCAAGACGTCCTCTCCACACTGAAGACGGAGGCCGGCTTCGACCACCTCTCGTGTGTCACGGCCCAAGAGTACGAGGACCGCTACGAGTCCATCTACCACCTGAAGCAGTACGACGATCCCACTCAGGAGGTGTCGGTCGTCGTGCCCGCAGACAAGGAAGCCCCCCGAAGCGAGTCTGGAGAACCCGTCTTCCACACCGCCGACTGGCACGAGCGAGAGGCGTACGATCTGGTCGGCATCGAGTACGACGACCACCCAGACCTGCGTCGCATCCTCCTGCCCGAGACGTGGCAGGGCCACCCGCTGTCGCTCGACTACGACCGAAACCGACCGCAGATCGTCAGGTACGACGAGAACGCGAACCCGCTGGAGGCGGACGGTCGCGCCGAGGGAGGAACCGACACGATGATGCTCAACATCGGACCGCACCACCCCGCGACCCACGGCGTGATGCACCTGCAGGCGACACTCGACGGCGAACAGGTCGTCGACGTGGACCCGGACATCGGCTACATCCACCGCTGTGAGGAGCAGATGTGTCAAAACGGCACCTACCGTCACCAGATTATGCCGTACCCCGACCGCTGGGACTGGGCCGGCGGCGGCCTGCTCAACGAGTGGGCGTACGCCCGCGTCGCGGAGACGCTCGCGGACATCGCTGTGCCCGAGTACGCACAGGTCGTGCGGACAATGAGCGCCGAACTGTCGCGGATCCTCTCGCACCTGCTCGCGGTCGGTGCGTACGCACTCGACGTCGTGGGCGACTTCACCGTCGTGTTCATGTACGCGATCACCGAGCGAGAGAAGGTACAGAACATCCTCGAAGACCTGACGGGCCAGCGGCTGATGTTCAACTACTTCCGCCTCGGCGGCGTCGCGTGGGACCTCCCCGAACCCCGCGAGGAGTTCTTCGAGAAGACCCGCGACTTCCTCGACGGCCTCCCCCGTCGCCTCGCGGAGTTTCACGACCTCCTGACGGACAACGAGATCCTGCAGTTGCGTACCGTCGACACCGGTCACCTCCCACCGGAAGTCGCGAAGTCGTACGGCGCGACGGGCCCGGTCGCTCGTGGCTCCGGCATCGACTACGACCTGCGCCGCGACGACCCGTACGGCTACTACGACGAACTCGACTGGGACGTCGTCACGGAAGCGGCCGGCGACAACTTCGCACGACTGCAGGTTCGACTTCGCGAGATGGAGGAATCTGCGCGGATCGTCGAGCAGTGCGTCGACCTCCTCGAAGACTGGCCCGAGGAGGACCGCACCATCCAGGCCAACGTCCCGCGAACGCTCAAGCCCGACGACGACACCGAGGTGTACACCGCCGTCGAGGCCGCGAAGGGCGAACTCGGCATCTACGTGCGGGCCGACGGGACCGACGAACCGGCGCGGTTCAAGATCCGCGGGCCGTCGTTCGCGAACCTGCAGGCGCTCCCCGAGATGGCCGAAGGCGAGCACGTACCCGACCTCATCGCGACGCTCGGGAGCCTCGACACGATTATGGGTGAGGTCGATCGGTGACGAACTGGCACGACCCCGTCCGACCGGCGGTGTGACCTGACCGATCCGCCATCGCATTTTCCCGTCGGGAGCGTCGATCATCGGGCGTGCCGAACACCGCTGACGACCACGACGACGGCGGTACAGCGAGTGAATCACCCGCCTCCGCGCCCGAGCAAGACGAGTTCGAGCGGTTCTCGCTCGAGGAGTGGGATACACTTCGCGACCGCGTTCGCGACATCGACTCGGCGGCGACCGACACGGCCGACGAGATCGTCGTCGACGACGGCACCGCCCGTTTCGTCGTGACTCGGGAGGGAACCGTCTCGGGGTCGATGCCCCGTCACGAGTTCGCCCGCGACGGCGTCGACGCCGTCGAAGTCGCCGCCGACGGAACGGCCCTCCGCGTCTACGATGCAGACGACGCCGTCGAGTACGTGTTCCACCTGTAACGAGCGAGCGACAGCAGTCGGTCGTCGCCACCGTCGACAACGACTGGCCCGTCGCTTCGGGTTTCCGAAGCGTTAGGCGTCGGGCGAGTGACGCACGATGCGTGCCATCCAACCGACGGTTCCATCTCGCGAAGCGACCCGAAGGCGTCCCGGACCACGACACGTTCGACCTCCGCGAGGTCGACACACCTGACCCCGGGCCCGGTGAGGCGCTGGTGCGGACGCTGTACCTCTCGGTCGACCCGTACATGCGCGACCGGATGCGCGCCGGCGAGTCGTACGCCGACGCGTGGGAGGTGGGCGACCCCCTCCGCGGCGGCGTCGTCGCGGAAGTCGTCGACTCGAACGGCGCGGGCCTCTCGGAGGGGCAGACCGTCGTCGGCAACCTCCCGTGGGCCGAGTACGCGACCGCGAGCGGTGATTCGCTGACGCCCGTCGACACCGGCGGTCTGCCCGTCTCGACGGCGCTGGGCGTGCTGGGAATGCCCGGCCGCACCGGCTACTTCGGCACTCGTGAGGTCGCACAACCGAAGGCCGACGACTGGATGGTCGTCTCCGGCGCGGCGGGGGCGGTCGGCTCTGTCGTCGGCCAACTCGGCGAACTGCAGGGCGCGAACGTCGTCGGCATCGCTGGCTCCGACGAGAAGGTGGAGTGGCTGACCGAAGAACTGGGCTTCACTGCCGGCATCAACTACAAGACCGAGGACGTTGGCGCACGTCTCGACGAGGTCGCAGACGGCGTCGACGTGTACTTCGACAACGTCGGCGGTCCCGTCACCGACGCCGTGTGGGGCCGCCTCAACGTCGACGCTCGGGTCGCCGTCTGCGGGCAGATTGCCCTCTACAACGACGAGGAACTCCCGACCGGGCCGCGCAAACTGGCGAAACTCATCGAGACGCGTGCAAGCGTCGAGGGACTGCTCGTGCAGGACTTCGCCCCGCGCTTCCGCGAAGCGACCGAACACCTCGCTGGCCTCGTCGCCGGCGGCGACCTCCAGTACCGCGAGACGGTGACTGACGGACTCGAACACGCGCCGGAGGCGTTCCTTGGCCTGTTCGAGGGTGAGAACATCGGGAAGCAAGTGGTGAAAGTCGCGGAGTCGGACGCGTAACGCCGCAGCAGGCGGTCCGGACCCCGCTCACGCGCTCGTTACCCGAGCACGTACGACAGCCAGCGGTTCTGCTGAACGAACTCCATCTTCTCCAAGTACGCGTCGACGCCGAGGATGCGACCTGCGCCAAACGCGCCGAGACCGAACAACAGGGCGGCGTACACGAGGTGGTCGTCGACGACCCACCCGTGTGCGACTGGAAGCCCCTGCAGGAGACCGCCCGTCAGCGACGCCGCCCAGTAGAACAGCATCATCACCGCGCCCCAGAAGGCGCTCCATCGGACGAACGCCCCGAGGATGAGAGCCAGCCCCGTGAGCGTCAGCCCCCACATGTTCAGCATATCGATGAGCGGACTGCCTGCCATCGACGCGAACAGGTCGGTGAAGGGGTTGCCCGGTGGGATGGCGTTCGCGAGGAAGCCCGCCGCCGTCCAGTTGTTCGAGGGGTCGGAGTCGAGGTACGTCACGAGTTTCGTGATGCCACCCTGGAACAGGGTCCACCCCATCACCACGCGTAAGATGAACAGGGAGTACCCGACCCACGTCTCGGAGTAGCCGAATTCGACGTTTCGTCCGAACAGTTCTGCCTGGAGCGTGTTTCTTGTCGACATCTCAACGGTCGGGAGGACACGAAAACGTATAATGAATCTGATGGCCGACACTCATCTGCCGGGACCCGTCACTTAGTTTATCTTTTGTCTCCCGCGAGGCAGTCGTCGACGACGCCCGCGAGCGCCGCCGTCGAGGCCGGTTCCGCGTGGAGGTGCAGCGTCGGCTCGATCAGTTCCAGTTCCATCACGCGCAAGCCGGCAGGGTCGCCCCCCTCCCGGATCGGGACGCCGTCGACGCGGGCGTACGCGAGGTCCGTCCGGTCGATTCCGACTGCGTCGGCGGCCGCGTCGAGTGCCGCGCGAGCGTCCTCGCGAACTGCCACAGACGGATCGTACCCGTCGCCGACGCGCACCGTCTCGGGCGAGGCCTCGACGCCGAGAGCGTCGGGGGCGCGGAGGCTGTTCCACGCGTGTGCGAACGACCCGGCGACGAACACCAGCGATCGTTCGCCGTCCGCGACTTCCGGCCGGTACTCCTGGACGAGCGTCCCAGTGTCGGGGAGACGCCCGGCATCCCCGCCACCCTCGTCGCCCCCTTCCGCATCGTCGGTGCCGCCGCCGACGCGACGGGCCGCCGGGAACCGACGCTCGAAGCGCTCCTGGTCGGCGGCCGCCGTCTCGGGTGTGGTCCGCCAGACGCCGGCGGCGCTCGTCCCGACGGCGGGTTTCACCACCGCCTCCGACCACCCGCGTTCCTCGATGATCGACGCCAACTCACGGTCCTCGTCGGGGACGACCACCTCCGTCTCGACGGTGGTGACGCCGCGGGCCGCGAGGTCGGTGAGATACGACTTGTGGACGTTCCACCGGATCACCTCCGGTGGATTACACACGGTCACGCCCGTGTCCTCGACGGTCGTCAGCCACTCGCGAAACGCCGCCGGGTCGCGGTAGTAGCCGAAACACGACCGGACGACCGCGCAGTCGAATCGACGCCAGTCGACCTCCTCGGCCGACCAGATGGCGGGGACGACCTCGTGACCCCGGTCGCGGAGGGCGTCCGCCAAGGCGCGGCCGCCAGCGGTGAGGTCGGGGAAGTCGGTTCCCGTGACGATCGCGATGCGTCGGCTCATACCGGCGGATCGTGACTCTCCAGCAAAAGGGTCGTGGTGGTCGGCAGACTCGACCGAGGCGCCTTACTCGAAGCGGACGCCCAAGTCGTGGAGGTCGTCGTTGTTCGACGCGACGTTGATCAGGAGCGGCGTGACCGACTCCACCTCGGCGGCGTTCGAGAGGCCGCCGGCGTCGAGCGCTCGTAGTCCCTCGATTTCCTCGGCGAGTCGCGACACCGTGGCGGCCGCGTCGTCGTCGTCCGCGACGACGAGCGTGTCGATGCCCAGGTCCTGCGAGAGGTCGGCGAGGCGGCCCGCGGCGAGGTTGTGGAACGCGCCGACGACGGGTACCTCCTCGGGGACGGCGTCGCGCACGAGCGCCGTGACGCTCCCGGCGCTCGGCGGGTGGTAGTGGAAGCCGTCGTCGTCGCGTTTCATCCCCGCGGCGGGCGTGACGACGACGTCGTCCGTGTCGAGGTTGTCGGCGACGGCGTCGACGGTGTCGGCGACGTGGTACGGCGGCACCGCGAGGACGACGACGTCGGCACGGTCTGTTGCCATCGCGTTGTCGAAGCCCTTGATCGTGGCGTCGCCGCCGGCGTTGGCGACCGTCTCGACGTAGTCGTCTGCGGCCGTCCGAGCCTTCTCGGGGTCGCGAGAGCCGACGAGCAGTTCGTGGTCGGTGTCACGGCCCCAGCGCACGGCGAGTCCCTCGCCGATGTCGCCGGTGCCGCCCAAAAGTGCGATTCGCATACAGGCGGATAGGACGGCCCGGCGGTAAGCGTTGTGTGACCGGACGCCTCTGCCACCGTCGGCGTGGACGACCTCGTGGCCGCCTGTGTTGTCACCGCCCGCGGACGTACACGAACCAGTACGCGAGGACGGGCGAGACGACCAGCATCGGCCCGACCGTCACCGCCAGCGTCAGACGGTCCGGCGGGACGAACTGCGTTGCGAACGCGAGCGCGAACAGGTCCAACAGCGCGACGAACGAGAGGAACTGCACGACGTGGGCGATTCGGTCGCGGCGTGCGTCGGTGGCCGAGGGCGCGTCGCCCGGGTCGCTCGATTCGCTCACGTCGTCCGCGTTGGGGTCGTCGCTCATCACCGACTCACTCCAGCAGGTCGGGCAGGTCGTTCACGTCGTCGACGACGGCGCTCGCGCCGACGCTCGCGAACGCGGCACGACCGTCGTCACCGGTGAGGCCGCCCGAGAGGACGCCGACGCCGTAGTACGCGCGGTCGTCGTCCACGGCGTCGGCGTTGACGGCAGTACGCACGTCGTCGAGGGTATCCCCGACGAACGCGACCGTCTCGGCGTCCGTTCGCTCTGCGAGCGTCACCAGCGCGTTCGGGTGGGGTTTCCCCTCGTCCCAGTCGTCCATCGTGAATCGGTGGTCGTCGGCCACGTCGAGGCCGACGCGGTCGAGTGCGATGTCGGCCTCGGCGGCCGGGCGACCAGTCAGGACACACACTGGGTAGCGGTCGGTGAGCGCCTCGATAGTCTGCTCTTCCAAGATGACGGGTTCGTCGTGGATGAAGCCGGGTGCCTCGAACGGCGGTTCGCCACCCTCGATGTCGCGGTACAGGTCTGCGCCGAGGTACAGCGCCTGGAACGTCTCACGGAGCGCGTCGGGGTCCCACTCGGCTTCGACCTCGCTGGCCGTCTCCTCGCCGAGAGAGTCGCGGATGGTCGCGCGAGCGCCGTCCAGACCAGTCCCGTTGGCGGCAATGGCGTCGGTGAACGCCGCCACGTCGGCGTCGAGGCCGCGGTCGCTCGCGAGGACGTACAACGCGACGGCGTCGGACAGTTCCCAGTCGTTGTTGAAGCCGCCGGCGTTCTTGAACGCCTGCAGGTCCGCGCGGGGGAGCGTCGTGCCGTGGCGACGCTCGACGCTCTCGACGACCGCCCGACGGTACGAATCCGCCACGTCGACGAGGACGCCGTCGACGTCCAACACGACTGTATCGACTCGCATACCGGACGGAGTGACCGGACGGCGTATGGGCGTTCCGACTCACCGCCGCGAGGAGAGCGTGCCGTCGGGGTCGCGAGCGACGTACAGCGTTTCGCCGTCCGCGAGTGCCAGCGGCGTCGCGTCGACGGCGGGCGGGTCGCCGCCGAGCGTGGTGAACGCACAGGCCGCGTCGACGCGAGTCGCCACCCAGAGGAGCGGTCGGTGTAACTCCGGCGGGACGTTCAACGCGTACACGCAGTCGACGCGATAGTGGTCGCCGGGGTCGGAACGGTCGGCGGCGGTGACGATATCGTCGCGAACGAACGTGACGCCGTCGGGGACCGCGTGGTCGTGCACGTCGGTTGCGGTCACGCTGGCACCGCCGTCCGCGAGGGTGGCGGCGACCGCCGAGCGACGACCGATTCCAACCTCGCAGAGACGGCGAAAATTGGCCAACGTTCGAGCGACTGCGGACCGACGAGCGTCTGACACGGGGCGAGGAACTTATGTTGGCACCCGGCATAAAGTTGGGTATGCTTGTCGACATCGTGCCCATCGGGGACGTCTCCGCGCAGGTGAAGCGGGAGGCGTCGGCGGGACTCCGCTCGGTGTACGACTGCGACGTGACGGTTCACGACGAGCAGTCGATCCCCGAGGGCGCGTACGACCGCAGCCGCAACCAATACCGGGCCGAGCAGTTCATCGAACTCGTCTCGCGAGTCGGCTCCGGTGAGAAGAACATCGGGATCACCCCGCAGGACCTGTACTACCGGCGTCGAAACTACGTGTTCGGCCTCGCGTACCTCAACGGAAATGGGTCGGTCGTCTCGACGTACCGACTCCAGACCTCCTCCGACGGCGGCGTCTCCACGAAGCCCTCCACGGAAGTGTTCTCCGACCGCGTCCGCAAAGAGATCGTCCACGAGATCGGTCACACGCTCGGTCTCGAACACTGCGACAACAGCAAGTGCGTGATGTCGTTCTCGCCGACCGTCCGCGAGGTAGACGTGAAAGAGGAACACCTCTGCGGCACCTGCGCTCGCGAGTACCTGTAGTCGACCCGGACGACGACCTCGTTTTTTCCCGCTGCTCGGCCGCGACACACGATCACACGCCGGCGGACAGGTATATGCCTCCGGAGCGATGACATAGAAACGATATGTCCAACGACCGTGTCGTCGAACTCCTCCGGAAGGCGTACGCCGACGAGATGGAGACGGTGATGAACTACCAGACGAACGCCATCGTCCTCGACGGCGTTCGCGCCGAAGAGATCAAAGAGAGCCTCCAGACCGACATCCAGGAGGAACTCGGCCACGCAGAGATGCTCGGCAACCGCCTGAAGCAACTCGACGCCCGTCCGCCGGGGTCTGCCGAGTTCACCGCGAACCAGCACTCGCTCCAGCCGCCGGAAGACTCGACGGACGTGCTGTCGGTCATCGAGGGCGTCATCGACGCCGAGGAGGGCGCTATCGAGACGTACCGCGCGATCATCAACGCCGCGAAGGAGGCCGACGACCCCGTAACCGAGGACCTGGCGGTCACCCTCCTCTCCGACGAGGAGGCCCACCGCACGGAGTTCCGCGGCTTCAAGAAAGAGTACAAGCGCGACTGAGGCCGCTGGAGCGACTCAGCCGGAGTAGTAGTACTCGCCCTCGCGCTTCTGCTCGCGGTCTAACTGCGAGCCGGGCTTGTTGATGCGGGGGCGACCCGTCCGCTCGTCGCGGCGGAACGTGATGTCCAGGTCGCCGAGGAACTCGTTCATCCCCGAGCGCATCGACTGCGGCTTCGAGGCGTGCCCCGCGACGGCGGGTTCGCCGTCGAACACCATGAGACGGTCCGACAGCAGGTCGATCATGTAGATGTCGTGGTCGATGACCATCACCGTCGCGTCGTGGTTCTCGGCGTAGCGGCGGATAGCAGTCGTCGCCTGCACCCGCTGTTCAACGTCGAGGTGCGCGGACGGCTCGTCCAGCAGGTACAGATCGGCGTCTTTCGAGAGACACGCCGCGATGGCGACGCGCTGACGCTCCCCGCCGGAGAGGTCGGTGAGGTTCTGCTCCATAATCCGGTTGAGTTGGAGCGGACGCGCGACCTCGGTGTCCCAGTACGAGGAGCCGAAGTCCTCGGTGATCGACGAGAGGAACGCGTCGACGCGCATCGGCTGGTCGATCTCGATGTACTGCGGCTTGTACGCGATGTCGAGTTCGAAGTCCAGTTCACCCTCGTCGGGTTCCAACTGGCCCGCGAACAGTTGTGCCATCGTCGACTTCCCGATCCCGTTGGGACCGACGATGCCCAGCACCTCGGACTCGTGGACCGCGCCGCCCTCGACGGACAGCGAGAACTCGCCCTCGCCGTAGGACTTCTCCATATCCGGGTACTCGAACAGCACTTGCGACCGCGTAATCTCGCGGGGCGCGTGTTCGTCGAACGTGATGTCGTTCGGCCGAATCCGCATATTCTCGTTGTTGAGGTACCCTTTCAGGTACTCGTTGATGCCGTTGCGGGTGGACTTGGGATCGGTGACGACACCGTACGCTCCCGGTTCACCGTAGGTGACGTGGAGCGTGTCCGCCAACAGGTCCAAGATGGCGAGGTCGTGTTCGACGACCATCATCGAGCGCTCGCCGTCGTCGGCGAGTTCGCGGATGAGTCGCGCGGCGGTCATCCGCTGGCCGATGTCCAGATACGGCGTGATTTCGTCGAGGAAGTAGAAGTCGGCGTCGCGCGCGAGCGTCGCCGCCAGCGCGACACGCTGGAGTTCCCCGCCGGAGATGGAGTCGATGTCTTGGTCCATCACCGGGCCGATCGAGAGACGCTCCACGAGCGAGTCGAGAACGCCACGCTCGTCGGTCCGTTCGAGCAACTCGCGGGTGTTCCCGTCGAACTGCTTGGGGATCTGGTCGACGTACTGCGGCTTGCGTGCGACGTCGACTTCGCCCTCGATGACGCGCTCGACGTAGTTCTGGAGTTCCGTCCCCTTGAACCGGTCGAGGACGGCGTCCCAGTTGGCTTCGGAGGAGTGGTTACCGAGGTTGGGGACGAGTTCGCCCGAGAGCATCTTCACCGCCGTCGACTTCCCGATCCCGTTGGGACCGAGGATACCGGTGACGTTCCCGGGTTCGGGCACTGGAAGCCCGTACAGCGCGAAGGCGTTGTCGCCGTAGCGGTGGACGGGGGCGTTCTCCAGTTCCGACGGGAGGTTGATGATCTCGATGGCGTCGAACGGGCACTTCTCGACACAGATGCCACACGTCTCGCCCAGACAGATCTCTTCGGAGATCCACACCTGGTCGGGGCCGCCGTCGTACGGTTCGTCCTCCGCGTAGTGGTCGCCACGTTCGACGATGCAGTCTTTCCCGGTGCGGTTCGGCGGGCAGAAGTTCGCACACTCGTAGTTACACCGGTCGGGTGAACATCGGTCGAGGTCGACGACCGCGATGCTGTCGTCCGCCATCGTTACGCCACGTTCGCCGAGAGGATGACGCCGTAGGAGATGTACCAGAGCGTGAAGGTCATGAACGCCACGTAGAGGTTGTCCTTGATGCCGAAGTCCTCGACCGCCACCCCGAGGAGTTTCAGCAGGGGAATCTGCACGAACACCGCCGCCGCGACCACCAAGAGGGTCAGCCGACCCGCCGCTGCGTCCGCGCTGACGCCGAAGACGGTCGCGGAAACGAGCGCCGCGGCGATCCCCGCCAGACACGAGACGGTGGTGACGGTCACCCCGCGCAGGTGGTCTGAGAGTCCCGAGGCAGTTTCCGTAGCCATACGCGTTGGTGCGCCAGCCGACGACAAAAGGGGTTCGCTTGGCTGGTGTCACCCGTCCGAAACGCGCCAGCGTCTTCCGTGAACATTTATCATAGAGTGGTGTTTCGATTCGAAGTGATGACCGGATCCGACGAGGAATCCCTCGACGACCTCCCGCCAAGCGCGAAACTCGTGTTCAAAGTGCTCGAATACAACGGCTCGTTGACACAGAAGGGGATCGTCGAAGAGTCGATGCTCTCCGCGCGGACCGTCCGCTACGCGCTCGAACGCCTCGAAAACATCGGCATCGTCGACGAGGACGTCTACTTCGCCGACGCTCGACAGAATCTGTATCAACTCAACGCCGCGCAGACAGCCGAGGCCGACGGCGGTCAAGAAGCCTGCTGCGCAGAGTAGCGCTCACACCTGGATCCACAGCGGGGTTTACCGAACACCACCCACAGCGGCGCTGCCGAACGTTCATATCCGATACGGCACCACCGACGCCGTGCGCTGACGAGAGTCGCACGCCGTCGCGCGAAACACCGGGATCGGACGGCGTGTGTGGTCCCAGTGTCAGCCCCGGCCGTGGACGACGAGGCGTGCTTACGGAGAGTCAAGGAGAAAGCCCCGCCCTGAAGGGCGGGGATGAATCCGACATACCTCTCCACGAACCACGTCCGATGGCTAGCAGGATATTTCATACTGCGTCATCCGTGCCTTCAAGTAACTATCCCGACACAGGTTACGTATGGCGAATCAGGTCGTTACCCGTACCTACACTGCTTCCATTCGGAATCAGCAACAGGTGTTTGACGACCTCAATTCGCTCGGGTTCTCAGCCTCAAAACTCTGGAACGTCGGACGGTGGGTCTGCGACCGCGTGTGGTCTGAGATAGGCCACATTCCCGGTCACAACGAACTCACCACGTACCTGAAGTCGCACGAACGCTACGCTGACCTGCACTCACAGTCAAGTCAGCGAGTCCTGCAAGAACTCGCTGAGGCGTTCAACGGCTGGTACGGCAAACGACGCAACGGAGATTCACGAGCAAACCCACCGAAGTACCGTAAACACGGCGACGACCACCCACGAAGCACGGTCACGTTCAAGAACAAGGGCTTCAAACTCGACATCAAATACAACAGAGTCCGACTCTCGAAAGGCTCGAACCTCAAAGACTACTGGTCGGACTTCATCCTGTGCGAGTACCAGACCCGTCCCGATGTTGACCTCTCCACCGTGGAGAGCATCCAACAAGTCAGAGCTGTCTGGACGGGTGACCAGTGGGAACTACACTTCGTGTGCAACGTTGAAATCGAGGTTGCTGAATCACCCGGTGAGAAGACAGTGGGAGTTGACCTCGGTATCAACAACTTCGCCGCACTCGCCTACGAAGACGGCCACAGCGAGCTGTATCCGCTCAACTGCTTGAAGCAGGATGACTACTACTTCAGCAAGCGGATTGCTCATTGTGACGACACAGACTCCGACCAAGCGACACGGTTGAACCAGAAGAAGTCGGCGCGTCGCACCCACTACTTCCACACGCTCTCGAAGCACATCGTCCAGCGATGTGTTGACGGGGGTGTTGGAACGATTGTGATTGGCGACCTCTCCGGTATCCGTGATGATGAGGAGGACGGCGAGTCGAAGAACTGGGGCAAGCACGGGAATCTTGACCTGCATTCGTGGGCGTTCGACCGCTTCACCGACCTCCTCGAATACAAGGCCGAAATGGAAGGCATCACGGTCGAACAAGTATCCGAACGCGATACATCGAAGTCGTGTTCGTGCTGTGGTCGCAAGCGTAAAGCGAACCGTGTTGAACGTGGGCTGTACGTCTGCGATAAGTGTGAGACGGTGGCGAACGCGGACGTGAACGGTGCTGAGAACATTCGACAAAAAGTATCTCCGAGTCTCGCCTGTGATGGGGGATATAGGAGTAACGGCTGGTTGGCACAGCCATCGACGTACTTGTTCGATTCAGAGAGCGGCTGCTTCGCACCGCGAGAACAGGCTACGTCGTAAACCACAATCTCCCAAACGCGGTCGGAACCCTCGCCCTTCAGGGCGGGGAGGATGTCAAGCCTGGACGACGGTGATGGTCTGCTTCCGGTCGATCGCGTCTTCGAGTTCCTCAGCGATGGCGCTCCCGCGTGAGACTTGAATGTCGCCGCCGCGACCGACTGTCGCGGTGAACAGGTACTCGTCGTCCGCGCGGACCTCGACTGTCTCACCGACGTGTTCGTCCATCCGGATGACGACGTGTCGACTGGTGATCTCCGGTTGGACGACCGTTCCCTGCGGCTTCGGCGACCCTGCGTTCGCGTCGCCAGCGGGCGCACCGGCACCGCCGCGACCGCCGGGGCGGTCGGCGTGGGTGCGCACGTCGATGTCGATTCCGAGGCGGTTCTCGATGTCGGTGATCCGGCCCCCACCTTTCCCGATGACGTAGCTGATGTCGTCTTCCTCGACGTAGACGACGGCGTCGTTTTGCCCCTGCAGTTCCACGTCGACGTGGCCGCGGGCGACAGATCGGATCTCGCGTTCTATCTCCTGTTTGGCGATGCGCCCGACGCCCGTCTCGCTGTGGCCGCCGTCGGCCCCGTCGAGGGGAACCGTGACGACCTGGTTGTTGAACGTGTAGATCTCGTACTCGGGCGTTCCGGTCTCGAAGTCGACGACCTGGATGACGGGTCGCGAGAGGTCCTCGGCGGTGAGGCCCTCGGGCACCTTCACCTGCGTCGTCACGTCGTAGACGGTGTCGACCGCGCCGGCCTCGATGAACACGACCGTGTCGACGACTTGCGGGATCATCCCGAGTTCGACCCGGCCGACAAGTCGCTGGAGGGCGTCGATGGCCCGCGTCGCGTGCGTGACGCCGACCATCCCGACGCCCGCGAGACGCATGTCCGCGAACACCTCGAAGTCGTGGGTCTTGCGCACCTCGTCGTAGATGGTGTAGTCCGGCCGGACGAGCAGCAGCGAGTCGGCCGTGTTCGCCATATCACCGCCCAGAGCGGTGTACTGCGTGATCTCGTCGGACACCTGCAGGTCGCGCGGCTTCTCCATCGTCTTCACCGCGTAGTCGTTGTCGTTGAGGAACTCTGCGACCGCCTGTGCGAACGTCGACTTCCCGGCGCCGGGCGCGCCAGCGATGAGGACGCCCCGCTGGCGTTCGGTGAAGCGGTCGCGCAGTTCGTCGGCGAACTCGTAGTCGTCGAGCGTCGTCTTCGCGACCGGGCGGACCGCCGTAATCTCGATGGCGTCCGAGAACGGCGGGCGAGCCACCGCGATCCGGTAGTTACGGTACTGGACGATGGTCATCCCTGGCTCCGACAGTTCGATGAATCCCTGATTCGACGCACGAGCGGTCGCTTCGATTTCATCGGCCCACTCGCGCATCTGCGTGTCGTCGGTCGGCCCGTCGACCTCGTCGATGCGGACGTAGCGGAGGTCGGTGATGTCCCCGCGTTTCGCCTTCGGATGCGTGCCCGTCTTGAGGTGGACGGACATCGTGTCGTCGGTGAAGAACCGCTCGATGTCGAGGCCGTCGTCGTCGGTGACGCCGCGCGGGACTGCCTCGACGTACGCGACGTCCAGTCCGGTCGCCTTCCCGGCTTCAGCCTGCACGAAGTCGGACGTGAGGAGGACGGCATCGTGTTCGACCGCGAGGTCACGGATCAGCGCGTCGATGTCACCCTCGCCAGCCCCCTCCTGTTCGGCGACGGTCGGACGACGGCCGACGAACTCCGCCGTGATCGCGCCCTCGTCGGCGAGTTCGGCGATCCGTTGGAGTTCGGCGATGCCGTCCCACCCGGTGTCGCGACCGGCGTTCGCTTGCGCCTCCAGTTCGCCGACGACCGCCTCGGGGACGTAGATAGTCGCCCCCTGGTAGTCGCCGTCTGCGATCCGCTCCGACACGCGGCCGTCGATGACCGCGCTCGTATCCGGCACGACGTTCATATCGGCCGTGGGGTCGGGAGCCGTTTAAGGCTGCTTGCATCCACCCGCCGCACGGTTATCTCTGCGTGCGCTCGTCTGAAAATCCGGGAGTCACTCGCTGTCTGCGTTGTCGACCTCGACGACGAACCGTGCCCCCCCATCGGGTCCGTCCTCGACGTGGACGCGCCAGTCGTGTGCCTCCGCGATCGATCGTACCAGCGCGAGGCCGAGGCCGAGACCGTCGCCGCCCGACTGGACCCCCGGATCGAAGATGCGGTCTCGCTCCGCCGGATCGATCCCCGGTCCGTCGTCGCCGACGGCGAACCCACTACCGTCGGCGAGTGATTCGATAGAGACTGTCACGTCCTCGCCTGCGTGCGTGAGCGCGTTTGTGAGGAGGTTCTCCAAGAGTTGGCCGAGACGAACCGGGTCGGCCTCGACGACCGGGAGGTCTTCGTCGACTACGAGCGTCGCGTCCTCGCCGCCGACGCTCTGCCAAGCGTCGCTGACCGCCTCGTCCACGGGCACCGCCTCGAGGTCACCGACCGTCTGACCGTGTCGCGCGAGGACGAGCAACGAGTCCACTAACCCGTTCACGCGGTCGACCGCGTTCTTGACGCGGTCTAAATGAGTGGTATCTCCCGTCTCTATCGCTAGGTCGACGTACCCCTCGATCACCGCCAGCGGATTGCGCAGGTCGTGGCTGATGACGGACGCGAAGCGGTCGAGTTCGGCGTTTCGCGCCTCCAGTTCTGTCTGGTACGCCAGTCGGTCAGTCACGTCGTCGAACGCGGCGACGACGCGCGTCACGTCGCCGTCGTCGGTCAGGACCGGTGACGCCCGGAGGTCGAGCGTGCGTCTGTCGCCCGACGGGAGCGTGAGCGCAAGCCGACGGTCGGCGGTTTCACCCGTGCGTAACGCGAGCGAGACGGGTCGCTCTCGTTTGGGGATCGGGTTCCCGTCGGGGGTGGTGATGTCCCACCACTCGTCGAGGCGACCACGCTCTCGTGCCGTCGCCGCGTCGATGCCGACCGCCGTCTCCGCGGCGGCGTTGAACCGTTGGATCTCACCGTCGTCGTCGAAGAGCACGATCGGATGTGGCGTCACGTCGAGGACGGTATCGAGTAGCCGACGGTCGTCGCTGATCGCGTCGTCACGTCGACGGCGACTGAACAGTCGGCCCGTCCCGGCGACGATGTCCGCGGCCGCACGGGCGAACGCGAAGTCCTCCTCGCGCGGCGTCGCCGTGAGGAACGCCAGCACCGCAATCGGTTCGACCGCCGGGTCGTCCGGCGCGCCCTCGGGGAGTCGGATGGCGACACCCGACACGAGGTCGCTTTCTGCGGCCGCCCGGGCACGTGTGAATCCAGCGTCGTCGGCGCTCAGGTCGGCGATCCACTCGGTGCCACCGCCCGACCACACCCGCCCGATCAGTCCCTCGCCCGGCCCGAACGTCTGCGACGCCGTGGTCTCGGCGAACGCCTCGTAGCCGGGGGCCGCCCACGTGTGTCCGAGAACGAGGTGGTCAGCGGGGTCGTCGTCGCCGTCGCTCACCGCCGGGAGCCACGATTCCCCGTACTCCCACTCGCCGGCGCGACAGACGGCTGCGAGCGTTCGTTCGACCGCGGCGTCGAACGTCTCGGCGTCCGCGAGGACGTACAGCAGCGACTCCCGGAGGTCTGTGATGCTACTCGGAGAGACCGTCCGGTCACTCATCACAGAACGTACGCGCCGGTTGAGATAAACCGATATGTACGCCCGCCCGTCACGACGCTGGAATTATCTCCGTCGGCGTCTGCACGGACCGTATGACAACCACGGCGGATCAGACACCGGGCCTGCGGGAACTGACGCGTGACCTCGTCGCCATCCCGAGCCACGAGGACGAGACGGCCGCCGGCGACGCCATCGAGGCGTGGCTTCGCGCGGAGACGGACGGTCGCGTCGAGCGTGACGACCACGGCAACGTGTTCGCCCGGAAAGGCGACGCCGACGCGCCGACGCTGGCACTCGTCGGCCACCACGACGTCGTCCCGCCGGGCGACCCGCAGATAGCGACCGGCGACGACGGCGAGGTGTCGTACGTCCTCGAAGAGCGCGACGGTCGGCTGTACGGCCGCGGGAGCGCGGACATGAAAGGCGCCGTCGCCGCCGCGATGTGTGCGTTCCGCGACGCCGACCCGGACGGCTGTGAACTGTGCTTCGTCTCGTTCGTCGGGGAGGAGGAGGGCGGAACCGGTGCGCGAGCGGCCATCGCCGACGGCTTCGCCCCGGAGTTCGCCGTCGTCGGTGAGGGGTCGACGAACTACTCCGGCGAGGGCGTCACCGACGTCGTCGTCGCACACAAGGGTCGTCGCGCGAGCACGCTCCTCGCGACTGGACAGAGCACGCACGCGAGCATCCCCGAGGAAGGTGTCAACGCGGTGTACCGCGCCTGCGACGCCGTCGACGTCGTCCGCGAGATGGCGTTCCCCGAGACGACAGTGATGGGCGAGTCTGTCCGTGGGAGCGTCGCCGTCACCGGCATCGAGGGCGGCACCGCGTGGAACGTCGTCCCCGACGGCTGTGAAGTGACTATCGACGAGCGGACCGTGCCCGGCGAGCGTGCGCCGTTGGAGCGTGTCGAGGACGTCGAGGGCGTGGAGTGGCGCGTCGACCAGGACCTCCCACCGATGGCGTGTTCCGACGACGACTTCGCCGACGTGGTGTTGGCGGCCGCCCGCGACACTCAGTCTGGGACGCCCGAACACGTCGTGAAGCCGCACGCGACGGACGCGGGGTGGCTGGCGGACGCGGGGACGGCCTGCGTCATCTGCGGCGCCGCCGAGTCGGGCGAGGCCCACACCGACACCGAGAGCGTCTCCTACGAGGTGCTCGACCGCTGTTACCGCGTCTACCGTGAAGTGGCAGCGCGGGCGAGTACGTTCGCGTAACCGCTCGCTCCCGGTCGGTACCCGTCGCGAGCGAGAGGGACGCGTGTGGAGCAAGCGCGAGCGACCGCACTACCCTCCAGAGTTCACTTCGAGGTACGGACCCGGGACTGACTGGCCTCCCCTTCGAGGTTCTCGACCAGTCGAGACTGCAACACGGCGTTGATCGGAACCAAGAGGAGCCACGTCAGAATCCCCAACCCAGGGTCGAACGCTGCGACGAGTATCGAGAGGACGAACACGGCTGGAGACGCGAGGAACCGTGCCGCTTGGATCTCCACGACCCGAGAGGAGAGTCCTTCCTCGACGAGTTCACGCCGCGACGCGTACGACCAGAGGAGCGCGAGCGTGAATCCCGTGAGCGCGAGCGTCCCGGACAAGAACATAATGCCGAACTGGTCTGGATACGTTGCGAAGACGCTGGACGCGAACGGGATGAACGCCACCATCAACAGGAACAGGAGGTTGAGCCACAGGATCCCCCTGTCGTGTCGCTCGATGTGAACGAAGATACGTCGGTGATTCACCCAGTACGACCCGATGACGAGGAAACTCAGCACGAAGCCGAAGAACTCGTGCCACTGTTCGAAGATGAGACTGGGAAGTACCGAGAGCGGGCTTCCCGCTGGAATCTCCGGCACGGTTATCTCGAGCACCAGCAACGTGATCGCGATCGCGATGACGCCGTCACTCAACGCGAGCATCCGGTCCGTTTCCTCCGACTCTCGAGTACCCCGGTAGACCATCGGTCGTAAAACGTCACCGAGCCACAAGATTGTTGATCGCCCAGCTACCACCGTATCGAGACAGCGTACCGATCGGGCGAATGTCGTGTGTTGACACCCGGTTCGCCGAACGCACGTTTGAAGGACCGTCGGCGGTTCCTCCCGACAATGGCGACTGACGCGAGCGCGGAGGCCAGCGAGACGGCCGACGCCTACGACGACCTCGTCGAGCGGTTCGAACGGATCAACGGCGTGCAGGGCGCGGCGGGCGTCCTCGGCTGGGACCAGCAGGTGATGATGCCCGAGGGCGGCACGCCCGCCCGCTCGAAGCAACTATCCGTCCTCTCGTCTGTGAGCCACGAGATGCTCACCGACGAGGAGACGGCCGACCTCCTCGACGCCTGTGAGGACCTCGACTTGGACGACGAACAGGAGGCACTCGTCCGGGAGGCCCGCCGCGAGTACGAGCGTGCCGCGTCGGTGCCGACCGACCTCGTCGAGGAGATTTCCGAGACTTCGACGGAGGCGCTGGGCGCGTGGGAGCAAGCGAGAGCAGAAGACGACTTCGAGCAGTTCGCGCCGTACCTGGAGAAACTGGTCGACCTGAAGCGGCAGTACGCCGAGCACATCGACCCCGACCGCGACGCCTACGAGGTGCTGTTCGAGGACTACGAGCCGTGTCTCCCGCTGGAGCAGGCCGAGGAGATCCTCGAGACGCTGAAGGAGACGCTCGTGCCGATGATCGACGAGATTCGCGCGAGCGATGCCGACGTGACGACCGACGCCTTCGACGACGAATTCCCCGAGGAGGAGCAGGAGGACCTCTCGCGTGACGTGCTCACGACGCTGGGGTACGATTGGGACCGCGGTCGCCTCGACCCCTCGACGCACCCGTTCACCTCCGGCAACGTGTACGACTGCCGCGTCACCACCCGGTACGACGAGTCCGACCCACTCGGTGGCCTGATGGCGACCGTCCACGAGTTCGGTCACGCCTTCTACAACCTCGGCCTGCCCGAGGAGCACTTCGGCACGCCGCTGGGCGAGTCGCGTGACCTGTCGGTCCACGAGAGCCAGTCGCGTCTCTGGGAGAACCACGTCGGCCGATCGCAGGCGTTCTGGGATCTGGTGACGCCGAAGTTCGTGGAGCGCTTCGACACCGAGGCGAGTGCTCGCGAGGCGTTCGAGTCGGCCAACCAGGTGTACGAGGACAACCTCATCCGCGTCGAGGCGGACGAACTCACCTACCACCTCCACATCGTCATCCGCTTCGAGATCGAGAAGGCGCTCATCTCGGGCGACCTCGACGTCGAGGACGTCCCCGAGGTGTGGAACGACAAGTACGAGGAGTACCTCGGCATCCGCCCCGAGACGGACACGACGGGCTGTCTGCAGGACATCCACTGGAGTCACGGCAACTTCGGCTACTTCCCGACGTACTCGCTCGGCTCTGTGATGGCGAGCCAGTTGTTCAACGCCGCCGAAGACGACATCAAGAACATCTACGGGAAGGTCCGCGAGGGCGAGTTCGAGGCGCTCCAAGCGTGGCTCCGCGAGAACATCCACCAGCACGGAAGCCGCTACGAGACGAACGAGTTGGTCCGCGAGGCGACCGGCGAGGACTTCACCGCCGACTACTTCGTCAACTACGTGCAGTCGAAGTACGGCGACCTGTACGATCTCGAAGAATCGGTGTAAGACGGTCGCGACGACGCCTGACTCGGACTTTGACCGTTCGACCGCCTGACTGCCCGTTACGACGAGTTATTGTTCGCCGCCGCCAGCATCGTCGCCAGTTCGTCGTACGGAATCGCACCCGTCATCGCGTCGTATGTCCCCTCGTCGCGGAGTTCCGTCGCAATCTCGCGAAGTAACCCGAGCGTCGCGCGCATCGGTCCGGACCCGACGCTCACCCGCGCGGCGCCCGCGTCCGCGAGGTCGGGGATCGGCGGTGCGCCCGGACCGCCGAGGACGTTGAGCGGCGCGTCGATCCGGTCGACGAGCGCCCGAATCGTCTCCAAGTCGGTCACGCCGGGGACGAATACGCAGTCGCTCCCGGCGTCGGCGTACGCAGTGGCTCGCTCCACCGCGTGGTCGAGGCGGTCGGCCTCGTCGCCGACGCCGAGCCAGAACACGTCGGGTCGCCCGTTGACGACGATGGGCACGCCCGTCTCGCGTGCGGCCTCGCGTGCGGCGCGGACGACGGCCGCGTGGTCCTCGATGGGCGCGAGCGGTGCGTCGGGGTCGCCGGTGCCGTCTTCGAGGTTGACGCCGACGGCCCCGGCGTCGATGGTCGCTCGCACCGTCTCCGCGACGGCTTCGGGCGTGTCCCCGTAGCCCGCCTCGATGTCGGCGGTCACCGGCACGTCGACAGCGTTCGCGATGCGTCGGACGGCCGCGAGCATCGTCTCCCGGGAGAGGCGTTCCCCGTCGGGGACGCCGTGGGCGGCGGCGATTCCTGCGCTCGTCGTCCCCAGTGCGTCGAACCCCGCGTTCGCGAGGACGACCGCACTGCCCGCGTCCCACGCGTTCGGGAGAACGAGCGGTCCGCCCGCGTCGTCGTGGAGCGCACGGAACGTCTCGGCTCGCTTGCGCTGTGTCTCGTGGTCCATTCTCTGACCTTTGAGCGCGAGGGTGATGAACGTCGCCCCGCCGGAGACCCGATCCGCTCTTGCCGTTCGCCGTCCGAGGTGACGACGACCACACGGATGCGCCGCTTCACCGCCGACTACCTCGAACGCACGCGCCGCGGGATGTGGGAGTCGCGAGAGGCGCTCCAGCCACTCGAACTGGACTCGCGCACCCGCATCCTCGACGTCGGCTGTGGGACGGGCGAACTCACGCGGGTCCTCGCGGAGGAGGCCCCCGACGCGCGAGTGGTCGGCGTCGACGCCGACCGCGATCTGCTCGCGACCGCGCACGACGAGTCCACCGCGTCGAACGGGGACGCCGACCGCGACATCGACTACTGCGCGGGTGACGCCACCCGCCTCCCGTTCCCAGACGACGCCTTCGATCTGGTCGTCTGTCAGGCGCTGTTGATCAACCTCCCCGACCCTGCCGCGGCCGTTCGAGAGTTCGCCCGCGTCTCCTCGGAGTTGGTCGCCGCGGTCGAACCCGACAACGCCGACGTAGAGGTGACTTCGAGCGTCGACAGCGAGGCCGGACTGGAACGACGGGTCCGCGCGGCGTACATCGCGGGCGTCGAGACGGACGTGGCGATGGGCGACCGCGTGCGCGAGCAGTTCCGCGCGGCGGGCCTGTCGGACGTCACGGCGCGCCGCTACCGCCACGAGAAGCGTATCGACCCACCGTACTCTGAAGCGGATCTCACGGACGTCGCGCGGAAGGCAAGCGGCGCGGGGCTCGCAGACCACGAGACGGAACTCCGGCGTGCGCTCGCGAGCGACGGCGACGACGATGGGAGCGCCGCCGCCGACGGCTACGACGCGCTCAGACGCGAGTGGCGCGAGATGGGACGAACTGCGGCGAAACAGGCACAAGACGGCGAGTACGTCCGCGTCGAGACGGTGCCGTTCGACGTGACCGTGGGCGAGGTCTGACGGGCGACTACGGCCAGTCGCCTCACACCACGTCGCCGCGGACGGTCGCCCCCTCTTGCGCCTCACGGTACGACTCCATCGCGTCGACGATGTCGTCGGCCTCCGCGTCCTCGACGCCGAGCATCTCCAGTGCGCCCGACAGCGTCGGGAACGGCAGGTCGCCGCCGCGGAGTTTCGCCATCGTCTCGGTCGCGCGTTGCCCCTCGCCGTACAACTGGACGCCGCGCGGGTCGAGCACCTGTTCGTACGCACCGCGGTCGAGCGCACCCTTCAGTCGCTGTTTCACGTTCTGGTCGAACGGCGCGTTACACACCTCCAAGTGGATCGGTTCGTCGTCGGGGAGGAGGTGTGCCGCGAGACACTTCTCGGGAGCAGCGTAGCCGTTGTCGTTGACACGGATGTGTTCCGGATACTCGCGGGCCCACTCGGCGGAGACGGAGCGACCGATTCCTTTCACGCCGTGTGAGCGCTCGAACTCGTCGGCGGCGTCGGGGTCGTCGCCACGCATCAGGATGTCCTTCGTCACGTACACGTCGAGTCGGTCGATGGGATCGAGGCCGAGGGCGACGTCGCCGTACACCCACACCTCCCGAACTGGCACCGGCATCGGCCCCTCGTCGACGGCGTCGATGATCGACTCCACGCGGTCGAGGGCCGCCTCGCGTTCCATACGCGGGGAAGGCGAGCGACCGGCAAGCGTCTTACGCGTCTCGTCTGACGTAGACGGTCTTCTCGACCTCGGCGTGGACCGTCCCCTCGCCGTCGACGAGGGCGACGTCGTACTCGCGGTCGCACGACTCGCCCGGGTCGAGTGACTCGCGGATGTCGCGCACCTCATCGTCCGACACCTCGAACTCGGCGTGCAGCGTCTCGGTCGCGGGTTCGCGAAACTGTATCTCGGCGGCCTTGTCCCAGACGGTGAACGCGTCGCCAAGGCGTCGCTGCAGGAGGACGACGTACACCGGGTCGACGGCGGCGTACATACTCCCGCCGAACATCGTCCCCATCCCATTTCGCGTCCGCCACGTCAGTGGGAGTTCTACTGTGGCCGCGGAGAAGTCGGCCGCCAACGACGTGACCGACGCGCCAGTCATCCAGAACGACGGGTAGTACGAGAAGGCGAGTCGGTACGCCGTCGCCCGAATCCGGTCGATCCAGCCCATACCGAACGGTCCGGGCGGCGTGTGATGAGACTGTCCTTCGCGGGCGACGCGAGTGCGTTTCGCGGTGCGAAACGGGTATGCCCACGGCCGCGCAACCCGCCGGTAATGGACTGCGACAGGTGCGGCGCGGACGCGGTGATGCACGCGGCCTACTCGGGGGCGCATCTGTGTGAGTCGCACTTCCGAGAGTCGGTGGAGCGTCGCGTCCGGCGGCGCGTCCGCGAGGACGACCTCCTGCCCGACGACGCCACGCCCGACGACCCCGAACGCTGGGTCATCGGTCTCTCGGGCGGGAAAGACAGCGTCGTCCTCGCGACGGTCCTCGACGAGACGTTCGCCGAGGACCCGCGCATCGAGATGGTCGCCCTCTCCATCCACGAGGGCATCGAGGGGTACCGCGACGCCTCACTCGACGCCTGCGAGCAACTCGCGGCCGACTTGGAGATGCGCCACGAGGTGGTGTCGTACGAGGAGGAACTCGGCGTGCGGATGGACGACGTGGTCGAAGACGACCCCGAGGGGATGGCCGCCTGCGCCTACTGCGGGGTGTTCCGTCGGGACCTGTTGGAGACGTTCGCCGCCGATCTCGGCGCCGACAAACTGCTCACCGGCCACAACCTCGACGACGAGGCGCAGACGGCGCTGATGAACTTCTTCGAAGGCGACGTGGCACAGATGGCCAAGCACTTCGACGCCTCACTCGGCCCGTTCCCCGAACGGCGCGAGAGCGAGCACTTCATCCCGCGAGCGAAGCCCCTGCGGGACGTCCCCGAGAAGGAGGTGGCGCTGTACTGCCACCTGCGCGACTTGCCCTCGCATATGGCCGAGTGCCCCCACGCCAGCGAGGCGTACCGCGGCGAGATTCAGGAACTCCTCTTAGAGATGGAGGAACGTCACCCCGGCGTCAGACACTCGATTATGGCGGGCTACGAGGAACTGTCGGGCATCCTCGCCGGCGAGTACCGCGAAGACGGCGACGGCGGCCCCGACCTCTCGCCGTGTGATAACTGTGGGTCGAAGACCGCCCGCGATGTCTGTCGCAAGTGCGAACTCGTGGCCGCGATCGACGCGGCGTAAGTGCGCAATCAGGCGTAAACGCGTCATATCGACTGTATACGACGTACTCGGACGAGCGAGCCGCCGGCTCGGGGTCGTGGAAAATGGTGAGAGAACCGTCGCAGGAATCCGCCCGGTTAGCGGATGACGTCGAGACCGTTGCTGCGTTCGCTCTGCTGGTCACGGCCGCCGTCGGACTGCCACGCTGCCTCCTGCCCGTTGGACTGGGCGTTGGCCTTCGCGTCGAAGTCCATCTGCTCGCCGCCCTCGATGCTCGCGCGGGACTTGTCGGCCTGCTTCTGCGTGCTCGGGCCGAGGACCTGTGCGCTCTGGACGCCCGTCATAATCGCCATGACGCGGACCTTTCCTTTGTACTCCTCCTGGATGCGCGCGCCCCAGATGACGTTCGCGCTCGCCTCCAGTCGCTCGGTGATGTTGTCGGCGATGCCCTCGGCCTCCTTCAGCGTGAGGTCGGGGCCGCCGGTGATGTGGACGAGGCCACCCGACGCGCCGCGGTAGTCCACGTCCAGTAGCGGGTGGTTCATCGCGTCGTTCACCACTTCCTGCGTCTTGTTCTTGTCCTGGGTCTCGCCGACGAGCATCACCGCGACGCCGCCCTGATTCATAATCGTGGACATGTCCGCGTAGTCCAGGTTGATCAGGCTCGGCTGGGTGATGGTCTCGGAGATGCCCTTGACCGTCTCGGCGATGATCTGGTCCATCACCGAGAACGCCTTGCCGATGGGCAGGTTCGGCACGTAGTCGAGGAGGCGGTTGTTGTCGAGGACGATGATGGAATCGGCCTCGTTGCGGAGGTTCTCCAGTCCCTCCTCGGCTTTCACCGTGCGGGCACGCTCGACGTTGAACGGCGTCGAGACCATACCCACGACGATCGCGCCCTGCTCTTTCGCGATCTTCGAGACGACGGGGGCCGCACCGGTGCCGGTGCCGCCGCCCATCCCCGCGGTGACGAACACGAGGTCCGCGTCGCCGAGGACCTCCTTGATCGTCCCTTGGGCCATCTCGGTCGCACGCGACCCCATACTGGGGTCGCCACCGGCACCGAGCCCCTGCGTGAGCGACTTGCCCACGAGGATCTTGGTGTCGGCCTCGATCATCTTGAGGTGCTGTTTGTCGGTGTTGATGGCGACGGTCTCCGCGCCGTCGACGCCGATGTTGTACAGGCGGTTGATCGTGTTGTTGCCGGCACCGCCAGCGCCGATGATGACGATTCGGGGCTCTCCGAACTCGTCGTCGTCGTCCATCTCTGCCATACTCCGCTGCTCGGCCTCGGCGTTCTCCAAGGCGTCTTGAACGATATCCTGCATTGATTACACCTTGGCCCAGCTGCGTTTACTGCGCTCGCCTCGCGTCCGCTCGCCCGACTCCGCCTGCTCGTTGAGCATGTCGCGGACCGCCGAGCGGATCGCTTCGCTTCGATTCGGGAACTCGCCCGTCTCGACCATCTGTTCAACCTCCTCGATCTGCTGTTTCGGAATTCGTAGTGTCACACGTTCCATTGTTGTGCATTCCCCCGGTAAGACGACGACACGCGACCGTGCCCCCACGACCCGAAGTTCGGAGTTTCCCCGCCCCGAATCGGCTCGTAAGACAAGCCGTCTTACGCAGTAGTATCAACATACCCGTTGTATATAAAAATACCGCCGATTGTATGACAGGTAGCGTCATCTTGTCTTACAGGCGTCCGCCTGCCCAGCGACGCCGGTCGGGCTGTCTTACCGTTTGTCGAGGACGTCCGCCGCCGGCGTCCGACGCCCACAGCCGGGACAGAATCCCCAGTCCGAGCGGAGTTCGTCGCCGCACTCACAGAACAGGCGGTTCGACGCCTTCTCACCGCAGTTGGGGCAGTACACGTGGTCGTCAGACACCGATTCGCCGCACTGCGCACACGAGTGATCGGCCGTGTCCGACGGCGCTGCCGCACGCTCGCTCGATGGCGTCCGACGGTCCGCGCTCGGAGCCGTCTCCGTCACGTCGTCGCGGTCGACGGTCGCGGTGTCGCCACCCTCGACGTTTACCGTCAAGTTCACAGACGGCGATTCGGGGACGACGGTCCGACCGACGGCTGGTCGGTCGTGGTGGCGCAGTTCCAGCACCTCGTCGAGTCGCGCGTCCACCAGTTCGTCGACGCGGGTCGCCAACGCGTCGTCGAGCGACGTGCCGTCCGTCTCGTCGACAACGTCGTCCGACGAGTCGGCGTCGTCGAGGTACGCACGCAGGGCCTCCCGCATCACCTCGCTTTTCGACCCCTCGAGCGACTCGAGGCGGTCGACGAGGTCCGCGTCCGCGCGGAAGGTGATTTTGCTCATTGTCGGCCGTGTTGTTACACATCACATATCAATCTGTCCCAATTGTATGACGAGTCGACACGATCGGAGACACGGTGGGGGGTCGGTCACCACTCGCCGGGGGCGCCGCTGGAATCCCAGTCGTCTTACACGACCCGTTCGTGAACCGCGTATGCAGCAGCGAACACTCGGCGACGTTGGTGCGGTCACCGAAATCGGTCTCGGGACGTGGAACATCGGCGGCGACTGGGGCGACGTCTCCGACGAGGCGGGGCGGGAGGCCGTCCGAACGGCACTCGATGCGGGCGTTGACTTCCTCGACACCGCGGACGTGTACGGCGACGGCCGCAGCGAACGCCACATCGGCCACGTGCTCGACGAACGCGACGCCCACGACGAGGTGACGGTGGCGACGAAGGCGGGCCGACGCCTTGACCCCCACACCGCAGACGGCTACACCGCAGAGAACCTCGAACAGTTCGTCGACCGGTCACGGGAGAACCTCGGTGAGGACACCCTCGACCTCCTGCAACTGCACTGCCCCCCGACGGACGTGTACTACCGACCAGCGGTGTTCGACGCCCTCGCCGACCTCCGAGCACGCGGGAAAGTAGCCAACTACGGCGTCAGCGTCGAACGCGTCGAGGAGGCACTGAAGGCCATCGAGTACCCCGGTGTCGAGACGGTTCAGATCATCTTCAACCCCTTCCGCCAGCGACCCGCCGAGTTGTTCTTCGAGGAGGCCGCCCGCCGCGACGTGGGCGTCATCGTGCGTGTTCCCCTCGCGTCGGGCCTGTTGACGGGGACTATCGACCGCGACGCCACCTTCCCGAAGAACGACCATCGCAACTACAACCGCGACGGCGAGGCGTTCGACGTCGGCGAGACGTTCGCCGGCGTTCCCCTCGACGCAGGCGTCGACGCGGTGGAGGCACTGGAACCGTACGTCCCCGAAGCCCTGTCGCTGGCGCAGTTTACCCTCCGGTGGATCCTCGACTTCGACGCCGTCTCGGCGGTCATCCCCGGGTCGACGACGCCCGCCCACATCGAGAGCAACGTTGCCGCCGCCGACCACGACCCCCTCGACCACCGCCTGCACGGCGTCGTCCGCGACGTCTACGAGGAGCACGTCGCCGAACACGTCCACAAGCGGTGGTGAATTAGACTAGTCTAACTTTCGACTTCGGTCGGAATAACTATATCCTTCGGGACCCCTCGTTCAGACGAGTATGACCGACACGTACGACCCGGAGGGTCGTTCCAGTTCGACCAGGCGTCGATTCCTCGCGGGAGGCACGGGCCTCCTCGCGGCGGGATTCGCCGGCTGTCTCGGCGGCGCGTCCGGATCTTCCGGCAGCGACACAGACGGTACCGGCGACGACGGGGAAGACGGCCCGGTCGCCGTGGCCTCGTTCTTCAGTTTCTACGATTTCGGCCGAAAGATCGCCGCAGACACCCCTGTCACCGTTCGCAACCTCATCCCGACGGGCCTCCACGGCCACGGGTGGGAGCCGAACGCGAGCATCACCAGACAGATCGTCGACGCGGACGCGTTCATCCACGTCGGCGAGGACTTCCAGCCGTGGGCCGACCGCGCCATCCAGACGCTGAAAGACGACAATGTCGACACGCAGTTGATCAACGTCCGCGAGGGCGTCGAACTGGTTCCGCTCGCGGAGACCCTCGACCGTGACGAGGAGGGTGTCGGCGAGGGTCGCGGGCTGGATCCTCACTTCTGGCTCGACCCACAGCGAGCGAAGCAGGCCGTCGACAACATCACCGAGGGCCTCGTCGAACTCGCGCCCGACCACGAGGAGACGTTCCGTGCGAACGCCGAGACGTACAAAACCGACGTGTTGGAGCGGATCGACGCCGACTATCAGGCCATCTTCGACGCCGCCGACCGCGACGTGGTGCAACTGGCCGCACACAACGCGTTCCAGTACATCACCGACCGCTACGGCGTCGAGATGCGGCCGCTCGTCGTCAACCTCGCAGCCTCGGGCGACGTGAAGCCGTCCGACATCACGGAGGCCAAGCGCGTCATCGACGAGAACGACATCCGCTACATCGGCGCGGGCGTCTTCGAGACGCGCCGCCCCGCCAAGCAGTTGATCACGGAGACGCAGGTGGAGGCGTACTTCCCCGTCACCCCGTACGCGGGCGTCCGCGAGGACTGGGTCGAGAACAACTGGGGCTACGAGGAGATCGCGTACAACATCAACATGCCCACCTTCGAGGTCGTCCTCGGGAACAAACCGCCCGAGGAGGCCGGCCACGACGGCTGGGCCGCCGAGTGGAGGAACTTCGAATGAGCCACGCGACCGCGGACACCGACGGAGAACGCGCCGCCGAGCGAAACGGCGCAGCGCCCGCGGACGCTACCCGCGAGTCCGTGGTCTCGCTGTCGGACGTCACGTTCGGCTACACCGCCGCACCCGTGGTCGAAGACGTGAGTATCGACATCCGCGCCGGCGAGTACGTCGCCGTCGTCGGCCCGAACGGCTCCGGCAAGTCGACGCTGATGAAACTGATGCTCGGCCTGCTTCGCCCCGACGAGGGGGAGGCACGCCTGTTCGAGAAGCCCGCCCACCGCTTCGACGACGGCCAGCGCATCGGCTACGTCTCCCAACACGCCAGCGCGGCCAAGGAGATGCCAATCACCGTCCGTGAGGTCGTGAAGATGGGTCGGTTCCCGCACGTCGGCTTCGGTCGACTCGGAGCGGAAGACTGGGCCATCGTCGACGAGGCGCTCGCGACCGTCGGGATGGGCGACTTCGCCGACCGACGGATCACGAAACTGTCGGGCGGCCAGCGCCAGCGGGCGTTCATCGCGCGGGCACTCGCGGGCGAGGCAGACCTACTCGTCCTCGACGAACCGACCGTCGGCGTCGACGCCGAATCCGTTGAGGCGTTCTACGACCTGCTCGCGTCGCTCAACGACCGCGGCATCACCGTCCTCCTCATCGAACACGACCTCGGCGCCGTCACCGACCACGCCGAGCGCGTCGTCTGTATGAACCGAGAGGTGTACTTCGACGGCCCGACCGAGGAGTTCGTCGGTAGCGACGCCCTCGCGCGGGCGTTCGGCACGGCCGTCGGCGTCACGAGTGATCGCGCATGACGTTCGCCAGCGCCCCGACCGCACTCGGGTCGCCGTCGCTCGCGGCCGTCGTCGCGCCGCTGCTCCAGTCCGACGGGAGCGTGCTCGACCCGATTCTCGCGCCGGTGTACGCGCTGTTAGAGCTGTGGTCGCTGCTGATGACCGCACTCGGTGAGGCGACCGGACTGGAACTGCTCCAGTACGGCTTTATGCACCGCGCCATCCTCGTCGGCCTCTGTATCGGCGTGATGGCCCCACTCATCGGGACGTTTCTCGTCCATCGCCAACTCGCGCTCATCGGAGACGCACTTGCACACACCGCGTTCGCGGGCGTCGCCGTTGGCCTGTTCCTCAACGGCGTGTTGAGTCTCGGCGTCTCGCCGTATCTCACCGCCGTCGTCGTGGCGGTGCTGGCGGCGCTGCTCATCGAGGTCATCTCGGAGGTGACCGACGCGTACAACGACGTGTCGATGGCCATCGTCCTCTCGACGGGCTTTGCGCTGGGGACGGTACTCATCAGCCTCAACGCCGGAGGCCTCGCGGTCGGCATCAACCAGTACCTGTTCGGGAACCTCTCGACCGTCTCCGCGGAGAACGCCGCCATCCTATTGGTGTTGTTCGGCATCATCGTCGCGACGGTGGCGCTCACCCGCAACCAACTGCTGTACGTCACCTTTGACGAGACGGCCGCCGAGGTGTCGGGCATCCCCGTCGCCTGGTACAACCGGATTATGGTGATGCTGACGGCGCTGGTCGTCGTCGGCGCGATGCAGATTATGGGCGTCATCCTCGTCGCCGCGATGCTGGTCGTCCCCGTCGCGGGGGCGTCGCAAGTGTCGCGCAGTTTCACCGAGTCGCTGCTCGTGTCGGTCGTCCTCGCGGAACTGGCGGTCCTGTTGGGCATCGGCGTCGCGTACTACGGCGAGGCGACCGCCGGGGGCGTCATCGTCCTCGTCGCCGTCGCCATCTACGCCGCCGCCGTCGCCCTTGGCAAACTCATCGAAGCCCGCGGCGACGACGACGCACCCGAACTCGGCACCATCGACGGTGACGACGGCGAGGCTATCACCTCCGACTGACGGCAACAGTCGCCGACTCGGATCCAGACTCGCTTCGCTCCCTGATTCTCCTCGCCGAGCGCCCGGACCAAGTAGACGCGACCAGCGCAACCGCTGTCGGAAAGATCTGGTCGTCGAAAAATCGAACCGCCGTGTGGCGAGTGTGGTCGCTTACTCGAGGTCGAAGCGGTCGAGCGTCATGACCTTGCTCCAGGCGGCGACGAAGTCCTCGACGAACTTCTCCTCGGCGTCGTCGGCGCCGTACACCTCTGCGACGGCGCGGAGCCGCGAGTTCGACCCGAAGATGAGGTCAGCACGGGTGGCCTGCCCCTCGACGTCGCCGGTGTCGCGGTCGACCACGTCGAAGGCGTCGTCCTCGCCTTCGACCGGGTCCCACGCCTTGTCCATACTGAGCAGGTTGACGAAGAACTCGTTGGACAGCGTCTCCGGGTCGTCGACGAACGCGTTCGCGTCGTCGCCGTAGGTTGCGTTCAGCGCGCGCATCCCGCCGGCGAGCACGGTCATCTCCTGCACGCTCAGGTTCAGCAGGTCCGCCTTGTCGACCAGCAGTTCCTCTGCCGGCAGGTCGGCCTCGTCGCTGCGGTAGTTGCGGAAGCCGTCCGCCTTGGGCTTGAGCGCCTCGAACGACTCGGCGTCGGTGTGCTCCTCGGTCGCGTCGACGCGACCGGGTTCGAACGGCACCTCGATATCGTGGCCGGCGGCCGCGGCCGCCTCCTCGACGGCGACGTTTCCGCCGAGGACGATGAGGTCCGCGACGGAGACGCGCACGTCGTCCGAGCGCGAGACGTTGAACTCCTCGCGAATCTCGCGGTAGGTGTCGAGCACGGTCGCCAGTTCGGCGGGCTCGTTCACCTCCCAGTCGCGCTGCGGGCGCAGGCGGACTCGTGCGCCGTTCGCACCGCCGCGCTTGTCGCTGTCGCGGTACGTCGACGCCGACGCCCACGCGGTCTTGGCCATCTGCGACACCGAGAGGTCGGACGCGCGTAAGTCTTCCTTCAGGTCGGCGACTGCCGCCGCATCGATCTGCTCGTAGTCGGGGTCCGGCAGCGGGTCCTGCCACAGCATCTCCTCGTCGGGCACCTCGGGACCGAGGAACCGCGACGGCGGGCCCATATCACGGTGGGTGAGTTTGTACCACGCCTTCGCGAACGCCATCCCGAACGCCATCGGGTTCTCCTGGAAGCGCTCGACGATCTCGCGGTACTGCGGGTCCTTCTTCAGGGCGATGTCAGTCGTGAGCATCATCGGCGTCTGCTCGCCCTCGTCGTGCGCCTTGGGAGCGTTCTCGACGGCGCCCTCCTCGGCCGGCGTCCACTGCCACGCGCCGCCGGGACCCTTGTGCGGCTCCCACTCGTACTCGAGCAGGTTGTCGAGGTAGCCCATATCCCACTCGATGGGGGAGGCCGTCCACGGCCCCTCGATACCGCTGGTGATGGTGTCGTCGCCTTTGCCCGTGCCGAAGTCGTTCTCCCAGCCGAGGCCCTGCGCCTCGATGGGTGCCGCCTCGGGTTCTGGTCCGAGGTGGTCGCCGTCGTCGGCGCCGTGGACCTTGCCGAACGTGTGGCCGCCGGCGATGAGCGCGACCGTCTGCTCGTCGTTCATCGCCATCCGGTCGAACGTCTGGCGGATGTTCTTCGCGGACGCCTCGGGGTCGGGCTGGCCGTCCGGCCCCTCGGGGTTGACGTAGATGAGCCCCATCACGGAGGCGCCGAGCCCCTCTTGGATGTTGCCGGGTTCGTCGAACCGCTCTTGCGCCTCGAACTCAGCTTCGGGGCCCCACCAGACGGAGTCGTCCGGCTGGTAGGCGTCCTCGCGCCCGCCGGCGAAGCCGAACGTCTGGAAGCCCATCGACTCCATCGCGACGTTGCCCGCGAGGATCATCAGGTCCGCCCACGAGAGGTTGCGGCCGTACTTCTGTTTCACCGGCCACAGCAGGCGTCGCGCCTTGTCGAGATTCGCGTTGTCCGGCCAACTGTTGACCGGTGCGAGTCGCTGGAAGCCACCGTCGGCGCCGCCGCGACCGTCACTGGAACGATAGGTGCCGGCGCTGTGCCACGCCATCCGGATGAACAGCGGACCATAGTGTCCGTAGTCGGCGGGCCACCACTCCTGGGACGTGGTCATCACGTCCTCGATGTCGTCTTTGACCTCCGCGAGGTCGAGCGACGTGAACGCCTCCGCGTAGTCGAAGTCGTCGCCCATCGGATCGGCCCGCTGGGCGTTCTGGTCGAGGATATCCAGTTCCAGTTGATTCGGCCACCAGTCCTGGTTGGACCTACTCATACCCGATCCTTGCGGCGTTTGGCTGATAAGATTGTCTAAAGCGGGGAGGAAGTCTTCACACGCTGCGAAGATATTTTTCTATTTTCACAAACCGTTGGTACACAGGTAGTGTTCAGACGGCGGCACGATAATTTGGTATCGCAAGATGCGGTGTATCACTTCGAGACCGCCCACACAGCAGCACCCAGCGCCGCTTCCCCGAGGCTTATCCCCCGAGCCTCGAATTCCGGTGGTATGGCGACGAAACTCCCCGAATCGGAGTTCGACGCGCGACTCGCAGAGGTACGCGGCCGCCTGGCCGACACCGACGCGGACGCGGCGACGTTCTTCACCGCGACGAGTATCGAGTACGTCTCCGGCTTCCACCACATCCAGACCGAGCGACCGGTCGTCCTCGCGGTCACGCAGGACCGAATGGAGGTCACTGTCCCCCGTCTGGAGGTCGAACGCGTCGAACCGAACCCCCGCATCGACGCCGTCCACCACTACTTCGACTACCCGCAGGGGGCACCGCTCGAGACGGCCGTCGAGATGCTGGCGGGGATGGGCGTCGAGTCGGTCGTCTCCGACGCCGACGGCGCGCCGGGCGTGATGGGGTACGAGGGCCCCGCGCTCTCGGAGTTCGTCGACGTGGAGAGTCAGTCGTGGGTCGACCGGATGCGCTGGGAGAAGACCGACGCCGAGGTGGACCTCGTGCGCGAGTCCGCGAAGTGGGCGAACCTCGCTCACCGCTATCTCGCCGACTACACCGAGGTCGGCGCACATCCCGTGACGGTCAGTCAGCAGGCAACGACCGACGCCTCGCGTGCGATGCTCGACACGCTGGGTGACCGCTATGCAGTTCGCACGCGCGGGAGCGGCCCCGTCCACGCGGGCTACATCTCGGGGTCTGAGACCGCCCTTCCGCACGGCCACACCCCTAACGAACGACTCTCGGAAGGTGACGTCCTCGTCACTGGAGCCTCTGCGAACATCGACGGCTACCACTCGGAACTGGAGCGGACGATGTTCGTCGGCGAACCGAGCGACGAACAGGTCCACTACTTCGAGTTGATGGTCGAAGCCCAGGACATCGCTATCGACGCCCTCGGCCCCGGCGCGTCTATCGCTGGCGTCGACGAGGCCGTCCACGACTACTTCGTCGAACAGGGCATCGAGGACACCGCCCAGCACCACGTCGGCCACAACATCGGCCTCGCAGGCCACGAACCCCCGTACATCGACCGCGGCTGGGACGACTACGACCACGTCGCGGAGGGCGACGAACTGATGGCACCCGGACAGATATACACCATCGAACCGGGCATCTACACCGACGACTTCGGCTACCGCCACTCCGACACCATCGCCATCACCGAGAACGGCACCGAGTGGCTGACGTTCTTCCCCCGCGACCTGGAGTCGAATATCATCCGCTGACCGCGTTTCGCTGGGGGTCGTTGTCGGGTCCGAACGCGTGACCGCTGTTTTTCGATCTCAGTCTGTGCTGCCCGCAACGTCACAACAGCATCGCCTGTCGACACGCCGGCCATCGACCTCGTGATAGCCAGTGTTGGCTGACGTTCGTCGGCACGAACGTGATGTTCGTGGCAGCGGAGCCGACGAGCGGGGGTGTATTCGTGCTGTGAACTGCCGTCTCGCGGACGAACAGGCGTCGCAGACGCTAACCTACTGGACGGTACCTGACGTGGCATACACGGTATAGCGCGATATAAAATCCGCATCTCGCCAGATCGGCAGGGCTGTTCCGGTCGCATCGCCCGTCGGAGCGTTCTTGCGTCGGCGGGCGCGAGCGACGGTAATGGCCGCTGTCTCCTTCGCGCTGTTCGGAACGCTCGTCGACGCCGACCTGCCGGCGGACCCCGCCGCCGCCGTCGGCGAGGAACTGCGTGCTCGCGGTGTGACGCTCCCCGACGACTGGCACGAGGCGTACCACGAGACGCACGTCGACGCGCCCGACGGCGCCGAAGTGCCGTTGCCAGCACACGTCAGTCGCGCACTCGTCTCCCGCGGCGTCGACGCCCCCGGCAACGCACCGCGTCGTGCGGTCGTCGCGGCGTTCGACCCCGAGGTACGGACGCGTACAGGAGCGGTCGAGGCCGTCGCGGCCGCCAGCGAACGTGGGCCAGTCGGCTTGTTGGTCAACTGCGCCGTCCCGGAACTCGTGGGACGAACACTCGTCAGGTCGGCCCTCTCGCGCGACGACTTCGACGCCATCGTCACGAGCGTCGCGTGCGGGTGGCGTAAGCCGGACGCACGGGCGTTCGAGCGTGTCGCCGACGCACTCGACGTGTCGCCCGAAGCCCTCACTCACGTCGGTTCGGACCCCGCAGTCGACGGCGCGGTTCGCGACGCAGGCGGGCGGTACGTCGACGCCAGCGAGTCGCTCCCGGAGGCGTGGCCGCCGTAGGTCCGCGGTCGCACCGACTACACGAATTGATACTCGCGCGAATACTATTTTACACTGGGATATTCTGGAAACTGTATGGCATCCAGCGGATCTCAGACGGACGTCGATACCGACGTCGACACCGCCGTAGACATCGACGAGCGGATCGACGAGGCAGACGATGACTTGAACGCGGACGCGGTAGATGCGCTGTCCGGACTACAGGCGGCCTCCGAGCAGGTCGCGAGTTCGACGACCGAGATCGCGGGCCTCGCAGGCCAGCAGTCAGACGACATGCGGACCGTGAGCGACGAGATGGCGAACCTGTCGGCGGCCGTCGAGGAGGTCGCGTCCTCGGCCGAGGAGGTTGCACAGGCGTCTAACGAAGCCGAGATCGCCGCCGAGGAGGGCGAGCGATCGGCCGCCGAGGCGATGGACGCGATCCGAGCGGTCGCCGACGCGGCCGACTCGATGACGACCGGGATTGAACGGATCAGCGACCGTATCGACGACATCGACGCGTTCGTCGACGTGATCGACGACATCGCCGAGCAGACGAACCTGCTGGCGCTCAACGCCAACATCGAGGCCGCCCGCGCGGGCAGTGAGGGCAACGGCTTCGCCGTCGTCGCGAACGAGGTGAAGGCGTTGGCCGAGGAGTCACAGGAGGAGGCGGAAGCCATCGAGTCGACCGTCGACGAGATCAAATCCGAGATGGACGAGGTCGTCGACGAGATCGAAGGCAGCAACGAGCGCATCGACCGCGGCGTCGCCCGGACAGAGGAGGCGATGGACCAACTGAGCGAGATATCTGACACCGTCTCGGAAGCATCGTCCGGCGTCAGCGAGGTGGCCCGCGCCACCGACGAACAGGCGGCGTCTGCCGAGGAGGTGTCGGCGATGGTCGAAGGCTCTGCGGAGAACGCCGACCAGATCGCAGCCGAGGCCGACGAGATCGCTGCCGCTGTCGAAGAACAGACGAGCGAGATCGGGACCGTCGTCGAGGAACTCCGCTAAGGCGTCACGCTCCGGTCACGAAGAACAGTAGTACCGAGATAGCGAGCGACGCGAGGATGACCGCCGCCGCGAGTGCGCCACCCATCGAGACGGCGGCGTTGGCGTGACTCGCGAGTGACTCCGTCCGGTCGTTCCCGAACACCGTCACTTCGGCGTGTTCTGTCGCCATCCCCGACTCCACAGGCTCCACGTCGTCGTCCGCGTCGGCGACGACGCCGGTGACGACGTCCGTGAGGTCGTCGTGGTCGATGACAGCACCCACCTGATTGTCCGCCTCGACCGTGTTGACGACGTGCGTGTCGGTTGTCATCACCTCCGCCTCGTCGACGCCGGTCGCGTCGACGACGGCGTCGACGAGGTGGCCGCGCAGACCCGGTTCCATATTGTTGCCGTCAACGAGGACGTACGCCGTCCGCTGGGGGTCGCCGTCGACCGTCACAGCCGTCACCATCGCGCGGACGCCGAGGGGGCCGATACCCTCCTCGGGCACCCAGTCGGTGCGCTCCCACGCCACGCCGATACCGAGGTCACCACGGGGCGCGACCGACAGTTGTTCGCCGGCGCGTTCGGCCGCGCGGATCATGTCGAACGACCGCGTCGATCCCGGCGTGACGTGGCCTAGGTCAGGACCGTCGAGGCCGTTGTTGGAGTTGTGCGCGTCCACCAGTAACACGTCGTCGAGACCGCTCGTCCGCGCTTCTGCGGCCGTCGAGAGGCCGACGGCGTACTCTACGTCGTCGGCGAACCCCGGTGCGAACGTCGACACCAAGAGCGCATCGTCGTCGAACCGCTGCCCGAGCAACGACGCCTCGCCCGCCTTCGCGCGGACGCTCTCGGTCGCGTCCGACGAGTACGTGATCTGGTCGTAGGCACGGTCGGCCGCCTCGATGACGGTGTCCACCTCGCGTTCGGTGACGAGGTTGAAGTCGTGACCGGCGGTCGCGTGCGGTGGGAACGCGAGGCCGTCAGTCGACCGTGCGACTCGAACGGGAAGGTTCCCGCCGCCGATTTCGCCCATCGGGCCGGGGTGGATCATCGGCAGGACCCATCGCGCCTTCTCGGTGCCGTCGGTCGACTGGAACGAGAGGACAGTGACGGGAACGACCGCCTCCTCGCCCAACTGCTCGAAAAAGTCCTCCAGTTCGCGGCTCCCCTCCGCGATGTGCCCGATGAAGCCGCGGAGGAAGTCGAGGACGGAGACACCGAGCGTGTTGCGCCACGGCCGGTCGACGACGTAGAGGAACGTCCACACGGCCGCGGCGTACAGGACAGACGTTGCCGCGAGGAGGAAGAAGTGGTCGGGGCTGATGGCCGACAACTCTGCTGGGGCCTCCGAGGGCCGCGCGAGATACGGCATCAAGAACGTGTCCAACAGCGGACCGCCCGCTTCCATCACGTGGAGCGTCCCGCTGTAGATGAACAGCAACACCGCCGCAGTCGCAGTCTGGAGGCTGGCGGGCACCGCCGCGACGAGCAACGACGACCGCGAGACGGCCATAATCACGAGGAGCCGAAACGCGAACACCGACGCCAGCGCAACGACGAGGACGTCGAAGACGAATCGCTGGCCGAGTGGGGTGAGGTACGCCACCAGTGCTCCGACGGTGAGGAAGCCGACGATGACGACCTCACACACCAGCGCCAACAGCGACGAGCGGTTGGGCGTGAGTTTCCCGCCGACGACGCGGTCGACCCACGCGGTGCCGAGGCCGGCGACGATGGTCGGGATGCCGATGAAGAACACGCCCTCCCACGCGTCGCGCCCGACAAACAGGACGCCACGCCACACCTCCGTCGCTTCGGGGCGCTCGAAGGCACCGACGCCCGCGACGGCGGCGAGGAGGAGGGCGAACGCGACCGACGTGTACCACGACGGGGCGCGGAAGATGAACCGCGACAACCCGGCGAGGTTGCTCTGGGTCGCAGTCATGTGCGTTGCCGATGGCGAACGAGGTCCGCACCTAAAAAGGAGGCGTACTCACTGTGGGAGTTGCTACCGTGAGTCGCAGACCGAGTTTCAGTTCCGAATCAGATTCACGGACAGTGGTTTTTCGAACGTAACCGAATAGTAAAAACCGCGTGACTGCGGCGAGAATCGGAGCGAAGTTCGACTACTCGCAGATGGCGACGAAGTTCTCGAACACTTCCTCGCCGCGTTCGGTGTGGCTGACCTCGGGGTGCCACTGGACGCCGTACAACTCGCGGTCGGGGTCGCTCATCGCCTCGACGCCGCAGACGTCGCTGTCGGCGGTGACGTGGAAGCCCTCCGGCGGTTCGACGACTTCGTCGGCGTGACTCGCCCAGGTGCGCGTCTCCGGTGCGAGCGACCCGACGAGTGGGTCGTCTTCGTCGATGATCCGGACATCGACGTCGGCGTAGCCGCCGTAGTCACCCGACTCGACGCGCCCGCCGAGTTCGTCGGCGATGAACTGGAGACCGAGACAGATGCCGAGGACCGGGACGCCCAACTCGAGGTACTCGCTACAGCGACCGACGCGGTCCATACTCGGCCCGCCCGAGAGGACGATGCCGTCGGCGTCGATGTCTGCAGGGTCGGTGTCGTTGTCGAGAATCTCCGTGTCGACGCCGAGGTCGCGAAGCGCCCGGCCTTCGAGGTGCGTGAACTGCCCGTGGTTGTCGATGACCACGATGCGCGGTTCGCTCATACCGCAGGTTGCGTGGACGTGGTGAAAAACGGCCCGCTTCGCGCCCGGGGATGCACAGACGTGTGTATCGGAGTAGGGTGTGCGAGCGAAAGCCCCAGCGACCGGCACTCACTCGTCGTCGTAGCGGTCGCGGGCCGTCGAGAAGCCGAGTTCGCCGAGTTCGTCGCCGCGTCGACTCTCGCGTTCGGCGACCGCCTCGGGGTCCGGACTCGCGTCGTCGTCAATGCGGGCGAACGACTTGTGGACCTTCGTGTGACACCACCGGCAGAGGCCGACCGTGATCTCGTGGGATTGCTTCCGATTCTCGCCGTCGTCGTGCGGTTTCGTTCCACTGGTTCGGTTCGTCGGATTCTCCCCATACGAGAGGTGGTGCGCTTCGATGAGTGGGCGGCGCTCGTCGTGTGCGATCCGAACCTCGTCGAGGCCGCAGCGAACGCACGTCTTGGCGTCGGTCGTCGACCGATAGTGCGGGCAGTCCCACCAGTCGACGTCCTCGTCGGCGACGACGCACTCGTAGTCCGCCCGGCGGCGTTCAGCCGCGAACTCCGGGTCGTCGCCGGCGCGGTCGAGGGCAAAGCGACAGCGGCCGTCGCCGGTCAGATGGTCACACCGCCCGGCGAACTCGTAAGGGTCGTCGACGCCGACTGGCGTCCCGTCGGGCGTCCGCTCCATACTCGAGGAGGGTGCGCCCGTCGGTAAAAAGGCTCACTCGCGCGGGACGCTGATGTCCTGCATATCGCCGCCGCAGTCGGGACACTCCCCCGGCGCGTGCGGCGCCTCGATGCGCGTGGAACAGTCGCGGCACTCGAAGGTGCGAACCGCTCCCGTGTGGTATGGATCGTCCTTCATACAGTATGATAACACGCCTCACAATTGTAAGCATATCGACCACGTAACACGACGGCTCCGATTCGTCGCGCAGTACGGTGGTTTTCTCAGGCGTCGCCGCGCTCGACGTCGGCAGTGAGCGCACGCAGACGGCTGACCCGGTCTGCGACCGACGGATGCGCACGCGTCTCGACGCGGAATCCGTTCAGGCCGTCGTGTTCCGTCGGCTTGGCGCGGGTGTCGCCGTGGCGAACACCCTTTCCGAACCCGCCGGGCAGGAGACAGAGGCCGTGGAGGCCAGCGTCCTGCCTAGCGTCGGTCTCGGGGCGGTCGTCGGCGTCGCCGAGGCGTTCGAGCAGCGTCGCTAGCGTCGCCGGCGACCCGGTGAGTCGGGCGGCCGCGCGGTCGGCGGCGAACTCGCGGGTCCGCGAGAGCGACCGCGCGAGGAACACCACCGGCGTCGCCGCGACGCCGAGCAACACCCCGCCGAGCAACACCATCGCGAGAACGAGCGCCAGGAACGCCCCGAGCGAGGTGAGCGACAGCGGTGCGCCCGGGAGCGACGGCGTCGCGAGCGCGTACAGGAGGATACCCCCGACGAGGGCGAGGGTGGGGCCCGCGCCGGACACCTCGTTGAGACCCAGGTCGCGCCACAGCGAGTAGTCGCCGTTGACGACCGCGGGGAGGAACGCCGCGACGGTCAACACCGCAGCGTCGTGGTTCTGGAGGTGTGCGAGTTCGTGCGCGAGGACGGCGTCGAGTTCGTCGTCGTCGCAGGCGTCGAGCAGGCCCGTGGAGACGACGACGGTGCCGCGGCCGCCGCCCGACAGCGAGCAACTGTTGGGCGTGTCGGCGTCGACGACTGCGAGCCGGGGCGTCGGCGCGTCGAGCGCACGGGCCAGTCGAGAGAGGCGGGCGTGGAGGTCCGGGTACGTCTCCTCGTCGACGAGGCGGGCGTCGTCACCGAGGACGTCCCGCCGGACGTACCACACTTGCGCGGCGACGGCGACCACGAGCACCGGGAGTGCGATCACGAACGGGGAGACGCCGAGCCACGGCGTGAGCAGCGCACCGGCGACGCCGGCGAACGCGCCTGTGACGAGGAGGGCGGCCACGCCGGTGGCGGCGGTGTGGAGGGCGAGCGAGCGGTCGACCATTTCGATCCAGACTGGTCCCCGAGAAAACATATACCTCCGGGTCTGTGTTCTGGACGAATGGGATACGACCCCGCTCGTGTCGCCCTCGCCCTCCTCGCCATCGCGGTCGTCGCCCTCTCGACGACGCTGTTCCCCGCCGCCGGACTCGGTTCGTACCCGGCGGCCGACCGCGGCGGCGGTGGCGGCGCGGCCGACCCCGTCCCCGTGACCGCGACGCCCTCGGTACCGTCGACGCCAACACCACAAGACAGCGCCGACGAATCGACCGCGACGCCGACGGCGACGCCGACAGCGACACCCACCGCCACGCCCGCGGCGGCGAGCAGTCCGCCGAGCGGTGGCTGGTTCGTCACCGGTATCGCCGAACTCGTGGGCGTGGTGTTCGCTCTCCTCGTCGTCGGCGGCGTCGGCGCGGTGCTTGTCACCGCCGGTGGGATGGCGTACGAGCGCACGACCCTCCCGTCCGGGCGGCTTCCGCGGATCCAAATTGCGGTACGAGCGGTTCCGCAGGCGACGATGGCGGTTCTCGTCGGCACGGGGTCGACCGCCGCCGCCGTCGCTGGGACGGTCGGGTCGATTGCTGGTGGCCTCACGTCCGGCGTGGGGAAGACGCTCGCCTCGATAGGCTCAGGCGTCGCCAGTACGCTGGCAATCGCCGGGAGCGGCGTCGGGTCGCTCTCGCTCCCGTCGCTGTCGCTGTCTGGGCTGTTCGGCGGCCTCGGACCGACGCCCGGGTCGGAGCGTCGACGCCCGACCGACGACGCTCGGGGCGAGGAGGTGACGCGACCGACCACTGCTGACCAGCCGGCCGAACCGTCGCCGCCTGAAACCGTCCGCGAGGCGTGGCGACGGCTCCGTGACTCGGTGCCAGGTGACGGGAAATCGTCGTGGACGCCGGGCCACCTCGCACGTCGCTCGGTCGACCGCGGCTACCCGTCTGACGCGGTCGCAACGCTCACGCGAGCGTTCCGTGGAACCCGGTACGGCGGGTGGCCGCCGGACGGCGAGCACCGCGACCGTGCGCTCGACGCGTACGACCGCCTGCGTGGGTGGCGAACTGGGGACGACGTGCCGAGCGACGATGCAGCGGACGACGGCGCTGATAACGTCGGAGACGACGGAGGTGACGACCGATGATCGACCTCGACGCCCGTGACGCACTCGCGGCTGTTGCGGTGTTCGCGACGGGCGGCGCAGTCGCGGTGCTGGCAGGAGTGCCTGTTGGGTCGGTGTCGGCGGTGCGGGCCAGTCAGTTGGCGGTGGTCGTCGGTCTCGCCGCCGTCGTCACCGCGGGGTGGCTCCTCCGCGACCGCCTCGTGTTACCGTCGCAGCGTCGCGGCCCGCGGGTCGGCGGCGACCCCCGAGGCCCGTGGGACGACCCGCTGGTTCGCCCGGAACCCGAGCGCGTCGAACTCGGGGCGGAGCGGCCACTCGGCGCGGCCATCACCGTCGCCGCCGAGGACGACGACCTACTGACCGCCGAACACGGTCCCGGGAAACGCATCGCCCGCGTCCGCGCACAGCGGCGACTGCGCGACGCGGTCGAGCGAGAACTCGTCGCCGTCGAGGGCTGTTCAGACCGCGAGGCGGCCGAGCGCGTGGAATCGGGAGCCTGGACCGACGACGACCGCGCGGCGGCGTTCCTCGCGGAGGGGCCGCCGCCGTCGCTCCCACCGCTGGTGCGCCTGCGTGACTGGCTCGCGGGGAAGCGGACGGCCCGCGGCGTCCACGCGGCGGTGGGAGAACTCGAACGACTGGCCGAGCGTGACCGATCGAGCGTCGGGCACGACGAGTCCGGTCGGCCGACCCGACGGGCGACGACCGGCGAGTGGTCGAACGCGTCCGAGGCATCCGGCGAAGGCGACGCGGAAGGTTCGGACGACGACGGACAGACCACCGAACCACCCGAACGAGAGCGGGTGTACCCCAAGCCGCGGTCGGAGGTGTCGCGATGAGCGTCCGAACGCGGTCGCGGTGGGTTCCGGGCCTGCTCGTGGCGCTGGTGTGTGCCGTGAGCGGCGTCGCCCTCGCCGACCCGGTCGTGTTCCTCGCGTCCGGCGTCGGCCTCGCGTTCGTCGCGTACGGCGCGGTCGCGGGCGACCCCAGCCCCGAGTCGCTCGTCGTCGAACGGTCGATCGACGAGGTGGAACCACGCGCGGGCGATGCCGTCTCCGTCACCGTCGAGGCGACGAACGTCGGGCAGGGCTACCTCCCGGACGTGCGCGTGGTCGACGGCGTCCCCGACGGCGTCGCCGTCGTCGACGGGTCGCCGCGGGCGGGCGGCGTGCTCGCACCTGGTGAGTCGCTGGAGGCGACCTACTCGGTGTCGGCCCGGCGCGGCACCCACGCGTTCGGCGAGGCGGTTGCCGTCGCGCGGAGTATCACCGGCGCGAGCGAACTCCGCGAGACGGCTGGCGGCGACGAGACCATCCGGGTTCGCTCGGGCGGCGATGCGGTGCCCCTACGCGAGCAGACCGAGGCCGCCGTCGGGCGTGTCGAGACGGACGAAGCCGGCGAGGGCGTCGCCTTCCACTCCGTGCGGGCGTACCAGCAGGGCGACCCCGTCAAACGGGTCGACTGGCGACGCTTCGCCCGAACCGGGGAACTGTCGACCGTCGAGTACCGCGAGGAACGAGCGGCGACGGTCGTCCTCGTCGTCGACGCACGCGAGGAGAGTCGTCGCGTCCGACGGGCGGGCGAGTCCGACACCGGTCGACTGAGCCGCGACGCGGCCGTCGAACTCGCGCGGGAACTGCTCTCGCGCAACGACGCCGTCGGCGTCGCCATCTGGGGGGAGGAGGGCGGCTACCTCCCACCGAGTCGCGACCGCGAGGTAGCAGGCCGCGCCATCGAGCGACTACTGGAGACGCCGACCGAGATTCCGTCGGAACTCGACCTCCGCATCCGGGGGCTGTGGGACCCGAACACGCTCACGCGGCACCTGCCGACGAACGCGCAGGTCGTGTGCTGCACGCCGCTGGCCGACGACCGACCCGTCGAGGCCGCTGAGACCTGGGTCGCCAACGGTCACGCCGTGACCGTCGTCTCGCCAGATCCCACGGGCGACACCCACGGCGGGCGCGTCGCCGCCCGCGAGCGTCGCCACCGGGCGCGAGAACTCCGCGGGTTCGGCGCACGGGTGGCCGACTGGTCGCCCGACGAACCGCTGGCGACTGCGGTCGAACGCGCGGGGGTGCGGTGGCAATGACCGCTCCCGTTCGCCCGCCGGAGTCGTCGCCGTCACCGACCGGGAGCGGCATCGCGTTCGCTTCCCTCGTCGTCGCTGGCGTCTCGCTGGCGGCGTCGGTCGATCCGGTCGTCGCGGCGAGCGTCGTCGTCTCGGCAGTCGGCGGCGGCCTGCTGTGGGCGTCGCTGCGCGGCCTCCGTGGAGACGCCCGGTCGACCGCGCTCGGCGGCGTCGGTGTTGCCGTCGCGACGTTTCTCCTGCCGGGCGGCCCGGCGCTGCTGCTGGCGCTGGGCGGCGGCTACGCCGCGTCCGCACTCGTGGCGTGTAGCGCCGTCGCGTTCCTCCTCGTCGCCTGTGAGGGTGCTGTCGGCCTCCGAACGGCGGCGACGACGCTTCGCACGCCGCTCGCAGTCGCGGCGGCCGCGCCCATCGCGACGCTGGTGGTGCTCGCACCCACGATGTCGCTGGGCGGAGCGGCGCTCAACTCGGTGGCCGTCGCCTTCGGTCGACTGCTCGGCGGGTCGCTCGTCGTCGTCATCGTCGTCCTCCAGGTCGCCGGACTGGCGGCCGCGCTGTTGCTCCCGCACGCGACTGCGACGCTGGAGCGACTGCTCGGACCAGACCGCTATCAGCCGCCTGCGGTCGTCCGCGCCGCCGCGCTCCGCCCGACCGACGTGCCGAAGTGGTACTGGGTCGCGCTGTTGGCGCAGGCCGCGTTCGCACCCGGAATTCGAGTCCCCGCAGTCACGGTACTGTACACGGTTCCGACCGTCGGCCCGATGTTCCGCGTACTCCTTGACGGCGGCCTACTCGCGGGAAGCGCGATGCTCGTCGCTGGCAGCCTCGCGCTGGTCGTCCTCGGCGGGATGGTGCAGTCGGCCGTCGTCCGCGCCGTCGGCGAAGACCCCGCACAGCGAGTGCTGACGGCCGCGCCAGCGGTGCTCGGCGTGGCGACACTGCTCGTCACGGCGCTCGTGGAGGCGGTCGGCGCGGGCGGGCCGACGCTCGCGGGCACCGGCATCAGCCTCGCGTACACGGGCTGGCTGTTCGTCGCTGGTGCACCCATCGCCGCATTCGTGACGGTGCAGGTCGTCGCGACGCTGACCGGCGACGCCGCCTTCGACGGCCTCGTCCCCGACCACGGCCCCGGGTTCGCGCTCGCGGCCACCGCGGGGGTCGGGGCTGCTGTCGCCGGGAGCGTCGCGGGCGCGAACCCGATAGCGGTCGTCGGAGCCGTCGCCCTCGCACTCGTCGCGTGGGGAACGGGCGAACACGCCGCCGGCCTCGGCAGGCAACTGGGGAGAGACGCCGACACGACGACCGTCGAGTACGTCCGCGCGACGGGACTCCTCGCGGTCGGTGCGGCCGCGACGCTCGGCTGTGCGGCGCTGGCGTATCTCGGTCCACCGCTGTCGGTCGGTGGCGACCGGGCGCTCGTGGCACTCGCGTTCCTCTTGGTAGCACTGGTGACACTCACCGCGCGACTCGGGTTCGCCACCGAGTGACTGACGACCCGTCCAAGGGGTACGTTCATACGGTCGGGCGATGCACCACCTGTCGTGCGACTGATCCACCGCTCGGGTGCCATCCATCCCGAGGAGGGTGAGCCGACGGCCCCCCGAGCGCACGTGTTGGCCTCGGAGGTAGAGGTGGCCGACTCGGTGTTCTCACAGATGCGTGGGCTGATGTTCCGCCGCTCGATTCCCGACGACTACGGCCTCCTGTTTAGCTTCGACACCGCGGAGTCGCGGAGCCTCCACATGCTGTTCGTCCCGTTCCCCATCGACGCAATCTGGCTGGTCGACGGCGAGGTGACGAAGGTGAAGCGCCTGCGCCCGTGGGTCGGTCTCGGCTGGGGAACCGCAGACACCATCATCGAACTCCCCGCGGGCGCGGCCGACGAGGTCGAACCGGGCGACAAAATCGAAGTCGAATCATAGCCGAAGCGTAGCCGAACCCGACCGGCGACGCAGTCGGCGGGTAGCGTTATGTCGAATCCCCACGTAGCCGACAGTATGCGCCGGGCGACGCTCGCAGGAGCACTCCTCGCCGGGAAAGGTCTCGACGCCGTCTCGACGGTCGTCGTCCTCCACCTCTCAGACTCCGTCCGCGAGTCAGTGCCGCTGTCGCGGGCGCTGATGGCGTGGTTCGGCCCCGTCGGCGGGATGGCACTCCTCACAGTCATCACGCTGGTCGTCGTCGGCCTCCTCGCGGAGTCGGGCGTCATCATCGACCGCCTCGCCGACGGCGACACCCCCGACTGGTACGTCCCTCGCCTCCGCGCAACCGTGTACCTCGGCTGTGCGACGTGGTTCGGTCTGATCGGCCTGTGGAACTTCTCACACCTCTTGTAGCCTGTCACGTCGCCAGCGGCCCGCTGTCACGGTTCCTGAGGTATTTATCGGATGCGACCCTACCGACGGTCGTGAGCTACGTCGTCGAGGTGAAACCGTCCGCCCGGAAGGCCAACGCCGCCGTCGGCCACGCCGTCCTCCACGAGGGCGTCCGCCGCGAGTTCGGCGACCGCTCGGCGGCGGAGGCGTGGGCCGACGGCCTCTCGACGGGCGCAGACCGGCCGGTGTGGATCCACGCCGCCCACCCCGCCGACCGCAGCGACGTGGACGGCTATCTCGTCTCCCGCCAGCGGCAACTCCTCAACCTCGACGGCGCGTACGACAAGCGCCGCCGTCGCCTCCGCGGCGACGAGGGCAGCACGCCCGGCACGCTCGAAGCCTACACCGACGGCGGAGAGTAGATCCGAGCGAGGATCGATACGAGCATAAAACGCTTGCGCGGTCGGATTCCAACGTGACGCACAACCGAGCAGTCCTTACCACGGATCCGGACGAACGACTGGACGAGATGGTAGCAACTGGCGACGACGCGCCGACGTTCACCGCGACGTACAAGGGCAGCGACCACGAGACGTTCGACCTCGCGGAGCACCTCGGGGACGGGCCCGTCGTGCTCGCGTTCTTCCCGGGGGCGTTCACGCCGCCGTGTTCCAACGAGATGGTGGCGTTGCAGGAGCACCACGACCGCTTCGCTGACGCGGGCGCGACGCTGTTCGGCGTCAGCGCCGACTCGGCGTTCTCGCTGGGCGCGTTCGCAGATACGTACGACCTGGAGTTCGACCTCGTCAGCGACATGCCCGGCGACGCCATCGAAGCGTACGGCCTGACGATGGACATCCCCGACCTGGGGCTGTACGACGTCGCCAACCGCGCGGTGTTCGTCGTCGACAGCGACGGGCAGGTGACGTACTCGTGGGTCGCCGACGACCCGACGAACGAACCCGACTACGAGGACCTGATCGAGGCGGCCGCGTCGGCGTAACCGGGCGTCCCGCGCAGGGCGGCGCTACACCGACGACTGAAGCCGGGGCGTATCGCTCAGCAGGCGCGTGAGAGGAGACGTGCGGGCGTATGGAGCAGCCACACCGACAGGTGCGCTGGTGACGAGATAGTCAGTCGCCGCGCTCCGACTGGTCTTAGCCGGGGTCGCGAGCGGTCAACAACCCTTCTGCCATCAGTCGCCGAGCGATCACGACGAGTCCGTTCTCGAACCCGTCGCCGAAGACTGCTCGTTCCTCGTGGGTGTCTGGCACGATCGAACTCACGAGGATCGTCCCGCGGTCGACCAGAAGGAGTCGGCCGATCGCCGTGTCGTCGTCGCTGGGCTCCGCGGCCTGGAGCCACCCCAGCCCGGACGTGAACGTCGTGGCCGCCGGCACGGCCGCCTCGATTCGCTCTCGAAGTGGCTCGGTAAGCGCGCCGATGAGCACGTCGACCCCGCCACCGACGTCGTTGAGGGTGGCGACGAGGTCATCGGTCAGCAGTGACTCGTCGCCCACTACCAAGACGACTTCCTCCGTCGCTTGCTCGACGAGTTGGTTCGTCCGGTTTTTGATCGCGCCGCGTCCGAACATCGACCACACCTCCTGAACGGGGGTGTCCTCGGCCTCGTCGATCACCTCGATCGAGTCCAGCGCACGGTGGAGACGGTCGATTCGGTCCTCGTACTGGTCGCGCAGGGTGTCGGTCGCCTCCTCGAGTGGAACCGCCCGGAACTGCTGCGGACTCGAGTGCTGTATCTCGACCAGGCCGTGTGCCTCCAGCACTCGGATGGCGTCGTACACCCGCGTCCGGGGGACCTCCGTCATCTCGCTCAGTCGCTTTGCTGTTCCCGTGTGGAGGCGGGACAAGCCGACGAAACATCGCGCCTCGTACTCCTTCAAGCCGAGTTGCTGGAGGACCTCGATTGCGTCCTCCAAACTATCTGTTGTATCCATCTGTCCCAACCTCCCGGGGGCGTCCCCAGTGAGTCCCTTGAGAATTCGCGCCAGTACGGATAGGTATTGTCACTCAATCAGTGACTCTGTGTGAACGTTCGAAGCAGATCAACGTAGTAGCGACCGTTAGCTCCGATCTTCGGGCGCAATGACGAATGTTGTTGTGAGTTTTTGCGTGACAATATTGCAGAGTCGGTCAGCAGTCAGAGAAAGTCAGCTGTACGAAAGTTTGTAGAGTCACTCAATTAATCACAAAACAGATTTACACACAGACCACTAGCCGTTACATCAGCACAGCGTTCAGTTCTGTGTTCCGCCCACCGTGCTGCCGTGTGCCGGCCTGCCCCGCTCCGTGGCTGGGGTCACGACGGCTGGAGTCCCCTGATCGATGAACAACGAGACAGACGACGACCCACAGTCCGTCGCCATCCACCAACTCGAACGATTCGGGTTGAGTGGCTACGCCGCGCGGACGTTCGTGGCGCTGGCCAGCCTCGGCACGGGGACGGCCAGAGACGTCAGCGAGGCGTCGGCAGTCCCGCGGACGCGGGTGTACGACGCGGTCGACGAGTTACACGACCGCGGACTCGTCGACGTCCTCCAATCGTCGCCCAAGGAGTTCTGGGCCATCTCCGCCGAGACCGCGAGTCGGACGTTCGAGCGCGAACTCCAACACCGCACGGACCGCCTGCAAACGGCGCTTCGCGAACTCGAACCCGCCGAACGGCGGACCGAACAGCGCGGCGTCTGGACGGTAACCGGGGAGCCTGCAGTCACGGAACGGGTCGTGGACTGCTTCGACAGCGCGGAGGAGGAAATCGTGTACATGACCGTCGAGGACCTCCTCACCGAGGATCTGGTCGAGGCGTTGAGCGAGGCCGCACGGCGAGGCGTTTCGATCAAACTCGGCGGGGTGTCGACCGAGGTTCAAGAGCGCGTGCAAGACGAGATTCCCGGCGCGACGATGTTCGAGTCGCTGTGGGTCTGGTCGGACACGTCCGCAGGACGCCTGCTGATGGTCGACGGGCGAAAGACGCTCGTGAGTGCGCTCGTCAACGGTGCTGACGCGAGTCCGACCGATCCGCGGTCGGAGACCGCCATCTGGGGCGAGGGCGACACGAACAGTCTGGTCGTGGTGCTGAAAGCGATCTTCACCTGGCGACTCGACGAGACCGAGTCGGCGTAAGAGATCGGGCCACCACCGTCAGGGACTCGCTACCGACACTCCTCCGGGAAGTGAATCGAGCAGCGTTTCGACTTGTTCGTCGGGGTGATAGCGGACATCCCCGTTTCTGTGGTCGAGCTCGATGACACCGTACTCGGTGAGTTTCGGCAAGTGCGTGTGTCGGAGTTGTACAGCGAGTGTCTCGTGGGTCTGAGGGTGGCCGTTCTCGAACGTAGACCCGCCGTCGTGCAACACGTCGACGAGTTCTTCGAACGTCATCGACCCGGTAGCCTCCTGACGAAGGTGGTGGATGACCTGCCGTCGGGTGTGGTCGGCGACGAGTCGAAGACAGTCATCGAGAGCGGTTGTCACACCGTACTACACGATTCATACTATCTTCAATTGTATCGATATTTATCTGTGAAAGTTTTTTGATTATGTGGGTCACAATCGGGGGACGTGTCTGTTCTCGCTCCCGTGGGGGCTGAGTTGTCGGCAGTCGGTAGAATCCGACGGCGGGGGACTGTCGAGGCGGTCGCGTCGGCGTACCCCGAGGGAGAGCGGAAGCGGACACAAGACACTTTCCTGACGCACGTGGGCAGTCGGTGTGCTCCGACCAGAGACGCGAACTGCCAGTATCGCCGCTCTCGCGGCGTTTTTGCTGGTCTTCGGCGGGTTGACCGCCCACCGCGTGTTCGACGTCGGCCTCCCGACAGCCATCCAGTCCGCCCTCGTGTGGACCGGCGCGGCGGTGGTTGTCACGGCCGTCGCGACGATTTCGTATCGCGAATGGCGATTTATCGACTGCTGGATCGTCGCACTCGGGCCGACGCTCGGGTTTACCGTGAACCTCTTCGAGCCGTTCACCTCACCCACCGGTGCGACCGTCGCTCTCTCGGTGTACGCAACGGTTACGGCCGCTGTCGTCGCGTCGGTGCTGGCGCTCGTCGGATACACGATCGGGGCGAGCGTCGAAGGAGTCGTGGAGGTCGACGACCGGAATTAGGCGTCAAACGAGAGACGCCAGCGGCGACACGAGTGCGAGCACACGAGGTGCTCGCCGTGAGGTGTCGCCGGAAAAGCGCCGAGGGAGAGATTTGAACACGGTCGTTTCGCTCGCATTCGCTCGCTCACTCCCTGCTCAAATCTCACCGGAAGTACTGCCACGCCGGCGCGGTTCCTCGCGGTTCGCGACGCTCACCGCTCGTCACGTTGCGCCTCCTGAGAACGCCGAGGGAGAGATTTGAACTCCCGAGTCCGAATGGACAGCAGATTTCGAATCTGCCGCCTTGGCCAGGCTAGGCTACCTCGGCTCATTCCTACGTCCGGTGGTTAGCCTGTAAACCGTTTCGGTTCGGTACCTGCGTGTCAACGGATCGCGAGGATAACCCCGAGACTTATTCCGCGGCGGGCGTGCGCGTGTGGTATGGACGTTCCCGACGCGAGCGCGGCCTGTTCGGACGTGCTCGACACCCTCCGCTCCGCGATCATTGCCGAAGACGCCTTCTTCGAGGACATCCTCATCGGCCTGCTCTCACGGGGCCACGTCCTCATCGAGGACGTCCCAGGCACGGGCAAGACGCTCACCGCGCGGTCGATGGCGACGGCACTCGGCCTGTCGTTCTCGCGCGTGCAGTTCACGCCCGACCTCCTCCCCTCTGACGTGACCGGAACGACGGTGTACGACGAGGGCACCGGCGAGTTCGAGTTCAGTGAGGGCCCCATCTTCGCGAACGTCGTCCTCGCCGACGAGATCAACCGCGCTCCGCCGAAGACGCAGGCGGCGCTACTGGAGGCGATGGAAGAAGAGCAGGTGACCGTCGACGGCACCACCTACGAACTGCCAGACCCGTTCTTCCTCATCGCGACGCAAAATCCGGTCGAGCAGGCGGGGAACTTCCCGCTACCGGAGGCGCAACTCGACCGCTTCGCGGTGAAGACGTCGATGGGCTACCCCGACCTCGACGGTGAGATCGAACTCCTCCGTCGTCGCGCGGGGCGCGTCGAACAAGACCCGAGCGTCGACCGCGTCCTCGACGAACGGCGGGTGAAGGGAACGCGGGAGGCCCCCGAGTCCGTCCGCGTCCACGACGACCTGTTGGAGTACATCGCCCGGATCACCCGCGCGACCCGGGAGGACCGCCGCGTCGAGGTCGGCGTCTCCCCGCGTGGCACGCAACGCCTGTTCGAGGCGACGCGGTCGGCGGCGACGCTCGCGGGCCGGGAGTTCGTCACGCCCGACGACGTGAAGCGGGTCGCCGCGCCCGTCCTCGCACACCGCCTCGTCCTCACGCCGGACGCGAAGGTCGACGACGTGGCGAAAGCCGACGTGTTGCAGGCAGTCCTCGACCGCGTCGAGGTGCCCACCGTCCAGAACGCGGAAGTCGAAGCCGACGACTGACTGATGCCCAACGCGGTCGGAGCCGTGGACTGATCCGATCGCGGCCAGTCGTCAGTCGGCGGAGTGCTCACCGAACCGCACTCACCAGCGCAATCGCCCCGACCAACAGGAACACCAGCGCGACGACTGGCTGTCCCCCCGCGGCCGCGGAGTAGACGCCGAACGTCACCGCACCAGCGACCGCGCCGACCGACACCGACCCCGCCGCGTGCGTCACGAGGTTGCGCGTCACGTCGGTTCCGCGCCCCAACTGCTCGCCCAGTCCGACGGCGTGTTCGCCCAGGTCCCACGACAGTGCGGCCGCGATGCCGCCGACGAGCAGCGGTCCCGCCCCTGCGCCTGCGAGGCCCCCAGCGACGAGGACGCCGACACAGAGCGTGATCGACCCGATGCCTAGCAAGCGTCGCGACCCTGCGAGGCTGCCGACCGCGACGAACACGGTTGCCACAGCCGCGAGGCCGCCGCCGGTCGGCGACACGAGCGTGAGCGCCGCCGTGCCGACGGCCGCCGCCAGTCCGGCCATCGCGACGCCCAACCGAGGCGGCTTTCGCGTGACGGTCACGTCGACCACCGCGCCGAAGCGCGTGCCAGTTCGGTCGCCAGCGGTTCGTCTCCCCAGTCGAGGACGCGCAGGCCCGCCGAGCGAAGTCGCGAGACGCGGTTCGCCCGCTCGATGCGGGCGAGGCGGTGGCCCGTCGTGTCGTCTGCAGTCGGGTCCGGCGAGACGACCGTCACCGCGTGGCCGTACGCGTCGAGTCGACGGGCGACCGTCACCGCGTAGTCGTCGACCAGCGGCGAGCAGAAGATGACCTGCGCGTCCGAGGGGAGCCACCGCCGAAAGCGACGCACCCACGAGGTGGCGAGGAAGCGCTCGTCGCTGGGCGTCGGTGCCAGCGCGGGGTGGGTCGCGAGCAGTTCGCGGGCGCGGGCGGCGTGGTCGTCGCCGACGCCGGGTTCGAGCCAACAGTCGCCCGGCCCGAACGCCGCGATGCCGACGCGGTCGCCCGTGTCGAGCAGCGCCGGCACCGCCTGTGAGGCGGCCTCGACGCTCCGCTCGACGGCGTTCGGCGACTCGGGGTTCGGCCCCCGATACGCCTCCTCGCGGGCGTCGATACAGACGACGACCGTCGCCGCTCGCTCCTCGCGGAACTCCGAGGTGGACAGTTCACCCGTTCGGGCGTATCGCGCCCAGTTGATCCGCTTTGCGGGGTCGCCGTGGCGGTACTCGCGGGTAGAGTGAAACTCCAACCCCGACCCGCCGACGTCGGTGGGGACCCGTCCCGAATAGACGGTCGTCAGCCCCCGAAGCGGGAGCGACCCCGACGCCTCCAGTTCCGGCGCACACCGGAGCGTCGTCGTCCCAGTGGCGTCGAGGCGGGCGTCGCGTTCACGCGACCCGCTGGGGTTGCGTGCGATGACGTGGACGGGGTCCCAGTCGTGTGCGCCCCGCACCGCCGTCACGGTGTACTGCACCGCCGCGGTCCGCCCGGGACGAAGCGCCGTCCCGAGGCGGGCGGGTTGCTCCGTCGCCAGCGCCGCGGGCACGCCGTCGATGAGGCGCAGGTCCGGCAACACGCCGTCGCCGTCGTTGCGGACGCGAAGCGTCACAGTCACCTCGTCGCCGGGGTCGGGCGAGGCGTCGGACACCTCCCGTTCGAGCGTCACGTCGAGTTCGGGTGCGGCGTCACCACGGGCGTAGGCGGCGAACGCGACGCCGAGCGCTCCCACGAGCACCAGCGGCGGGTGACGCAGGAGGACCCCGATACCGACCGGGACGAGTGCGAGCGCGGCCATCCCTGCCCATCGACCCGTCGGAACGACACCGCGGGGTCGGATCGCCTCCAGCGGGTCGACGTTGCGACCGTTCGCGCCGCTAGCGCCGTTCTCGTGGGGGCGACCGCTCATCGGCGCACCTCCTCGAGCGTGTCACGGACGGCGTCAATTCGCTGTCTCCCCGCCGCACGTGCCGCCTCGACGGCGTGGCGAGCGGTCGTGCGGCGGCCCGTTCCGTATCGGTCGGAGGTGTCGTCGTCGCGTCCGGGGCGGTCCTGGTCGCGAGCGGCCGCCAGTGCGTCGACCGACCGACGGACGCCGAATCGAAACTCCACGTCGGAGCCGATAAGACTCCGCACGCGTGCCGCGGGCGGCGGGGGCACGTCGGTTCCGAGGAACCACCCTGCGACTGGGTCGTCAGTCCACGTCCCGCCGTCGACGGCGGCCTCGACTTCGTCGGCAGTGTAGTCGCCGCGCGAGCGAAGCGTCTCGGCGGCGACCCGGTGGAGGTGGCGGTGAAACTCTCGGCGGCGCTTGATGCTGGATCGGGAGAGTCCCTTCGCGGAGACGAGTTCGTCGTCCTCGTCGCCGGGGACGGGCACCTCGTAGCGGTCCTCGGGGTCGCCCGTCTCGCTTGCACGAGCGTCGGTCGACCGCGCGTCGTTGGCGTAGCGAATCCCCTGAACCAGCGCGAGGACGCCCGCACCGGTGACGAACACGTACGTCAGGTCGAACAGGCCCGCGATGCCTCGTTGGACGACGACGACGAACCCGAACACGACGGCGACCGCGCCGACGATGGCGGTCGCCCTCATCGGGTGTCACCCCAGCGCGGCCCTCGGTCGCGGCCCGACTCGTCTGTGTCGTCGTCGCCGAGGCCGTCACCCGCGTACGCCGCCTCGATCCGGCGGAGTGCGTTGATGGCCTCGCGTTCACGCTCGGAAGTCGCGGGTTCGCCGCCGTAGCGAACCGCCTCGAACACGTCCGTCAGGGCCGTCACGTCCTCGCGGTCCATCCCGGCGTCGACGGCGGCAGCAGCGAACTCGGCAGGCGTCGTCGAGTGAGGGTTCTCTACCGGGAGGGCGGCGGTCATCTCGCGCCACGCGCGGTACACCTCGTTGTCGAGGTCGGCGTCTGACTCCAGTCGGTCGGCCGCCTGGCCCGCCCGGACGCCGACCTCGTGGCGGACTTCCGCTTGTGGTGGCTCCGGCGGGTCGTCGGCGAGCATCTCGTCGTCGTCGCCCGTCGAGACGAACAACAGGAGGACGCTCCCGATAATCGCGACGACAAGCAACAGGCCAACCAACAGCGTCGGCGTCGAAACAGCCTCACCGGCCGCGTTCGACCCCGATGACCCGCCGCCACCGGGTAGGAATGTCGCGTTTTCCGACATCGAGTCGCCGATGCCGAGTGCCAGTTGTGACGGGTCGGAGCCACACGAGATGAGGACCAAGTACAACACGCCCAGCGGGAACAGCGCCGAGGCGACGAACATCCCGCTGATGAGCCACGACTCAGTCGTGCGGTACATCGCGAGGAGGAAGCCGGCGACGCCGAGGAGCAACACGGCCTGCACGAGCGGTCTGGTGAGGAACTCGACGCACACGCGCAGCGACAGGCGAGCTTCACCAGACGGCTCGTCGCCGCCGAGGTCGAGCATCCCGTCGTCGTCCTGGCCGACGCCGGCGTCGTCGGGCACCGTGCCCGCGCCGAAGCCGCCGCTCGGAGTCGTCGTCGTCGCCGAGTCCAAGGTGGCGGCAGCGACGCCCAAGGCGAGCACCGCGAGGAGGGCAAGCGCCGCAGTGGCCAGCGTTCGTCTATCCACGTGTGGGTCGGTAACGCGGGCCTGGTGTCAAAGGTTTCGACAGGATGGGGGACCCGTCGCCGTCCAGTGATCCGGAGAGGCCGATCAAAGGATGTTGACGTAACCAACACACATATATATGAATAGTAGCGAGCGAGTATCAGTAGATGTCAGAGGGGGTGCAGGGCACGCAGACCGCTCACGGAATCGGGGGACAAACAGAGCGGTGTGAGTCGTTTCGACACCTCCACGCCGCGACTCGTCGGATGATGAGCGCCGAGTCGGCGAGTGCGGTCGCCGCAGTCGCGGTCGAGGCGGGGAGAGACGTCTTAGGCTTCGAATTGAACGGCGTCCGACTCGTCAGGCAACGGCCGACGCGACTCGTCCCCGTGGCGTACGACGACGGCGTCGTGGACGTTGCCGGCGACCTGGGTGAGTACCGCCACGGAGAGTGCGTCCACTGGGACGCCCTCGACGCCGGCGAACCCGTCGTGTATCAAGACCTGAGTGAACTCGACGCCGACGGCGACCTCTCGGGTGAGGGGAGTATGCTGGTGTGTCCGCTCGGCGACCACGGCGTTCTCACGGTGGGGACGCTCGACGAGAACGCCATCGACGACGAGGCCGTCGCCGCCGCACAGGTGCTCGCAACGAACACCGAGGCGGCGTTGGACCGGGCCGAGCGTGAGCGACGCCTCCAACGAGAGCGTGAGCGTCTCGACCGCTTCGCGGGCATCGTCGCCCACGAGTTCCGCAACCCCGTCACTATCGCAGCGGGCCACCTCGAAGTGGCCGAAGACAAGCACGTGGGCGAGGCCGACCCGCACATCGACGTGAGTAAGCGGGCCGTCGATCGGATGGACCGCCTCATCGACAGCCTCCTCGAGATGGTCACCGGCGGCGAGTACATCGACGAGACCGAACAGGTGTCGGTCACGGCGCTTGCACAGGACGTGTGGGCGGTGTCGCCGTCGCTGCACGGACGGCTTCACTGCCCCGACCCCGTCACGGTCGAGGCAGACCCCCACCGACTTCGGACGGTCCTCGAAAATCTCCTCGGGAACGCTGTCGCCAACGCGGCGTCGGACGTGACTGTCACCGTCGGGACGCTCGACGACCGCGCGGGCTTTTTTGTCGCCGACGACGGCCCCGGGTTCGACCCACTCGCTCCCGACCGACTGTTCGAGTACGGTGCGACGGCCGACGCCGAGGGGACGGGTCTGGGCCTCGCCATCGTCCGCGACGTCGCGGAGGCACACGGCTGGCGCGTTCGGGCGACGCTCGCGGACGACGGCGGCGCACGCGTGGAGTTCCACACCGACCCGAACTACGGCGAGTAGCGACCCGGACGCGATCGCGCTCAGTACGTCAACAGCACCTGCACCGCCGACGCGGGGTCGTCGTCGAGGATGTCGTACGCCTCCGGCGCCTCCGACACTGGCAGGCGATGGGTGACGAGACGCTCCGTCTCGATATCGCGAAGGCGTCGCCACGCGGTCTGGAGTCGTCGACTCACGCTCCAGCGACCGCGGCGTTCGGGTGCGAGCGTGCTCACCTGACTCGCACGCAGGTCGATTCGACTCCGGTGGAAGCGGTCGTCGAGGCTGAGCGTCACCGGTTTCGTCCCGTACCACGACCCGACGACCACGCGACCGTCGTAGCCGGTGGCCGCGATAGCGTCGTCGAGCGCCGCCGGGTTCCCCGACAGTTCGTACGTGAGGTCGGCGCGGCCGGGCTCCGCCGCCGTGTCACGCGCCGCACCGGTGAACGAGTCGGTGGACGGGTCGAACAGGTCGGCGAGGTCCGTCGTCGACGGCGACACCGACCGGTCGGCACCCAGTGCGGTCGACAACTCGCGTCGCGAGTCGTGAATCTCGACGGTCACCAGTTCCTCCAGCGGGAACGTCGACAGTATCGCGGTCGTCAACAGGCCGATGACGCCCTGGCCGACGACGACCGCACGCTCACCGAGCGCCGGTTCGCCGTCGTGGACGAGCGTCACCGCCGTCTCGACGTTCGGGAGAAACACCGCTTGCTCGGGCGAGATACCGTCGGGAACTCGACAGACTGCGTCGACGCCGACGGTGAACTCGCTGGCGTGCGGGTGAAAGGCGAGGACGGTCTCGCCGCGCCACTCCGGGTCGACGTCGTCGCCGATACCGGTGACGGTGCCGACGGTCGCGTAGCCGTACGGAAACGGGTACGAGAACGACCCGCCGAGCGATTCGAGCGTCTCGTCGGCAGCCGTCTCGGGGCTCACTTCGCCGCGGTACAACAGGAGTTCGGTGCCGGGGCTGATGGCCGAGACGGACGCCTCAACGACGAGTTCGTCCGGATCGGGGTCGGAGACGCTCGTCTCGCGAACGGCTACCTCGTAGGGTGCGGTGAAGTACACCGTTCGTGCCACGCGTTACGCCACCTCCGAACGGATGGCGACACGGAATCGGTTTGAACGCAAGCGCCGATGGGACCGAATCCGACGGACGGCGTGGGCTGTCATCTTCGGAATCAAGGGACGAGGTGGCATAAATACTGGCCACCGGCCGGGGTCACTCGGACTTGGGAGCGCCGACGGTGAGGACCGGCACGTCCGCGAGGCGCACCACCCGTGCGGTGACGCTCCCGAGCAGGTATCGCTCCAGTCCCGTCCGTCCGTGGGTGCCCATCACGATGAGGTCGATGTCGGCGTCCTCGGCGTACTCGAGTATCTCCCGGTGAATCATCCCCGACCGAACCGCAGTCTCGACCGTAACGCCGGCACTTTCTCCCCGTTCGGCGATAGCCTCGACTGACTCCTTCGCGTCCGACTCCAGGGTGTCGTACATCGACCCGAATCCTTCGTTGACCGTGTACACGGGTTCGACGACCGCAAGCGCGTGCAGCGTCGCGTTGAACGTCTTCGCGAGGTCGAGCGCCTGTTCGACCGCCCCCTCGACTGCTGCGCTCCCGTCGGTCGGGACGAGAATCCGCTCGTACATACGAATATTGACACGTCGTGGTCGCTTGGTTCCGACGGTGGTTCTCACAGGACAGGATTCTGCAGCGGTCGGCTCCGTGCCACACGTCTCGTGACGCTTCGGCACGTCGCCGGTGGAGTAATCTGACTGTATCGTGACGACTCGATTAATCCGTCACGAGTCGTCTCTCTGGTATGGCTATCGTAGCACAAATCGAACAGGAGATCGTATCGCAAGTGGGCGAGTGGGACGGCGTCGAAGTCGTCGAGAAACAGCGCGGGGCGACGGAGTTCCGCCTCGGTGAGGAGGACTTCGGCCACATCGACGACGACGGGTCACTCGACCTGCCGCTGTCGACAGCGCTTCGGTCGGCGTTGGTCGACGCCGGGCGGACGGAACCGCACCCAGTGTACAAGCGGACCGGATGGACGACCTACTGGATCGACGGCGAGGACGACGTCGACGAGGCGGTGGAACTCCTCCGGTTGGCGTACGTCTACTACGCGTTCAAGGCCGCCAAGCGCACCGGCGACGACAGCCGGGTGGCAGACATCGACATCGACGTCGAACTCGCGTCGGTTGGGGCCGACGAGGCGGTTCGCGACGCGATGATGAAGGTCGTCGACTGACGCGCCACGCCGTCGGCTGACGCGCACATCCCCGCCGCCGCGACTTTCAGGCGGTGAGACGAGAGATCCGACGAACACCGGCAGTCTCTCGCCTGTATCCTTTATACTCACAGACTGCCCACCGAACGTATGCACGCCGCGTCGCGCCCACTCACTTCTCGGACGCTCCGGGCCGCGGCCGCCTCGTACCGTCGGGGGACGCCCGTCCCTCGTGGGCCGACCGGTCGCGTCGACCTCACCGACCTCCTCGCCGACCCGTACGCCGACCCCGCAGACGCGGAGCGTCGCCTCGCGCTCACCGAGCGACGACTGTTCGACGCTGGCGACCGTCGGGCGGTGTTTCTCACGGTGTACGGCACCGTCACGAGTCGCGTCCGTCGCGGCCTCGCGAGCGACCGCTTCGCCGACCCCGAGTGGGTCGGAGCGTACCTCACCGCGTTCGCGAACCGCTATCGGACGGCGCTTTCGGCGTACGAGTGCGGCGAGCGTGACCGTGTTCCCCGGGCGTGGCGACTGGCGTTCGACGCCGCACTCGCGGGCGACACCCTCGTCACACAGGATGCGCTGTTGGGCATCAACGCCCACGTCGTCCACGACCTCGCACTCGCACTCGTCGACGTGGGCGTCCACCCCAAGCCCGCACGCCGGGCCGACCACGACGCCGTGAACGCGATCTTAGCCGAGTTGGTCGACGTGGAACAGGATCTGCTCGCGGCCCGGTACGCGCCGGGGTTGGCCGACCTCGACGAGGCTGGCGGCCGCATCGACGAGGCCGCCGCGTTCCTCACGCTGGCAGAGGGCCGCGACTGGGCGTGGCACTGTGCGGTCGCACTCGCCGACGGCGGACCGCTCGCTCGTCGGACCGTCCGATGGCTGCTCGACCGCGTCTCCGCGGGTGCCGGACGACTCGTACTCGCTCCGTCCCGCTACGGCGGGGCCCGCGACCGACTCCTGGCGCTCGAACGGTCCTGACCGGGATGCAACGCGGTCGTGGGACGAACGCTTATCCGCCCGACGTGTTCACGATGGCCTATGCGACGACGTGCCCTCCTCGCGGCCCTCTCGACGACGTGTGTCGCCGGTTGCCTGAGCGACGGCGGCGGTTCCGACGGACCGACGCGAAGCGATCGAGATGAGACAGCCGGGACTGAGACGACCGCCGTCGGTCCCGACCAGACCCCCACCGGAACAGACGACTCGCAGACGCTGACACCAACTGAGGGGGCGGGGACGATTCGGGTCGGAAACGACGCCGACGTTCGTGCAGAGGTTCGCGTCGAGATTCACGACCTCGACGGCGACGACGGCGGATTCTATCGGTGGATACTCGTAGACGCCGGCGACACAACCGCCGTTTCGTTCTCGGTCGACGCGCCCGGCGACTACCGCGCCGTCGCCACGCTCCCGGATCTAGGCGACAGGGAGGTGAACCGGACCGCGACCACGCGGTGGTCGGTCGGATCGGTCGATGCGCCGGGGACGATCGTCGTGACGGTGACAGCAGACTCCCTCCGGGTCACGACCGAGTGAGCGAGGACCACGACGGACTCCGTACGAGAAATCAGGCGTTGCGGAGAAGTCGTCGGACCGCACTAGCGGCCTCTTCGAACGCCCGTACGTCGAGTTCGTCCGTCGTGAGTAACACGCCGACGTCGTCTTCGATGACACGCGCGAGGAACCCGCGCTCGTGGAACCGAACTGTGAACGAGTACGGACCGATGGCGTCTGCGGTCGTTCCCGACCCCGTCGACGTGCGGATCGGTATCTCGTCGAATCCGACCCGTTCGAGTTCGACCAGCGGCCGCTTGACAGCGCGGACGTCGGTCGTCTCGTCGTAGAGGTCAGAACGCGTGTACAGCACGTCGAAGGAGTCGCGTGTGAAGCCGATGACGCTCCGAAGGTCGTCTCCCAGTCCGGTCCGGGCGGCGGTCACGATGGCGTCGGTGTTGGCTGCGTCGAGCGGTATTTCACGGTCTTGCATCTCTATGTGAGTATTACGACAGGTTCAGTATCAACGCTTTCGGCGATCGGAGCGCTCTGGGATCCGCCGAACACGCCGGGTGTATCGCCGGATCGGCCCGGAGTACTCGTGTGTCGACCGATACTGATCGCGTGGCTACCAGCGAGCGATCGAGTAGCGACAGGAGAGTAACAGTCGAGATATCGGCCCGAGGAACAATTATGTCAACTGTACACAATAGTCGCAGTATGCGAGCCGCAGTCTTGCGCGAACACGGCGAACCACTGGAGATTACCGACGTCGACGACCCGGAGCCGAGTCCCGGCGGCGTCGTCGTCGACGTAGAGGCGTGCGGCATCTGCCGGTCGGACTGGCACGGCTGGCAAGGCGACTGGGACTGGCTAGGGATCAAACCCGAGCCAGGACAGATCCTCGGGCACGAACCCGCGGGCCACGTCGTCGCCGTCGGCGAGGGAGTGGAATCGTTCGCGGAGGGTGACCACGTCGCAATCCCGTTCAACCTCGGCGACGGAACCTGTATGCAGTGTCGCACCGGCCACGGCAACACCTGTGAGCAACCGATGCCGCTCGGCTTCGTCGACGCGGTCCCCGGCGCGTTCGCAGAGCAAGTCCACGTCCCCGCCGCCGACCACAACCTCGTGCACCTCCCCGACGGCGTGAGTTCGGTCGATATGGCAGGTCTCGGCTGTCGGTTTATGACCGCCTTCCACGGTCTCGCGCACCGCGCGCCCGTCGCGGCGGGCGACTGGGTGGCAATCCACGGCGTCGGCGGCGTCGGCCTCTCGGCGGTCCACATCGCCGACGCCCTCGGGGCGAACGTCGTCGCCGTCGACCTCGACGACGGCAAACTCGCGAAGGCGAAAGAACTGGGTGCGGCGGAGACGGTCAACGCCGCCGACACCGACGACGTCCCGGGCGCGGTGACGGCACTCTCGGACGGTGGCTGTCACGTCTCGGTCGACGCCCTCGGCATCGGCGAGACGTGTCGCAACTCCGTGCTCAGTCTCGAGACGCGCGGCACCCACGTCCAAATCGGGCTCACCACCGCCGAGGAGCGTGGGATGGTCGAACTCCCGACCGACGTGATGACGATGAAAGAGATCGAGTTCGTCGGATCGCTTGGCCTGCCGCCGACGCGCTACGACGAGATATTCCGGATGGTCGCCGGCGGGAAACTCGATCCCAGCGCCGTCGTCAGCGAGACGGTTGCGCTGGAGGACGTGAACCAGAAACTGGAGGCGATGACGACGTTCGAGACGGAGGGGATTCCGGTGATCGACGAGTTCTGAGCGGTCCGAAGAGCGCCGCGACGCTTCGTCAGTAGAGGTGTTCTGCGACCTCTGTCTTGTGGCTACCGGGACCACCGGCCGACGCGGGTCGACGCGCCAGTTGCTCGTCGATGCGGCGGCGGAGGTCGGCGACTCGATTGCCGACGCTGGCCGCGTCGTGGAGGATCGGATACGTGACCTCCAGCGAGTCGTACAGGAACTGACTGAGCGATCCTCCACTCTCCCGAGAGAGCAAGATTGCGGCCGTGTGGAAATCGCCAGTCTGTCGCTCGGTGACGAGTCGTTCACACTGACGCTCGATCGCCTGCAGGTCCTCGCGGACCGCCCGCAATTCGGTGTACTGACACTCCACAAACGGGCGCGAACCGATCGCAGCGAGGTCGTCGCGGAGGGCAGACAGCGTCGTCCCGGCCCGTTCGAGCGCCGTTCGTTCACGCTGGAGCGTCGACCGGGTCGCGCGTCGGTCCTCGATCCCCCGTGTAATTGCGGTGATGAGTTGCGATTTCACGTCTGCCGAGAACCGGCCCCCTCCAGCCAACACCGCCGCGAACGTCGCACCGAACTCCGCTTCGATGCTCTCGGCGTACGTCTCTCCGTACTCCGCCTCGTAGTGGTCGGTCGCCATCACCGTCTGTCGATACGCCTTCCGGACGTCCGAACACGCCGACTGGCCGCAGTCACGCGCTTGGTCGGGCGCCGTTGCTCGGGCGAACGCCGGTCCCGCGTTCCCCACCTGCCGGGGCGACGGGCCCTCGGGGTCGACCCGTGAGACGAGCGTCCGAAATCGCTTGAACGCAGACACCTCTGTGGCGAGTACGTCGTCCTCGCGTTCCACACACTGGATCGCCTGGTCGATACTGCCCACCCCCTTCGCTCCCCCGGCAGAATATCCCATACGACGGGCGTCACCCGGTCCAGTTGAGAAGGTTGCTAGGAGCAGTACATAGGTATCAATACCACTCAGTGCGCCAAAACACTGGTAGGGCCCTTGAGAAGCCTGTTCGGCGGGTTTAACCCACCACTCTTTAGCCGGATACCTACGTAGGTGAGACCGTATATCAGTCCAATGTCGTCTCACGACCTGTCGAGTCCCCGACTCTATCTCAACCGCGAACTCTCCGAACTCGCGTTTCAAGAACGCGTCCTCTCGGAGGGACTCGACGACCGAAACCCGCTGTTAGACCGCCTCCGCTACGTGGCGTACTTCACGAAGAACACAGACGAGTTCTTCATGAAGCGCGTCGGAGGGTTGAAACAACAGATCGACGCCGGCGTCACCACCGAGAGTCCCGACGGTCGCACGCCGCGCCAACAGCACACGGAGGTCCTCGAAACGGCGCGGCCGCTGTTCGAGCGGCAGGACACGGCGTGGACAGAGGACCTCAAGCCCACGCTCGCCGACGCCGGCATCGTCGTCCACGACTACGAGGACCTCCCCGCAGAGCCACGAGCACAACTGCGAGACCACTTCGAAGAGTCGGTGCTGCCGACGCTGACGCCGCTGGCGTTCGACCCCGCACATCCGTTCCCGTTTATCTCGAATCTCTCACTGTCGTTGGCGGTCATCTCGGTGTCGTCGGACCTCGACCACCCGCGGTTCACGCGGATCAAGATCCCACAGAACCGCTCGCGGTTCGTTCCCGTCCCCGGGACCGACCACGAGTACGTCCTGCTGGAAGACCTGATCGAGGAAAATATCGACCTGTTGCTCCCTGACCTCGACATCGTCGACGTCGCGATGTTCAAAGTGACGCGCAACGCCGAGGTTCGCCGGGACGAGGAGGTCGCCGAGGACCTCATCGACATGATCGAAGAGGTGATCGAACAGCGGCGCTTCGCGACCGTCGTCCGTCTCGAAGTCGACGCCGACATCTCTCAAGAGGCGCTGTCTGTTCTCAAAGAGCAATTGTCCGTCTCGGACGCCGAGGTGTACAGACGCGAGGGACTGGTCGACTACCAGTGTCTGTTCGAGTTGACCGACATCGACCGACCCGACCTGAAGGCGCCGGCGTGGACACCACAGCCACACCCGCAGTTGGGAGCGCCACAGGGGCGTGAGTCCGCTGAGGACGACGCGGTCATCTTCGACCGAATCCGCGAGGCCGACCGTCTCGTGCACCATCCGTACCACACCTTCGAGGGGACCGTCCAGCGGTTCCTCCGGGCGGCCGCGAACGACCCTGACGTCCTCGCGGTGAAGGCGGCCATTTACCGGACCGCGAGCGACTCGAAGGTGATCCAGAGCCTCATCGATGCCGCCGACAACGGCAAACAGGTGGCGGTGATGGTAGAGTTGAAAGCGCGGTTCGACGAGCAGAACAACCTCGAATGGGTGCGTCGACTCGAAGAGGAAGGCATCCACGTCGCCTACGGAACGGTCGGCCTCAAGACACACACGAAGACTGCGCTCGTCGTCCGGCAGGAGGAAGACGGCGTCAGACTCTACTCACACGTCGGCACCGGCAACTACCACTCCGAGACCGCGAAAGGGTATGTCGACCTGGGCGTGTTGACCGCTGACCATGACATCGGGCAGGACCTCACGAAGGTGTTCAATTTCTTCACGGGGCCGACGCTCGACGACCGCTTCCGCAAACTGCTGATCGCGCCGGTGACGATGCGCGAGCGGTTCACCCGGTACATCAGACGCGAGGCCGCACACGCTCGCGCCGGCGAGGGCGGCCGGATCGTCGTCAAACTCAACGGATTAGAGGACCCCGAAATCGTCGAGGAACTGTACAAGGCGTCGCGGGCGGGCGTCGACATCGACCTGATCGTGCGGGACATCTGTCGACTCCGCCCCGGACTGGAGGACGTCAGCGAGACGATCACCGTCCACAGCATCGTCGGGCGGTTCCTCGAACACTCGCGCATCTTCTACTTCGAGAACGCGGGCGACCCCGAGTGGTACATCGGGTCGGCCGACTGGATGACGCGCAACCTCGACAACCGCGTCGAGGCGGTCGCACCCATCGACTCGCGTGCGATCCGGCGGCAACTCCGCTTCGTCCTCGAAGCGTCGCTCCTGGACAACCGCCGGCGCTGGGTGATGAACGCCGACGGCACGTACGACCAGGTCTCTCCCGACGAAGGTGAGACCGTCATCGACGTACAGGAGGTGTTGATGGACGCGACCGAACGGGCCGTCCGCTCGAACGGACCGCTCGGCATCGACGTCGACGAGGCCCTCATTCCGTGTGATCTCCTCGTCGAACCCACCGGCGAGACCACCGACGACAGGACGACCGGTGGCGTCGATCTCACCGCGGCCGAGACGAACGCGGACCCGAGCGCCAACGGGACCGGGTCGGTCTGGGACAATGAGTCGTCTGAGACGATTCGTTCCGGTGACGGACAAGCAGCTGAGGAAGTCTCCATAGAAGGAGGCGACAAGGCGCCGGCCACAGGCGCAGTCGCGATGGACGGCGTCGACGCCGCGGACGTGCTCGATCGACACGACGACCAGTGGTACCGGCCCGACAGCGAGACGTACGGTTGGGCCGTCAGAACCGCCGACGGCGACCGTCGCTACTACAAGACCCGCGACGGCGCGGCCGCACGACTCCGTGCGGAGTACGAAGCGGACGAGTGAGCGGCGGCGTCACTGTCAGTGACAGTCTCGTGTGCGCTCCCCAAGAGAGAAATCTTACCGCCAGCGCGAGAAGCGATCTGAGAGCGCAGATTAGACGAGCAGTTGGATGTCGGCGTCGGCCATATCCTGGATCGCCGTCGCCGCGCCGACGCCAGTCGTGACGCCGTCGTAGAAGTCGTCCTCGTCGTAGTCCATCAGTTCGATCGTCATCTGACACGCCTGGAACTCGACGCCCATGTCCAGCGAGGTCTGAATCAGTTCCTCGATGGTGGCCGTGTCGTTGTCGGCGATGCGCTTGCCCATCATCGCAGTCGTCATCCGGTCCATCCCCGGAAGCGCGCCGACGATGTTCGGGACGGGCATGTTCGGGTTGCCGACGGCGCTCAGTTTGAGGTTCTTCGAGCGCTCCTCGTGGAGGATGTCGAGTCCCCAGAACGTGTGGAACACCGTCACCTCGTAGCCGAAGGCGGCGGCGGTGCTCGCGAGGATGAGCGGCGGATACGCCATGTCCAGCGTCCCCTTCGTCGCGATGATCGACATCTTCGGGGTCGACTCCTCCTCGGTGACTGCCGCCAGCGACTCCTCGAGTTCCTCGACGCGTGCGGCCAACTCCGCACGCGAGGGCGTTTCGTCGGGCTGGGTCGGCGTGTCCGTGCTCATCGTGGTCACTCCGTCTTGCGGACGTAGTGGGTGAACACGTCCCCGTCTTCCTCCTGGGCGAGCATCTCGACGCCCGGCGTTCCCTCAGCCCACCCGGCGAGGTCGCTCATACTGCCGGAGTCGGTGGCGATCACTTCGAGCACGTCGCCGACGGCGAGGTCGTCGACGGCGGACTTCGTCTTGATCACCGGCATCGGGCACGATGCACCTTTCACGTCGAGCGTCTCCGCGATATCGAATTCGGCGTTCATAGTGGTGTTCGCTCCTGTTTTATCTTGGAGCTATTGCACAATACTGTGTCGTCCTGTAAAAGAATGTCGATCCGGAAAAGATGGCTCGAAGTCGCAGACTCGAAGCCTCCGAACCGGGTTTAGGGCGAATCAAGCGACAGACCGAGTGCGTCCCACACGAGACACCCACACGTGCGTGAGTGTACGCGACGGGCACAGACGAGGCAGGATTGTGTCCATCACACACAACACTTATACCGCGGCGTGATCAAATAATTCGTATAGCTATGCCTGATTCGATGGCCGAACAACTCCAGCAGGATATGGAGTGTGAGGGGCTCCTCGAGTGCTTCCACGGGCTGAAACAACTCGACAAAGACTGTTTCGCCGTGTTAGTCGAGTCGACTGAGCCGCTGACGATCGACGAAGTCGCCGACCGAGTCGACCGCGAGCGCTCGACCGCGTACCGTGCGGTCCAGCGACTGCTGTCGGCCGGATTCATCCAGAAAGAACAGATCAACTACGACCAAGGCGGCTACTACCACGTGTACCGGCCGACGGACCCGTCACAGATCGCCGACAGTATGCAGCGGATGCTCAACGACTGGTACGCCAAGATGGGCCAACTCATCGGCGAGTTCGAGGACAAGTACGAGGATCCAGAACGCGCCGTCGCAGAGAACTGACCGGCACCGACAGTCTCGCCGAACGCTCAGCGTCGCTCGTTGCGCTCCTCTCGCCCCTTTTGCATCTGCGTAGCGGCCCCGACTAGTCAGCGTCACCGGAGTAGTAGCCTGCACGCTGGTATCGCTCCGGGGCTGGGAAACGTATAGTATATCCACCACACATCGTCGTGTATGGGATTGTTGGTTCCCTACGACGCCTCGCCGCTCTCGAAAGCGGCGCTCATCCGTGCAGCGCAGTTCGACACTATCCTCGAAGAGGGGGTAACTGTTCTGACGGTCGTCCCGCGCAACAACACCTCGTACGCTCGCGAACGTGGGTGGATCGCTCCCGGGGAGGGGTACGATCAAGACGAAATCGTCGAGACGCTCGAAGAGACGGTCCAGGCTCTCGCACCGGACGCGACCTTCGAGGTCGAGTTCGTGAGCCGAAACGCACCGTACGGAACGATCGCGAACCGGATCCGACGGCACGCCACCGCCCACGACGTCAGTATCGTGTTCATCGGGAGCGAGAACGCGGGGCGGATGGTCGGATCGCTCAGCGTTGGCTCGGCGATCAGTTCCGGGTCGGGCTACGACACAATGATCATCTCGCAGGAGGTCCCCGCGAAGATCGAGAAGCTCGAAGAGCAGATGCCGATCGACGACCTCCTCGAAGCGGGAGAGCAATCTTGATCCACCCACCAGTGCCGCCCGTTCGACGCTGAAGGCCCGACGACCGATCTGACTCCGCGCGACGACTCGTCTACCGCGGCGTCACAGACGCGGGCGGAACGAGGAGGACGTTGTTGTTCCCCTGTGCGACGACCGACTCGGCGGTGCTACCGAGTAACAGCCGACGCAGGCGACTGGTCCCCCGTGCGCCGATCAGCGTCGTGGTCGCGCCGACGCGCCGTTCCTCGGCGAGTATCTCGTCGACGACGCCGCCGGACCGGACGTTCGTCTCCACGTCGATTCCCATCCGGTCGCGGAGGTCGGTCGCTAACTCTGCGAGGCGGTCGCGCGCCTCGTCGGTCGCGTCGTCCACCTCCCTCTGTTCGTGACCCCGCACGTGGAGGAGGTACGCTCGCTCGGTCGCTCCGGAGAGATGCGGGAAGAACTCGTACGCACGCTGTGCGTTCTGCGAGAAGTCCGTCGCGTACAGCGTGTCTCTGAACAGGTGTTCTTTCTTGACCGCGGGCCCGGTCTCGGTGGTCTCGATCCGTTCGGCGAGGAGCGGTCTGACCGCGGTGCGAGCGACGTTGCGGACGGTACTGCCGATGAGGCGGTTCCGCAGCGGCGACTCACCACGAGAGCCGACGACGATCATGTCGGCGTCAAGGCGTTCGGCGAGGCCGTTGATCCGTCGGTGCGGGGTCCCGCGTGCGACGTGGGTTTCGACCTCGAACCCGGCCTCCTCGAACACCCGCTGTTGGGAGCCGAGTGCCCTCCGCGCGTTCGACGCGATGTCCATCCCCGGAAGTCCGCTGGAGACGTTGTCCGGGACGACCGTGAGCAGATGAACCTCCCTCACACCGATGTTCGCGAGACATTCGAGACACGTTCGCGACTCGATGGCGGCTTCGTTAGCTTCCGAGCGGTCTGTTGCGAAGACGATGCGCATACTCGGGCCTACGCGGCCGAACAATACTATTGTTTTGGTAGTGCAATACTGTTGCCCAACTCCTCGCTCGGGGGCGCTTCCCGTACACTCATCCCGTTCGCCTGCGCGGTGAGAGGCGATGACTGAGACACCGCTGACAGTCGGCGTCCTCGGCGGGATGAGCAGCGAATCGACGCACGAGTACTACCGCCGCCTCGACGCAGGAGTCAACAATGCTCGCGGCGGCCACCACGCGGCCGACCTCGTGATCCGGAGCGTCGACTTCGGCGAGGTTGAGCGGTTCATCCGGGAAGACCGCTGGGCCGACGCCGGGAGGTTCCTTACCTCCGCTGCCGCCGACATAGAGGTCGCGGGCGCAGACGTCGTGGTGATGGCGACGAACACGATGCACCGCGTCGCCGACGAGATCGAAGCGGCGCTGTCGATCCCGTTCGTCCACATCGTCGACCCGACGGCGGCGGCAGTCGCGGCCGCGGGCATCGACACGGTCGGCGTCCTCGGGACGGCGGCGGTAATGGAGGGTGACTTCTACGCCGACCGATTCGCCGACCACGGTATCGACGTCGTCGTTCCCGACAGTGAGGTCCGCCGTCTCGTCGACGATGTGATATTCGAGGAGTTGACGCGCGGCGTGGTCCGCGACGAGTCAAAGCAGGCGTACCTCGACGTCGTCGGCGACCTCGTGAAGGCGGGTGCAGGCGGTGTCGTCCTCGGGTGTACGGAGATCGAGATGCTCGTCGACCAGTCAGACCGACCGGACGTGCCGTTGTTCGACACGACCGCACTCCACGTCGAACGTGCCGTCGAAGTGAGTCTGCACGGGATTGAGAGCGACTAACGAGTACCTGCACCTCCGACGACAGCGGAGACTCTGTATTGGGAATATATTGAACTACTGTCCTGCCAGTCGTCTGCCCAACAGACGATGAAACAGAGTTCAAAGGCGTACTATCCAGTATATGCGGGGATATTTCACCACCACAACCTCAATTGCCGTTCGATCCCCAGAGAACAGTATTGTGTGTAGTGGGAATTTCTTTCCAAACTCTTATAGTCGAGCCACCAGTACGGAGAGTACAGACGATGAATCCAGACGACTTCCCGACGCCCGACGCAGACGTCGACGCGATTGCTCCCGAAGCGCTGAAATCCCGTATCGACGCCGGCGAGGACGTCACGCTGTTGGACGCACGGATGGCGTCGGACTACGACGAGTGGCGCATCGACGGTGAGACCGTCGAGTCGATCAACGTCCCCTACTTCGAGTTCCTCGAGGACGACATCGCCGAGGACGTCCTCGACCAGATCCCCGCAGACCGCCACGTGACCGTGCTGTGTGCGAAAGGCGGTGCGAGCGAGTACGTCGCTGGGACGCTCGCCGAACGTGGCTACGACGTGAGCCACCTCGAAGATGGGATGAACGGCTGGGCGCGAATCTACGAACGCGTCGAGGTGACCGGCTACGACGGGCCAGGGACGCTGTATCAGTACCAGCGCCCCTCTTCGGGCTGTCTCGGCTACCTCCTCGTCGACGGCGACGAGGCGGCCGTGATCGACCCGCTTCGGGCGTTCACCGACCGCTACCTCGACGACGCTGCCGACCTGGGCGTCGACCTTGCGTACGCATTCGACACGCACGTCCACGCCGACCACATTTCCGGCGTCCGGAATCTCGATGACGAGGGCGTGACGGGCGTGATTCCCGAGGCTGCCGTCGACCGCGGCGTCACCTACGCCGACGAACTGGCCCTCGCTGACGACGGCGACGAGTTCGGGGTCGGCGACGCCACGGTCGAGGCGGTGTACACGCCCGGCCACACGACGGGGATGACCTCCTACCTGCTGGGCGGCAGTCTGCTGGCGACGGGCGACGGCCTGTTCATCGAGAGCGTCGCGCGTCCCGACCTCGAAGAGGGCGACGACGGGGCACCCGAGGCAGCGCGGATGCTGTACGAGTCGCTGCAAGAGCGTGTGCTCGCGCTCCCCGAGGAGACGCTCGTGGGCGGCGCCCACTTCAGCGACGCCGCAGTGCCCGCAGACGACGGCACCTACACCGCGTCTATCGGCGACCTGCGCGAGCGGATGGCCGCGCTCTCGATGGACGAGGAGAAGTTCGTGGAGACCATCCTCGCCGATATGCCGCCGCGTCCCGCCAACTACGAAGACATCATCGCGACCAACCTGGGCCAGCAGACGGCCGACGACGAGGAGGCGTTCACCCTCGAACTCGGCCCCAACAACTGCGCGGCGAGTCAGGAGTCGCTCGCCGACGACTAACGACGCTCAATGGTCGATCCACTCCCACTCCAACTGCTGGCCGAGTACTTCCCGAACGGGATCGCTCGCTACGCCGTCGGCGGCCTGTTGGTCGGACTCGGTGCAGGCGTCATCTACCTCGGGACCGGCATCAGCGCCGGTGCGAGTACGTTCCTCGAGTCGACGCTGTCGTACGTCTCCGACCGCTCGCGGTTCCAACAGTACGTCGCCTCGCGTGACTGGCGCTGGGTGTTCACCATCGGCATCGTCGCGGGCGCGGCCATCTACTCGCTCACCCTCGGCGACGCGTTGCAGTACACGACCACTGTCCAACCGTGGCGGCTGTTCGTCGGCGGCGTCCTCGTCGGCGTCGGCACCCGCGTCGGGAAAGGCTGTACGTCCGGGCACGGCATCTGCGGCGTCGGGTCGGCGTCGCGCACGTCGCTCGTCGGCGTCGGCACGTTCCTGTTGGTCGCTATCGGCGTCGCGCAGGTCGTCGCCGCACTCGGGGTGAGCCCATAATGGCGGACACCGACCGCCACCCGCTGTTCATCCCGCTGATCCTCGTCGGCGGTCTCATCTTCGGGTTCGGCCTCGGCTACAGCCACATGGCGCGGCCAGAAGTCGTGCTGGACTTCCTCCAGTTCGAGGACTTCGGCCTCGTGTTCGTGATGTTCGGCGGCGCGGCCGTCACCGGCGTCGTCTACCTGCTCGCCCCCCGACTGCTCGACCGGCCGCCGCTGACGCGGCGTCGGTTCGAGCGCCGACTCAAGTCGTTCGACCGGAACGTCCTCGTCGGCGGCGCAATATTCGGCGCCGGTTGGGGGCTGTCGGGCATCTGTCCCGGCGCGGCGTACGCCAGCCTCGGCGTCGGCAACGTCACCATCCTGTGGGCGCTCGCCGGGATGTTCGTCGGCGCGTACGTCCAGGGACTGTGGCGCAGCAGCGACGCTGCCGCCGAGTCGACGGCCACCGGCGCGGACTGAGTCGGCTGACGCTCACCGCGGTATTTTCGTCGCTGGAGGTTCGCGGCCGACATTGTATTGTGCATAATTTGCAAAACTGCTTTATCTGTCGAACACGTACGTGAGAGCGATGAGTGAACGAGACGAGATTCGACAGCGGAAAGCCGAGGAACTCCGAAGCCGACTCGCCGACGGCCAAAAGACGGACGACGCGGTCACAGACCAGAGCGACCCCGTCCACGTCGAAAGCGCCGACCACCTGGACGAGCTGGTCGCCGAGGGCGGCGTCGTCCTCGTCGACTTCTACGCCGACTGGTGTGGCCCGTGCAAGATGCTCGAGCCCATCGTGACCGACATCGCCGCCGAGACGGACGCTACGGTCGCGAAGGTCGACGTGGACGCTCAGCAACGACTCGCACAGCAGTACCGCGTCCAGGGCGTCCCCACGATGTACCTGTTCGCCGACGGCGAGCGTGTCGAACAGATGGTCGGCGTGCGAGGGAAAGACGAACTAGTCTCGTTGATCCAGCAGTACGCCTAGAGAGACCATCCCACTTCACGAGTGGCGTCGACGATGAAGAAGTCGGAACGGCTGTTCGATGGGTGCTGCACTTCTCAAAGAAGGCCGCCCCCACCGCGCTCACGTCGCCCGCTCGAACGGAGCGTAATGTCGTTTTTTATCGCGTGCTGATGCCGAGTGCGGAGTAGAGCGCACACCGACTCGTGGCTCCTGTCACGAGGAGAATCACGGCGACGATGCCGAGGACCAGCGCGGCGATGCTCGGCAGTGACACGACACTCGCGAGCGTCGCCAGCGAGAGCGCACCTGCGAGGGCGCCGACGAGGATTCGTACAGTCTTGTCCGTCGGACCGACGTTCGTGTCCATACGTCTACCTACGACGCCCACCTATATGAATATTGTACAATATTGGGACAAATGATGACTTCCAAGCGGAACTACCCGTGACACGAGTCGCTCGTGTTCCTCACACCCGTCGAGTCGGTTGGTGCGTCGCGACCATCGAACGGAAGTTGTCGAACACGCGCTTGGAGACCCGTGCGGCCTCGACAGTCTCGTCGGTGATGCCGTCGAGTACCGACTGGATCCGTTCGTCGGGAAGGGCTTTCCCCTCAGTCACCCACACCGCAGTCTGCCGGTCGTACTCCGGGTGGAACTGGACGCCGTAGGCACTTCCGAGACGGAACGCTTGCACGCCGACATCGTTTCGCGCCAGCGTCGTCGCCCCGGGCGGCACCTCGGCGACCCGGTCGGAGTGGGTCTCGAAACTGACGAACTCCTCGGGGACGCCCTCGAACAGGGGCTCCTCGCCGACTCGTGTGATCGACTCGTAGCCGAGTTCGTACTCTAGCATATCGACAACGCGGCCGCCGAGTGCCTGCGCGATAAACTGGTGGCCCCAGCAGATGCCGAGGACAGGGACGTCGGCCTCGTGGACGCGACGGAACCAGTCGGTCAGATCGTGGATCCAGTCGCGGTCGTCGTACACGGAGGTCTGTGATCCACTGATGACGACGCCGTCGAAGTTCCAGTCGGCACTCGACACCGACGGCGGCATCTCCTCCTCACTGACTTTGAACACCGAGACCGTCGCGTCGAGCTCGCGCTGAAGATTCTCCGCTGCGGGCGTGTCTCCGAGCGACGCGTCGATGACCGCAATCCGTTGATCCATACGCGTTCATTGGATGGCCCACGGCATATACTTATGTTAGTGATGTGCAATACATACATTTCTAACTGTCTGCTGATATAGGCGGGGTTCGGAAGAACTGGTCCAGACGGTGACGGAGAGAAGATGCAATTGGAAGACCGGCTCATATCACGTGGAGAAGCTTCATTTCTCGTCGTACGTGACCGTGATCTGTGTCCGAACAGCCCTCCAATACTGCGCCAACTGTCGGACTAGTCGTCCGAACTATCGTCCTTCTGGCGGTGGTGATCGGCGTCCCCACGGCGTTTACGCTCGGTGGCCAACTCCGCTCGCTCGCGCTCGCGGCCGTCGGCGTGCTGCTACTCGTAGGCTTTCTCGTCGTCGGCTACCGTCACGCACGCCGACGGCAGTCTCTCCACCAGCACGTCGCTTTCTTGATCGTCTGGTTCGGCGGTGTCGCCCTGGCGGACCGTCTCGGCCGGGTAGCGAACGGTCGCTTTCCGGAGCCTGTTCCCTACCTCGTGGCGGTAGGTATCACGCTCGGTGCATTGTGGCTCGGGTCGCGACTCGCCTACGGTGGCGCACTCACCCGCGCGCTGGTTGGGTCAGATTGAGCCACCGAGGAGCGCAGACAGCGCAGTCGAGGCGGGACCACTCGAACCAGAATCGGTCCGCGTCGTACTCGCGCCCACAGACAACACAGCCCGAAAATGTACCCGCCGCCGAGACGTTCGATAGTGTCGAAAGCGCGGTCAGTCCGCAGTCGTCGCGTCTGTCGTAGTCGATTCGTTCCGAAGTTCCCGAATACTGCTGACGATGACAGCGCCGCTGACGAGCAACGCGGCACCGAGGATGATGGCGAGGCTGACCACGTCGAACACCTCAATACCAAGGTAGCCACCGACCTGCCGGACGGCGACAGCGAGTGCGCCCAGCAGCAGCATCACGCCGAAGTACACCTTGATGTCGTCCTCGTCAACGAGGCTCGTCGCGCCGGCCCCGATTCGGGCGCCGAGTGCGCTCCCTGCGAGCAGCGGCACGACGATAGAGAGGTCGACCGCGCCCGACTGCGCATAGAGGAACGAGCCGATCCCGCCCGAGAAGACGATCTCGAACAGGTCGGTCCCGACCGCGACAGGAACGGGGACTCCGACGAGGTAAAACAGCGCGGGCATCCGGATGAAGCCGCCGCCCACACCGAGGAACCCGGACAGTAGCCCCGTCGCGAACGCGACCGTGAGCACCATCCACAGCGAGACAGTGAACCCGCCGCGGACGGAGATCATCGGCGGGATGTGGTACGACTGGATCTTCTTCGCGATCGCAGGAATGTCGTCCTCGTCGGCTTCAGCGTCGCTCTCCTCGACGTCGTGCGAGAGGCCGCCGCCACCCTTCACCGCAGTGTAGGTCACGAACGCCCCGATCGATCCGAGGAGGCCGACGTACGCGACGCTGACGACGCTGTCGGCGAGACCAATGTGTTGGAGATACTCCAACCCAATTTTCCCTACTTCGATGCCACCGGTCGTGCCCGCGATCATCAACACGCCGAGTTTGTAGTCGACCTGCCCAAGATCGCGGTGTTTCAGCGTCGCGATGACGGATGTCCCGAACACGAACGCGAGGCCGGACCCGACCGCGACGTTCGCGTCATACCCCATCACCAGCAATGCGGGTGTCACCAGGAACGACCCGCCCATCCCAAAGAACCCGAACAGGATTCCGATGAGGAGGCCGAATCCGGTGAACATCGCCAGCAGTTCGACGCCGACCCCGAGCACCTCCATCTCAGGCACCCTTGATCAGGTCGGTGACCCGTTTACCGAGCGTGGACTCGAGGATACCGTATCCGACGTACAGTACGATCGCCTCGAGTAACACAAGGCCGATCAGCGCTGCTGCAAGCGCGTTTCCGCTCAAGCTCTCGATCCCCAGCATCAGTCCCCACCGCGGAGCAGTCTTGTACGGCTCATATATTCTCTACACCACTCTGTATCCGGTTAGTCGATATAACGGTTTTGCAATCTTGTGGCAATACTGTATCCACGTAACCCACGGAGAGAGATGTGTAAGTTATCGGTAGCTACAGGCGTAGCGAGTCAGTTCGCGTGCTGACACAAGAGCCACACTCACGTACGTCGAGCCGATGTCACGAGTTCCTGAGTAGAGCGATTCATTGAGCGTGAACCGCGACTGCCACCGAGTATCGATTTCTCACGGCGTCGACGCGGGCCACACAATCCGACGGTCGCGTTCTTCCGGATTCGACGGTAGTCGGGAGGCCAGTGATGAACCGTCAGTCTCGATCTCAATTATTGGGAGTGAAGCACAATACTATCAATACAGGTGTCCAACGACTACGTGTGACGATGAGCGAACGAACGACAGACGTCGACACGACCGTCGACGCGACGGGTGCCGCCTGCCCCGGACCACTGATGGATCTGATCGGGGCGATGAAGCGCGTGGACGACGGGGCAGTGGTCAGACTGCTGAGCGACAACGAGCAGTCGGCGACGGACGTCCCCGAGTGGATCGACGAATCGGGCAATGAACTCATCGAGACGACCGAGGAGGACGGTCGCTACGAGTTCCTCGTGAGGAAAGTATGACCGAACACGTCGTCATCGTCGGCGCGGGAACCGGGGGGAGCGTGCTGGCGAACGACCTCGCCGAGCGACTCGACACCGAGATACACGCGGGCGACGTGCAAGTCACGCTGATCAATGACAGCCCGGACCACGTCTACAAGCCGGTCTGGCTGTACGTCCCGTTCGGCATGCGCGAACCCGAAGACGGCAGACGCCCGCTCTCTGAGTTAGTCGACGACCGGATCGAACTCCGCATCGACCGCGTTACGGCGATCGACACCGATGAGAAGCGCCTGACCGTCCGCGACGGCGACGGGCCGGTCGCGTACGACCGCCTCGTCCTCGCGACGGGGTCGACGCTCCAGCCAGCGGAGGTACCCGGCCTCGCGGAGGGTGGGTACGACTACTACAGCGAACAGGGCGCAGAGGCGCTCCGCGAGGAGTTGCTCTCGTTCACCGAAGGACACCTCGTGTTGAGCGTCATCGGCACGCCGCACATGTGCCCGGCCGCGCCGCTGGAGTTCGTGTTTATGGCCGACGCGTGGTTCCGCGAGCGTGGCCTCCGCGAGGACATCGACATCACCTACACCTACCCGATCAATCGCGTCCACGGCAACCCACACATCGCCGAGTGGGCCGCGCCGAAGTTCGAGGAGCGTGACATCCGCGTGGAGACGTTTTTCAACGCGGAGGAGGTCGACCCCGAGGCACAGACCGTTCGCTCGATGGAGGGGACGGAACTCGAGTACGACCTCCTCGTGTCCATCCCGCCGCACGCGGGCGTGGATATCATCGAGGAGGCCGGCCTCGGCGACGGTGGCTGGGTGGACGTGGACAAGCACACGCTGGAGGCACAGGCCGCCGAGGGCGTGTACGCGCTCGGTGACACCGCAGCGACAGGGGTACCCAACGCCGGCAGCGTCGCCCACTACCAGGCGGGCGTCGTCGCCCAGCGTATCGCCAGCGAGGTGCGCGACCGTCCCGCGACGGCGACGTACGACGGCAAGACGCTGTGTTTCATCGAGACCGGGATGGACGAGGCGTCGTTCGTCGAGTTCGACTACGAGCGTCCCCCGTCGCCAGCGCCGCCGTCGAAGAAACTCCACTGGTCGAAACTCGCATACAACGAGTCGTACTGGCTGACCGCACGGGGGTTGTTGTAGGATGGCCGAGTCCGAATCCACGCCCCGGACCGATCTAGAAGAAGCGATCGCCGAGAACCCCGAGGCGGTCGCCGACTTCGTCGAGCGACTGGACGCCGTCAACGAACTGCTCGACGTCCTCGCGCTGGGCGAGCACGCACTCAGCGACGAGATGGTCCGGGAGTTGTCCGGGACCGCCTCGACGCTCGCGGAGTCTGCCGACGGCCTCGCGACCGACGAGACTGTGGCGCTGGCGGCGGCCGTCGGCGACAACGGGGAGGACCTCGCCGAGGCGATGGACACCATCCTCACGCTCCAGCGGTCGGGTGCGCTCGACGACCTCGCAGAACTCGCGCAGGTCGGGTCGCTCGCGTCGGCCGCGCTGAGCGACGAGATGGTCCGGTCGCTGGCCGGCACCGGTAGCGGCCTCGCGGAAGTCGCCGACACCGCGGCCGACGACGACACCCGCGAGGGCGTCAAGCGACTCCTCGGTGCCGTCGGCGAAGCCGAGCAGAGAGACCCCGAACGCGTCGGGGGTATCGGGGCCGTCCGCGCACTCCGCGACCCGGAGGTGCAGTACGGTCTCGGCTACCTGCTCACAGTCGCCGGTGCGCTCGGGCGAGCACGGGCGGGCGAGGAGTGACTGCGGCGTAGGTTTTTGTCACGCGCTCGTCTCGTTGCACGCAACGATGACGAGCGGACCAACCGACGACACGATGCCGTACGGCGCGTGGCCCTCACCGATCGACGCCGAGACGGTCGCCAGCGCCGGCATCGAGTTCGGCCACCTCACCGTCGACGACGAGACGGTCTTCTGGCGCGAGCAACGCCCCGAGGAGGACGGCCGCGGCGTCGTCGTTCGCGCCGATGACGGCGACGCCATCGACGTGACGCCCGCGGAAGTGAACGTCCGCACCCTCGTCCACGAGTACGGCGGTGGCGACTTCACCGTCCACGACGGCGTCGTCTACTTCGCCGACTACGACGACCAGCGGGTGTACCGCCAGGCTGTCGCGAGCGACGGCGATCCCGAACCGATCACACCCGCTCCCGAGACGGAGCGAGGCCTCCGCTACGCCGACTTTGCGGTCGCTCCCGACGGGGAGTCTCTCTACTGCGTCCGCGAGGACCACGACGCCGCGGCGGGCGATGACGGCGCTGACGAGCCACAGACCTCGCTAGTTCGGATCAGAACCGACGACGATAGCGCTCCCGACGTCGTCGCCGTGGGCCACGACTTCTACGCGTCGCCGACGCTGTCGCCGGCGGGCGACCGCCTCGCGTGGCTCACGTGGGACCACCCGCGGATGCCGTGGGACGGCACCGAACTCCACCTGGCCGACGTCGCCGAGGATGGCACACTCGCCGACGAGCGAGTCGTCTTGGGTGGGCCCGAGGAGTCCGTCTTCCAACCGACGTGGGGGCCTGGCGGGACGCTCTACGCCGCCTCCGACCGGACGGGATGGTGGAACATCTACCGTCACGAGGAGGACGCTGAGAGCGAAGCAGACGACGAGTGGACGTGTCTCCACGAGGAAGACGCGGAGTACGGCGCCCCGCAGTGGGTGTTCGGCCTCGCGACGTACGTACCCCTCGACGACGGCGACGTGATCGCAGTGGCGACCCGCGACGGCGAGCAGTCGCTCGAACGCCTCGCGCCCGACGGGACGCGGACTGAACTCGACGTGCCCATTGAGGTGTTCGGGCAACGAGGTCATCCGATGCTTCGCACCGATGGGAGCGCCGTCTATACCGTCGCCAGCGGCCCCGGGACGCCGCCACACCTCGTGCGGTGGACGCCCGAGGAAGGCATGACCGTCGTCCGCGAGGGCGACGACGACAGTGTCGACTCGGCGTACGTCTCGACGCCCGACCACGTCACCGTCCCAACCCGGGACGGTGCTGAGACGCACGCGTTCGTCTATCCGCCGACGAACCCCGACGCCCGAGCGCCTGACGGGGAGCGACCGCCGCTGGTCATAACGGCCCATGGAGGGCCGACGAGTGCGACGTCGCCGACCTACAACCTCACGACGCAGTTCTTCACTTCGCGCGGGTTCGCCGTCGCGGACGTGAACTACCGCGGGTCGACGGGATACGGCCGTGCGTACCGGGAGGCACTGTACGGCGAATGGGGCGTCCGTGACGTGGAAGACTGTCTGGACGTGGCTCGACACCTCGCGGAGACTGGACGGGTCGACGGCGACCGCGTGGCCGTCCGCGGCGGCAGCGCCGGCGGGTTCGTCGTCCTCGCCGCCCTCGCGTTCCACGACGAAGTCGCGGCGGGCACGAGTTACTTCGGCGTCGCCGACCTGGGTCGTCTCGCGGAACTCACCCACAAGTTTGAGTCCCGCTACCTCGACCAGTTGGTCGGGCCCTACGCGGAGTCTCGGGAGACGTACGAGGCGCGGTCGCCGGTGAACCACGCCGCGGACATCGCCGCGCCGGTGTTACTCTTGCAAGGCGAGGACGACCCCGTAGTCCCGCTCTCGCAGGCAGAGGAGATGGCCGACGCCCTCGCGGCGACGGGCGTCCCCCACGACCTCGTCGTCTTCGAAGGAGAGCAACACGGCTTCCGCCGAACCGACTCGCGGCGGCGGGCACACGAGGCGGAGTTAGCGTTCTACGGGACGGTGTTCGGGTTTGACCCCGCAGACGACCTGGCTGACGCCAACCCGGATCTGACTGTCGTCGACGACGACTAATCTGGGACGTCTCGCCCCTAATTGCGACGACCGCTCCGCGGCGTGAACAGCGAGCGTCCCGGACGAACTTGCCAGACGCAAACACCACGGATTTGTCTGTCGCGGACAACACTCTGGTAATGACCACGATCCGCCCGGACGAACTGGATGAGCGCCTCACCTCGTCCGACGAGGCGCCCTTCTTGCTCGACATCCGGCCGACGTCGGCGTTCGAATCGGGCGCTATCGAGCGCAGTCACAACGTCCCCGTGTACGACGACTTGCGCGGCGGCGACGAGTCGGCGCTGCACGCCCACCTCGACGAGATACCGACCGGTCGGGACGTCGTCGTCGTGTGCAAGATGGGCGTCGTCGCCAAGCGGGCGACGAGCGTGCTCAACGCAGAGGGGTACGACGCGGCGACGTTGCTGGGCGGGATGAGCGGATGGAACGGGTATCAGAACGGCTCGATCAGCTACAAACTGCGGTCGCTCCTCTGGAGCCTTCGGTAGGATCGCACACATCACTGCGAAGACGGTCGGTCACAGCGTCGACTGGAGCGAACGTCCTCACAGGTCGCTCCGCTGGAACGCTCCATAGCCAATCGCTACGGGAACGACGGCCCACGCGACGAGTGCGAGCGCGGCGACGGCGGGCGAGACGTACCACGCGGTCACCTCGGCGGCGACCGGCGGGACCACCCCAGCGTCGAGCGTCTCCCCGAGGAGGTACGCAGACGCCGTCCGCGGGCCGACGAACGTGGCTGCCGTCGACCACGCCACCGGCTCTGGCCCGGGAGAACGGAATCGGAACAGCACCGCCTCGACGACGGCGACGATGACATTCCACGAGAGGACGAGTCCGAGGTACGACCCGAACGCGGCGGCGATTACCCGACGGGAGGTGGACAGTGCCATCGACAGCGCCGCAGCCAACCACACGAAGACGATGCCGTAGCCGACTGTGACCGCGACGAACCCGAGGTAGCGTCCGGCGTCGAACGCCGGATACGTCGCGGCCATCCCGAGTCCGGTGAGGCCCGTCGCGACGCCGACGACGCCTGCAAACAGCGCCGTCCGGCCTGCCAAGTTGCCGGCGACGAGCGCCGCTCGCGAGTGTGGCATCGACAGCGTGAGGACGGCGGTTCCCGTCTCTCGTTCGGTCACGACCGCGTCGTAGCCGACGACGATGCCTGCCAGTGGGACGAGCAGGCTCACGCCGGGAGCGAGCAAGTCGAGATAGCCCTCGAAACTCGGCTCGCCCACGTACACGATGAGTGCCGCAAGCCCGCCGAACCCGAGGAGGAAACCACACACCAGCGCGAGCGTGCCTCGCTCCCGTGCCGTCCCGCGGAGGTTGCCCCTGGCGATAACGCGCCAACTCACAGGTCACTCCCCCGGAACCGAAGGTAGCCCGCGAGCGTCGGCCCGACAACCCACGCGTGCAACAGGCCGACCGCGACCCAGCCGTCGAGATACCACGGCGACTCCACGCCGGAGACTCCAGACGCACCACTCGCCGCCGTCGCGACGTACGTGTCGAGCACGCGCCGATACAGCATCCCTGGCTCCGCACCGTGGAGGAATCGCGCCCAATCGGGGAGCGTCTCCTCAGCGAGGTCAAGGTACGCGAGCGCCTGCAAGAGGAGGCCATCGAGTTGCGGCCACGCGACGGCGAATAGGAAGAACACGCCGAACGTGAGCACGGTCGCTCGGCGTAACGAGGCGGTGAGCGTCGACAGCGCCAGTCCGATAGCGAGGTACGCCCCTCCAAACAGCAGCGTCGCGCCGAGATACGTCACGAGCGTCGCCGGGTCGACCGTCCCGAACGGGTACGCGACGAGCGCCGCGCCCAAGAGCACGCCTACGATGGTCGTCCCGGCGAAGATGACGCCGCGACCGGCCGCTTTCCCGAGGACGACGTCACCCCGCGAGTGCGGAAACGAGAGGACGAGCGTGAGTCGGCCGCTGGTTCGCTCGCCGACGACGGCCCGATAGCTGAGGAGGAGGCCGAACAGCGGGACCACGAACAAGAGGAGTTCTCGGATGGAGGCGTCGTAGTCTGTCATCGTCGGCTCTGGAACGCTCGTCGGGAGGGCGTAGCCGACGAACACGAACCCGAGGGCGACGAGCGCCGTCCCGGCTTTGACCGTGCGGTCGCCCCACAGCGCACGCAGTTCCTTGCGGGCGACCGGCAGCCAGCGCATCATCCGCTTCGCTCCGTGTACTGGACGAACAGGTCCTCCAGCGACGCCTCCGCGGTCGCGATGTCGAGCACGTCGGCCCCACGCTCGTTCAGCGTCAACAGCACGTCCATCTTCGTCCCCTTCAGGCAGGTGACGCCGAGACGGCCCTCGTCGTCGATCCACGCATCCTCGACGCCGTCGACCGCACTGACCGCCTCGCAGTGGCCGTTCACCTCCCCAGCGAGGGTGACGTGGAGGCGCGTCTCGCTGCCTGCTGTCTCGCGCAAGCCGTCGATGGTGTCGACGGCGACGAGGCTTCCGTGGTGCATAATGCCCACGCGGTCAGCGACCGCCTCGATCTGTTCGAGGATGTGACTCGAGAAAAAGACGGTCGCGCCACGCTCGTTCTCCTCGAGAATCGTCTCCCGCATCGCTCGCGCCCCGGCGGGGTCGAGCCCGGAGGTGGGTTCGTCGAGAACGAGCAAGTCCGGTTCACCGACGAGCGCCATCGCGAACACGAGTCGCTGGGCCATCCCTTTCGAGTAGTCGGTCGCCTCGCGGTCGGCGGCGTCGGTGATGCCGACGCGATCCAGTAGTGCGAGTGGGTCGCCGTCGACGCCCTTCGACTCCATCGCGAACTCGACGTGCTGACGGCCGGTCAGTCCAGTGTAGACGCCGTACCCCTCCGGGAGGACACCCATCCGCTCGCGAGCAGCGACACCCGCAGTCCGGCAGTCGTGGCCGAACACCGACAGCGACCCCGTCGTTGGGCGGATGAAATCTAGGAGCATATTGATCATCGTCGACTTCCCGGCCCCGTTGTGGCCGAGGAAGCCGAACACCTCACCCTGTTCGACGGTCAGGTCGACCCGGTCGACGGCCGTGAACGAGCCGTAGCGCTTCGTCACGTCGGTGATATCGATTGCGTTCGTCACGTCATCACCGAAGGGTCGTCGCGTCGCTCCATCCGGCGGGGCCGGCGTCAGTGGACGCTATCGCGTTCACAACAGTTGTCATATCGCCGTGTAGGTGACGACACCTGATAAACCACCTGAACAGACGTTCAGTAGAATCGAGCGGTGTTGACTCATCAGTCGCAGCTAGTATTGAGACCCGCTGAATGGAGGACCGCTCGCACCACTACAGAAACTCGTATCTCTTGACCTCAGCGTACATTCGAAACCACTACTCCCAGTAGGATTCGACTGACTCGCCAGCAAGTCGCGCACGTACGAACAGATACGAGAAGTAAGCTACCCACGACTGAAGTCGTGGGCTTTCCCCCGCAAGGGGTTTCGGCCCACGCTTCGTCCACCGCCGAGGGCGGGTTGCACGACGGCAGGTCGGTCACACGGAGGGGTTTCCTGCGTGGTGTTCCGACCCGTGGTCTGCGTCCGAAGCCGTCTCACACCGCGTTACTTATCGGTGGACTCCCCTCGTTTCATCGACGCTTGATACGACGAGAGCGACGAGGCGTCATCCGTCCCCGATGTCAGGGCGTGCTTACGAACGCCCCTCCACGGTCAACACGTTTGGCCGACCAGGAGTGTGCCCGACGCTACGGGACGCGAGATCATAACTCGAACGGTGGCGAAACCGGCGTGTCGTCGCCCGAGGAACGTGTCGAGCCTGTCGGCTTCCTCCCACGACTACAGTCGTGGGCTTTCGCCTCGAACTTCTGTGAGTGAGGACGTAGCCGAGACAGAGGAGCCAGCCCTGCGGTTTCGACACTAATCCCCAAGTTCGGTCAATACTACCCGGGACTCCAGTAGCAGACAATGTCTCAAAGCCAGTGATCGATTCGACGGCTGGTCCGACGACAGTGAAGAACGCGACGAGATAGATGACGAGCACAGCGACGAGTTCAACTGGGTGAGTGGAGCTCATCGGCTGTCGGATACTGAGTGGTAGAACGAGAGACAATTAAAGGCACTTTCGACTGGTGGCCTAGTCGAGTAGACACTTTTGCCTCGTGAAGTCCGTTAGTGTTGACATTGAGTCGGTAGTATTCAGCGGCCCACTGGGTTTCGTTTCATCGGTGAGCGGGAGAATTAACTGCTCAGGAGGTGCCGCAACTGTGTCAGGATCGGGTCGAGAGTCGCCAGTTAGTGCCGTGCGTCCGAAACGCGGCGACGACGAACACGAGAGCAAGTGCGAAGAGCAACAGGCGGAGACTGTTGCTGAGTATCGAATCCGCGACGTACCCGCTCTCGGCTAGCAGTTCGACAATTCCACCGGCGGCAACACTCGTGGCCCCAAGTCCCCAATAGTTGGGGTGGCCCGTCTCGACGTATTCTCTCAGTGTCCCAGCCAGACAGACGAGGCCGCACACAGCAGTAACACAGATCCAGACGAGGGCAGAATCCACCATCGATTTTGAGCAACTGTCTATTCACGGGTAGTTAACAGTTCGGTATAGCGACATCTCGCAGTCGCTCACGGGTGTGCGAGTTTCCAGAATCCCATCGGGACGACGCCGAGAAGTGGCAGCGACACTATCAAAAGCACCCACGAAATGGACGGACCGACTGGCGTGGTAGCCACCACGCCGCCGCCAATGGTGATGAGAGCGACCGATCCGACCGCAGCACCGACGAACCGTCGGTCGAGTGGCGAGAGATCGGTCGACCGAAGCGGGAGGTCGAACGCCTCGACAAATGTCTGTGGGTTGCTAACTGGACCGAGCGTCAGTTCGGTTTCGTCGTCGCCCCAGCCCATCGTCACGGTGATCGTTCGCGTCCCGAAGTACCGGTCTGCGGGTCGCGTTTCGACGACCGCAGCGTCACGGAGTTCGCGTATTGGTGTGACCCACTGTGGCTCGTCGGTTAATCGGTCTTGAGCGACAATCTGGTCGCCCACTCGTGAATACGTCATCCACCCGTCCGTAAGCACGACCTCCACGACATCACCGACGAGTAGAAGGCTCAGGAGGAGGAGTCCAGCGAGACCGCTCGCGATCCAAAGCGTCAGTGAGGGCGCTCCCGCCCCGAGAAACGTGGGAACGCCGAGCCAGACGAACGTGGCTAACACGACGTAGAACGGCCCGGTCTTGGAAACCACACGCCAGACTGCGGCCGCCACGACCGAACGCTGATCGACGTCAACGGTGGCCGATGGTCGTCCCACGGGAACGTCGACGTGGTCGGCTGTGGTGTCGCTATCGGGGCCAGACAGCCACCCTGTAAGTCGTCCACCGCCGCCGCGTTCTGCACGGATGCCAGACCACTCGAAGAGCACCTTCACCACCACGAACGCGACGAGAACGGGCGTCGCTCCCCCAATCGTGACGACGAACAGGAAGAGCGCGAGCAAAAACCCCTGCCGGGCGGGAATCTCGACGACAGCGAACGGAGAGACCTCTACATACCGGCCGTTACGGAAGTAGGTAACAGCCGTCTCGGCGACCTGACCGACGGCGAGGATGGCGACGCTGAGTAGTACCTCCGGGCGGCCCAAGATATCGAGGACGGCGACGACTTCCGAGAGTGGAGCGAGGACGAAGAACCCGATCCACAGGCCACCGCTGACGACCGCGACGGCGAACGGGACGTTCCGCGGATAGATGGGCGGCAACCGATCGTGAAGGCGGACACTCCCCCGTTTCTCGACGAGGTCGCTCTCGGAGACGTCGAAGATGCCGTTTTCACGGTCGGTGGCGGGTGGCCTGCCAGCGAACAGCGCCTTCACTCCTGCGAGTGGTAACACCACCAGCAGTTCGAGCGCATAGATGGCGACGAGCGTCTCGGGATCCCAGCCGAGCCACACCACCCCCGCGAGCGGGATGGCGTTGGCAACGAGAACAGCGAGAATCCCCAGCGGAGTCTGTGGAGTGTCGCCGTGCCGGACGGAGGGCATTGGTCGTACTCATTCTCAACGAGAGATATATCCGATGAAAACGTATCGTAACTGGACTGCGTACAGCCAGCGTCTCGCCGGCTACGCTTGTGTGGTTACCACGCTTCTGTCGAGCTCTGAGGGCTGCAATAGGCGGATCTGTCGAACCCCCCACCCGGTGATAGAGGATGTGCTGGCTGTAGAGGTCGTGTACCCCGATCGAACACCGCTCGCCTCACGTCACCAGTGAAGCAGACCGTCCTGATACCTCTATCAACGGAAGTGCGTGGCCGCCTCGGCTATGTGTGATCGAGGTCGTGATAGATCGGCTATGGAACGATTGTATCTGTACAGCAGTTCGATAGCGGTAATTGGACTTTCCATTGGGTTCCCCGCAGCGTTGTCAGTAATTTCTGGCGACCGTAGTGTCCCGATACTGCTTATGACAATCGGTGGGGGCGGGATGGTTGCTACTGCTGGCTACGAAGTAGTACGCTCCAACCCTGCTGAATTTGAGATTCCCGCTGGTATCCTGTTTGCCTTGGTCGGTGCCGCCTGCCTGAGCCTTCTCGGAGCCGTTCTTTCTGCAGCGTGACTGAGCCCGGCATCTCGGTGAACTACCCCGCTTCCAGACAGACCGACACGTCGCTGGCGACGGATTTTGGCCTGTAGGCCATCGCAGAGGTGGAGAGACAGGACTGCGGGAAGGCGAAGACCGCGTTGCCCGTTGTCTCGCTCAGAACGGCGCGTCCGGCCCTTCAGCAGACTCTGCGTCGCCGTTGGCTACCGGACCGTCAGCGTTGAGGGTCTCCGCGAGGTCACCGCGTTCTTCCAGTTCCGCGAGAATGTCGCTGCCGCCGACGAACTCCCCGTCAACGAACGTCTGCGGGATGGTCTCCCACCCGCTCTCGGCCTCCAGCGCCTCGCGGAAGGCCTCGAGGTTCTTGAGCGTGTCAACGGTTGCCACGTCCGAGCGGTACTGGCTGATCAGGCCGAATGCCCGCTTGGAGTAGCCGCACTGGGGCATCCGCGCGTCACCCTTCATAAACAGCACCACCTCGTGGTCGGCGATGGTGTCGGCGACGCGGTCGTGTGCCTCCTCGGCGTCGATTCCTTGGTCCATCGGGTCGAACGTCATACCCGTCCGTATCGCTCGGAGGCGGTTATGTCTGTTTGCGGCGGCGACAATGCCGGCGCGCTAGAACCGTCGTGAACGCTTTCGCCGAGACGGGACGCGCGTCACTCGGTCGCGTCGTTGGTGTCGCCGTGGCGGAGCAACGGCGAGTCGGCGTTTTCACACCCCTCGACGCCACAGACACCCGCGTCGTCGCCCGCACGCTCGACACCCGCGGAGAGATGTCCGATCTGCCAGTCGACGTCGTGGCTTGTCGCTCGTTCGTGGTCGGCGAGCGCCGTTCGGGCCGCCCGAAGCGACTCGAACACAGACTCGTACGCACAGTCCGTGCATCGAACGAGTACGTCGGCGTCCATCGGGTGGAATGAGGCAGTGACCGAACCTAAAGGGAACGCTCCGCGTCGGCAGTCGCAAGCGAACGGTCGTCGAGTCGCCGAGCGACAATCACCCGAGTTCAGAATCCGAACACGGGGACGTATCGGAAGGTGAGGTACGCACCGACCGTCGCGATGGCGGGGACGACGTTCTGCATCAGCACGACCCGTGCGGTCGTCGCAGGGTCGAACAGTTCCCCACCCTGCGGGATGCGGTCGGCGTCTTCCTCGCCGATCGGGGGGACGGGTTCTCCGGCCTCGTCGGCGGCCAGTGCGTCGACCGTGACGGGTGGCGTCTTGTCGTCGCGGACGGCGTCGGGAAGCGTCACCGTCCGCGTCGCTCGGCCCCAACCGAGGCCGATGATCGACACGGTGGCGATGATGACGAAACTCGCGGGGATGCCGAGTACCGAGAGGAACACGACGAGCGTCGAACTGATCGAGGCGACGACGATGGCGGCCGTCAGCGGCAGTTCCGTGATGTCGCTCCCCATCGTATCCAGCGTCCGCCGGGCGATAGTGAACGCACCGATGGCGACGGCCACACCGCCGAGGATGATCGCGGGGTTCATCGCGAGTTCGCCGCTGCCCACCAGCGGTGCGACCGCGTTGGCGATGTTCGAGGTGCCCGAACTGAACGCCATCAGACAGCCGATAGCGATGACCGTCACCGTCCCGCCCAGTTCCTTCCGGTTCGTCGTCTCGTGGAGTCGGGGCACCGGAATCGCGCCGGAGCGGTCGACCACGAGTAATGGTCCTGAACTCCGGTCGATCGCGACCAGTCGATTGAGTCGCGCGTAGAAGTAGCGCCCAATGATGAGCGCCACCCAGAAGCCAATGATCGGCGAGACCCCCCACCAGATGACGATCTCACCCATCACAGCGAAGTCGAGCACACCCCCAGCGAGCGCCAACCCCGCGATGGCACCCACGGCCGTCATCGACGTCGAGGCGGGCACGCCGAAGACGTTGCCCACGAACAGCGCGATTCCGATGAAGAACAGCACCGCGATGGACGATTCGAGCGTGAAGATCCCCGGGTTGGTGACGAGTTCGGAGCCGAGTTTCGTGACGACGTTGCGACCGATCGTCCACGCGCCGAGGAAGAAGAACACCCCCATCAGCGCCGCCGCCGCGGTCTTCGAGATGGCGTCGGACCCCACGGCTGGCCCGAACGCCGGCCCGGTCGTCGACCCGCCGATGTTGTACGCCACGAACATCGAGATCAACACCCCGACGACGAGCAGCAGTTCGACCACTATTGCGCCTCCGCCGAGTCGGTCTCGGTGTCGTCGTCCGCGTCCGTGTCGTCGTCATCTGCGTCGTCGCTCGCGTCACCGTCTGCATCCTCGTCCGCCGACTCCTCCGCCCCGAGTCGTTCTTCGACGGTCTTCTCCACCGTCTCGTCGACCTTCTCTTCGACCGTCTCCTCGACCGTTTTCTCCACCGTCTCGCCGACTGTCTCCTCAACGGTCTTCTCGACGGTTTCTCCGACCGTTTCTTCGACTGTCTCCCCGACGGTCTCGTCGATCTTCTCTTCGACGGTTTTCTCGACCGTCTCGTCGACGGTTTCCCCTACTGTTTCCTCGACCGTCTTCTCCACTGTCTCACCGACGGTCTCCTCGACGGTTTCGCCAACAGTCTCTTCGACCGTTTTCTCGACTGTCTCGCCAACCTTCTCTTCGACCGTCTCCTCGACCGTTTTCTCGACTGTCTCGCCAACCTTCTCTTCGACTGTCTCGTCGACCGTCTTCTCCACTGTCTCGCCGACCGTCTCCTCGACAGTTTCGCCAACGGTCTCTTCGACGGTCTTCTCCACCGTCTCGCCAACCTTCTCTTCGACCGTCTCGTCTACCGTCTTGTCCACTGTCTCGTCCACTGTCTCCGAGACCGTCTTGTCTACCGTCTCCGCGACCGTCTTCTCCACTGTCTCACCGACCGTCTTGTCTACCGTCTCCGCGACCGTTTTCTCGACTGTCTCGCCGACTGTCTTGTCTACCGTCTCCGCGACGGTGTCTTCGACCGTTTTGTCCACAGTTTCTGCGACTGTCTTTTCAACAGTCTCACCGACCGTCTTATCGACCGTCTCGTCCACCGTCTCCTTGACCGTCTCGTCCACCGTCTCTTTGACTGTCTCGTCGACTGTCTCCTTGACCGCCGTCGTCATCCAGTCGGGATCGAACCGGGCCATCTTCCACGCGACGTGAATCACGTACGAGACGAGGACACCGAACCCGAACGCGACGCCGACGGCGGTTTCGACGGTCAGAATTAGTCCGACAGAGACAGCGATCAACAGTCCGTACGTCAGGTCGACGATTGAGTCGACACGGCTCGGGTTCATCGCTCACCGAGGACACCACGATATCTACACGTCGAGGGACACCCACCACAGCGTGCGGCTACGAGAAAACGCATTACCATTGTTAGTGGTCATCCACGCAAGTACCTTGGCATAGAGAAACCCTGTGTGGGACGACTTCTGACGGCTTGCTCCGATTCGAGAGCCGGTTCGAGACGTCTCGGGTTCGGCCCCATCGAGACGGGAGCGAAAATCCCAACACTGCGTGTATCTGATTCTGTGGGTTCTGGGAGTCCATATCGAACTCCAACCCGCAAGCACCGAAGCGCGTAGCGCCGAGGGAGTAGGGTTGGGTAGTTACTACATCGAATCAGTCACTCGAAACCCCCTGAATCGGGAGATCACGCCGCGGGTGTCAGGAGTCACACCCTCGCGTCAGTTATCGCCGCTGCAACCGCGGCGCTCGCTCGGTTGACGTTCCGCGCGCTCGCTTCGACTGCCACATACTCAGCGAGTTCCCAATCCAGTCTGGACAGCGACACCTGTCTGTCAGCATCATAGCGGGCAAGGTCATCGTCGTAGTACTCGATTGCCCCGACGAGTTCATAGAGTCGAAGTCGGTCGAGCGTCCGATGGTCGCCCTCAGAGAACGCCGTCTTTATCGCCTCAAGCGCACGACGCCGGATCGTGCGCACGGCGTCTGCCGACGTGGGATCGACTGCCTCACCGGCGTCGACCCGCGCCTGAAGCGTCTCGATGGCTCCAAAGAGCGCGAGTTCTTCGTGTGCTTCGACGATAGCCAACGGGAACGCCTCCTCCGCGCGACGCTCTTCGAGTCGGGTAGACCGACGCGCGTCTTGTCGAATGTCGCGCAAGGCACGCGCCGCAGGGGTCTCCGCGTCCGAACGGTCCGATATCGAGCTTTCACCATCGAGCCCGAGTGCCTGGCGGCGGGTGTGAACCCGTTCGGTGAGCGTAGCTGCTGCGGACTTGAGCGTCGCGCGGTGGTTGCGGACGGCGTCACCCCGGCGAAGCCGGTCGAACAGGTGCTCCGCGTCCCGGAGCGCCCCCTGGGCGCTGTTGAGGGACTCGTCGGTCTCCGCGACAGTCAGCGCGGCAGTCGCATCATCGGGGTCCACTGAGAGCACGCGGTTCAGGTTCCCGAGACAGCTGCGAATCAGACTCGCGATCGCATCGTGGACCACGACCGCGTCGGTTGGGTCGGTGCCGATGTACGCCCACTTCCGTCTGAACACACCGAGGTCCTCCCGGAGCGACTCAGCGTCGGCCTGAACGTCCGGGACCGACCGATCACCGTCGATCGCGGCCCACCCGCCGACGACGTAGCCAACCGACGATCGAGCTCGTCGGAGCCGACCCGCACGTTCCCACGGTGTATGCGCCTCAGTCGTTCGCGCGAGTGCAGCTGTCGCTTGTTCGCGTGCCCGAGTCAATCGGGCGCGTATCGCACCGTTCGGGATCGTATCAGCGTCGAACGACGCTGGTACCCTGTCAAGATCCTCCCGGATTGCCGCCTCGGTCTCCGCAAGGTGGTTGGCCCCCATCGTAACTGGGAGCGACTCAGGAATTGATGGCGGTGGGTCCGAGACGATCGACGCGAGTTCCGCACCGGTGATCGTTGGGTCATTCTCGAACGTAGGCACCGAACACCCTGCGAGTGACCCGACGGTGGCGGTCCCCATCGCCGCGAGGAGACGCCGCCGTGTGTGTTCACACATCGCCATCCTCCGCGGTGTTAGCCGTGGCGTTCGTCGCGGGGACCGCGTCGGCCGTGATCGGGTTCTCACGGTTCGGCGGGCCGCGTTCGGAACACGACCTGCTGCTACTTCCAGAGCCGTAATTCGTGATCCGGTCGGGGTCGAGCACCTCAGGGATACGGATCAGCCACGCAGTAGACTCGCGGGCGTCCGCCTCACAGGCGACGTCCGCGTCTCGGAGGATGCGGCCGAACTCTGTGTCGATGCTCGTCTCCGTCCACGACACGCCACACAACTGGAGCGTATAACAGGCGCGGACGGGGTACCGCTCGACGTAGATCGTCTCGGCGTCGAATGCCGTCTCCGCGAGAAATGCCCGCGCGTCCGCGGCGCCATCGAGGTCAGCGAACTCGATCTGGTCTGCCGTCTCTCTACTCGCGATGAACGTCGGTCGGCGCCGTCGCGTGCTGTCGCCGTCGCTGGCCACCGTCGAGTCCCACAGCAGTAGGTCATCGCTCGCGGCACGAAGCCGGCGGTGCGGCAAGACGGAGTCGGGGTCGAACCGTTGACGGCGACCGCCACCGGTCGACGTCCCACGCCCGCCGCCGCTGTTGCTTCCGTTGCAACCGGCCAACGCCGCGAGTGTGCCTGCGGCTGCTATGAGGGTCCGTCGTCTGGTCAGGGTGGAGGGCACCATTCATCTCCCGTCTCACACGAGCGGGTGATGTGTCTTGTTCTTCGACACCTCACTCAGTGTGGGCTGCGACGCCCAGTGCCTGCGCTACGTCGTGATGTCCCTCTCAGATTCGTCGATCACTCGGTCGTGATCGTATGACCCCTCACGCGTGGCGAACCAGCCGTCACACAGCCACACTCAGCCGGCAGAACGAACGGTACTGTCGCTCTCCGCGGGAGTCATCGCCCGAAGGGAGCTCACAGGCGGTCGTATCCGCCGAGCGTGAGAACGAGAGATGGATATACCACTCCAACCGGCGTCGTGTTCAGTATGCCCGACCACGCGCATCCGTCGCGGGACGCACCCGGGTGGGACGATCCAGACTTCTGTCCATTCTGTGGAACGAGGCTGGCGGATCCGGGGAGTGGATTCATCGATCACCTCGGTGTCGCCCCCGAGTGTCGCGACCGATTCGACGCCTGGCGTGAGCACGTGACTGGCGATATCGGGGGCGAGTGGGGTGGATGAACGAAACAAGTCGCCACGCAGCGGTGAGCCGACAGAGGGGTGATCGTCGTGGGTGTCGCACCGCTGCGTGAGATTGCCGTCGCGTCGACGATCGACCCAGCAGACCTTCGCGGAGAGACGGGCGCAGTGGACGCATACAACTGGCTCTACCGATACCTGACAGTCACCGTCCGCTACACCGATCCCGAAGTATACACTACGGCCGAAGGAACCCAGGTTCCGAACCTCGTCGGCGTCATCAGAGGTCTGCCGAAGTTCTTCGAGTATCAGTTCTTCCCCATATTCGTCTTCGACGGCACGCCGGCGCCGCTCAAAAACCGGGCGCTCGCTCGACGTCGGCGGGAGCGACAGCGGGCGGCCGAGCGAGCCGCCGACGCCCGCGAGCATAACGAAGATCGAGTGGCCGCCCGCTACGCGTCACGGTCAGTGCGGATTACTGAGACCATTCGGCGGACGACCCGGGAGCTGTACGATATGTTAGATGTACCGTTCCTCGACGCACCGGGCGAGGCAGAAGCACAGGCGGCGCATATGGCCCGAGCTGAGAATGTGGACTACGCTGTGACCGACGACTACGACGCGCTGTTGTACGGGACACCCCTGACCGTCCGTCAATTCACGAGCGCTGGTGCACCAGAATGTATGGCGTTCGAGGCGACACTCGAGCGCCACGATATCTCTTGGGAGCAACTCGTGGACGTGGCAATCCTCTGTGGAACAGACTACAACGACGGCGTCCCAGGAGTCGGTGCCGCGCGTGCGCTCGCACTGATCCGGCGGTATGGTGACCTTGACGGGGCACTCGCAGCGGTTGATGCAAGCGTTGCGCACGCTGACCGCATCCGGGCACAGTTTCTGGAGCCGAGCGTCACCGACGACTACAAGGTGTCTCCATCGTGGCACCCCGACCTCCCGGCCGCCCGGTCTTTTATTCTCGACGAATGGGAGATCCCTGCATCAGTGGTCGCACCGGCATTCGAGCGGCTCGAAGCGGCACGGGATGCATGGGCGTGAGTAGCGGTTGAGGGGGTGAAGTCTCACGTCGTGCCAATGGCTGCCATAGTATTTCAACGCCGTCCGCGTACACATCTGCGGGTGTGAACCTATGAGTTCGTCCAGAAACCCGTTCGAGGAATTGGAGGATCTCCTCGAACGCGTAAGTCGACAGTTCGAGGAATCACCGTATATGTGGGAACCGGAGAGTCGGCTCGGCCGGTGGACCTCGCAGTTCGAGGCGATGCCGGTCGACCTCGCCGACCACGAGGATGAGTTCGTCGTGACAGTCGACCTGCCGGGGTTCGAACGCGACAACGTCGACGTCCGCGTGACGGACCACACGCTCCAGATCGACGCGGACCACGAGGAGGCCGTCGACGAGGAGGCGGAACACTATCTCAGACACGAACGGCGCCACGAGTCGATGCACCGGTCGATCCGACTACCAGACGAGGTGGACAAAGACAGCGTCAACGCTCAGATGAAAAACGGTGTGTTGACGATCACGCTGCCCAAGATCGACGTCGAGGAGGCGCGGTCGATCGACATCCACGTCGAATAACCGGTTTCGTCGTCGGGCAGCGTCGTGTCACCGTTTGTGCGGGTGGGAGTCGAAGTTTCCTTCGACGACGACGCCCCCGTGTTCCAACAGCGCCGGGGCGTGCTCCCAGCAACTGTACCAGAGCCGGTGCCCCCGAGCGACGACGACCTCAGAGCGCTCTCTACAATCGTAACACGGCTGTGTTCGAGCGGCGTGGATAACGCGCATACGTTGTGATGGGTATTGGTGTCGTTCGACGGTTCGGTACTCACCAGAATCTGCTCACGAGAGATGGCGGTCGAACCACTCGGCGGCAATGTTGGCGACCGCCTCCAACTCGCCGTCCCCCTCGAAGAGATGCCCCGCACCGTCGATCACCTGGAGGTCTTTTGTACAGGAGAGGTGATCGAACGCGCTCCGATTGAGTTCCAAAACTGTCGTGTCGGCGCCGCCAACGACGAACAGCGTTGAAGCGGTGACGTCCGGCAGCTGCTCAGCGGCGAGGTCGACACGCCCGCCGCGCGAGACCACTGCTTTGACATCCGTCCCACGTACGGCGGCCGCCCGAAGAGCAGCCGCCGCACCCGTACTCGACCCGAAGTAACCAAGGCTCATATCACGCGTCCCCTCGTGCTCACGAAGCCAGTCAGTCGCTGTCGAGAGCCGCTCGGTGAGCAGATCGATGTCGAAGCGCGTCTCGTACTCGCGATCCTCGGTCTCGGTGAGGAGGTCAAACAAGAGCGTTCCCAGGCCGTGATCGTGGAGTACCTCGGCTACGAATCTGTTTCGCGGGCTATGCCTGCTGCTCCCGCTCCCGTGTGCGAACACGATGAGTCCAGACGCCCCCTCAGGAACGATGAGGTCGCCCTCAAGTCGGACCCCGTTGACGGGGATTATCACCGACTCGCTGAGCTTCTCGTCCATACCCGAATTGATCCTCTGAGAAATAGTCAACGATCGTACAATATATCGGTAGGTAGTGATCACGAAGCACCCAGCCCACCGCGTCGAGGCGGCCGCGCTCAATCGAAGCGGCGATTCGAGTCGATGGTCGCAGTTCGTTCACTCGCTCTCGACGCGCTTTGGCCGTCGTCGCTTCCCGGGGATGACAAACACCACACCATCGGTGTATGACGCGGACACGCAGATCACGTGTCGTCGGCCAGTTCTCGTTCGGCTTCTTCTTCCTCGTGTTCCTTGCGCCGCTGTTCGGCCGCCTCCTCAGCTTCGATCTCTTCCTCGACGGCCCGTCGGCGTTGTGCAGACTCCTCATCGTCGGCCTGTTCATCACGACCGCGCTTCGTGTCCGCCATAAACTGTGCCACACGCGTGGGTAATACGGGTTCCGACCAGTTTGCTCCGAGTGTGAGCGATGACCAGCCGGGGCGAACGATACGGTCGTGTTGGGACGAGCATCTGCCTTTACATCTCAGTGACACGAACGCCACACTATGGACGCGATCTGCAACTGCCAGTGGCTGCGGTGCGACCCGTTCGCCGCCACCCCCCGTCGCCATATGGAGTCGTGTCGACGCGCTCGCGAGGGGGCCGGGTCGGAACAATCCTGGCATCCCTCAAGACTGTGAGCCAGCCAATACCACTGGCAGAGGTCGCTGAGAACATCTACGAAATCCCGCGGACCGGCGATATGCGCGTCCCGGTGCGGGTGTACGGGTCGGAGGCGCTTATCTCAGAGATGCGTCTTGCGGACGACCTCACGCTCGCCCAAGGACGAAACGTAGCGACACTCCCCGGAATCCGGAAATTCGCGGTTATTCTTCCGGATGGGCACCAGGGATACGGATTCCCGATCGGTGGAGTGGCGGCCGTCGACCCGGACGCCGGTGTGATCAGCCCTGGCGGTATTGGCTTCGATATCAACTGCGGCGTGCGACTCCTCCGGACGCCGCTGCGGTATGCCGACATACAGGGGAACGAGCAGGAGCTTGTCGACCGCCTGTACGAGACGATCCCGTGTGGGCTCGGCAAGGGTGGCTACCTCAATACCGACCGAGACGACTTACTGGGCATTCTCGCGGGCGGACTAGAGTGGATGCGCAACCACGGCTACGCGACGCAGGATGACATCGACCACTGTGAGGAGAACGGCCGACTTGAGGGTAATCCGAACGCGGTCCCGGCGGAGGCGCTGGCCCGTGGCCACAACCAGGTTGGGTCGCTCGGGTCCGGTAACCACTTTCTGGAGGTCCAGCGGGTTGCCGACGTGTACGACGCCGAGACGGCCGCGGCGTTCGGGATCGAAGCCGATCGGATCGTCGTGATGATCCACTCGGGGTCGCGCGGCCTCGGTCACCAGACGTGTACCGAGTACATCCGTCGGTTCGAGCGGGCGTTCCCGGCGATTGCTGACTCGTTACCCGACCGGCAGCTGATCTACGCGCCGCTCAGTGAGGAGGTCGCCGCCCGGTATAAGGGCGCAATGTACGCAGCGGCGAACTTCGCGTGGGCGAACCGTCAGGCGATGACCGAGGGAGTTCGGGAAGTGTTCGCGGACCTCTTCGGGGTGATGGACGTAGAACTCGTTTACGACGTTTGCCACAACATTGCCAAGGAGGAACGCCACCGCATCAACGGCGGCGAGAAGACGGTGTTAGTCCACCGTAAGGGTGCCACGAGGGCGTTTCCGGCGGGCCGACCAGAGGTCCCGGCCGCATACCGCGATGTAGGCCAGCCGGTGTTCATCCCCGGGAGTATGGGCACGTCGTCGTACGTGCTGTGCGGAGGCGAGCGATCGCTCGACAGGACGTTCGGATCGACCGCCCACGGCGCGGGCCGGATGATGTCGCGCACACAAGCAAAGCGAGAGTACACGGCGAACGAACTCCAGCGAACGCTCCGTGAGCAGGGAATCTACGTCCGCGCTCGCTCGGGCGGCACGCTCACCGAGGAGGCGCCGGGTGCCTACAAAGACATTGACGAGGTCATCCGCGTGAGCGACGCGCTCAACATTGGGACGAAAGTCGCGCGGATGCGACCGGTCGCCAACATCAAGGGATGACACAGAACCGAACGCGGTCACAGGAGTACGTCCGTCCACTCAACGCGCTCGGTGCCGACGACCTCGCAGTCGCCGGCGGTAAGGGTGCGAACCTGGGCGTGCTCGCCGCGGCGGGACTACCAGTCCAGCCTGGGTTCGTAGTGACAACCGCTGCATCCCGGACGTTCACCGACGACGCGGCGATACGGGAGGCGATCGAGCGACTCGACTCGCACGACGCCAACGACACCGATGCGCTGGCCGAGACGGCCGCCGAGATCCGAGCACTCGTCAAGGCACGGCCGGCCGACGACGCCGTCGACCGCGCGATCGACGAGGCGCTCGACGGTGCTGCCGATGCGACATACGCCGTCCGCTCGTCGGCGACTGCGGAAGACCTCCCGACAGCATCGTTCGCTGGGCAACACGACACGTACCTCGCAGTCGCCGCTGACGACATCGTCGACAGCGTCCGCGACTGCGTCGCTAGCCTGTACACCGACCGGGCGGTCGCCTATCGCGCCCGCAGTGGAATCGCCCACAGCGACGTGGAGATGGCAGTGGTCGTCCAGGAGATGGTTGATGCCGACGCGGCGGGTGTGTTGTTCACCGCCGATCCGGAAACCGGCAAGCGCACCGTCGCGACCGTCGACGCGACGTACGGCCTCGGCGACACCGTCGTTGCCGGCGAGGTGCGTGCCGACCACGCGCGGGTCGCCCGCGACACCGGTGAGATCCTCGCGTACGACGTCGGCGAGAAGGCGACCGAGTTGCGCCTCTCCCAAGACGGAACCGCCGCGGTGGAACCGTCGACTGACAGACGCGAGTCACGCGTCCTCACTGACGACCAACTCCGGACGCTCGTCGACCTCGGCGGCCGGGTCGAGGCGCTGTTCGACGTGCCCCAGGACATCGAATGGGCACTTGTGGATGACGAGTTCGTACTCTTGCAGTCCCGACCGATCACGTCGCTTGTCTCGCTCCCGGTCCCGCGCCCGGATGACGACCGGTTGCACGTCTACCTCAGCCTCGGCCACGGCCAAGCGATGACCGACGCGATGCCACCGTTAGCGCTTGATGTGTGGGAGGCGGTATACGGTGAGGTGCTGAACGGCTTTACCGGAGTCGACCGGCACTGGATCACCAGGAGCGAGGGCCGGGCGTATATGGACATCACGCCGTTCCTCGGGCTCCGGCGCACGCGTGCAGGCGTCGTCGAGACAATCGAGGCGGTGAACAAGTCGGCCGCCGAGGGGACTGAACGACTCCTCGTGGAGCGACGCGACGAGTTCAGCATCGGACTGTCGCTCGCGACCCTCCCAAATCTCCTCCGGACGACAACCCGCGTCCTCCCGCTCATCACACGGCTACTCTGGGAGGGCGTCGCTCCATTCATCCGCGGGTCGGGGGGTATCGACGAGTTCGTCGCCGAACTCGATGAGTGGGCGAGCGCGCAGTCGCTCGCACTCTTGGATACGGACGAGCCGGCCGCCTTGGTCGACAACGTCTTCACTGGCTTCTCGCCGGAGTTCGTCGCAGAAGTGTCGCCGAAGTCGATGCGTGTCGTCATCGGCCCACTGGCGGGCAGTGTCCTCGAACGGCTGGTCCCCGGCGCAGACACCACGACTGTCGAGGCAGCCGCGAGAGGCAACGAGGCGGAGGTCGGGACGCGGATGACGCTAGCGCTCGGTGACATCGCGGACGTCGCACGAGAGACCCCAACGGTCGAACAGGCAATCCTCGATGGACAGTCGTACGAGGAGATTCGCGCCACCGACGGCAGCGAGCCGTTCGTCGAAGCGTTCGAGGCGTTCATTGACGAGTTCGGCCATCGAGCTGTTGGCGAGTTCGACATCAGCCGTCCGCGGTGGCGTGACGACCCGTCGGGACCGCTTGGCATCGTTCGAGGGAACCTCCGCGGCGAAGAGCCGGGCGCACACAGAACCCGACTTCGTGCGCGCAAACGCGAGGCACAAGCAGCGATCGACGAACTGGATGCGAGTGCTGGACGAGGGTTACTCGGCCCTATCCGGCGACCGCTCGTGCGCCACCTCCTCCGGACGTATCGGAGCCACATCCACCTCCGAGACGAGCCGAAGCACGCCATCGCCTATGTGTTCGCAGCGTGGCACACAGCGCTGCAGCAGGCGGGCGAACACCTCGTCGATGAGGGTGTGCTCGACGACCCGGACGACGTCTGGTTCCTCCGAGAAGACGAGCTCCGGTCGCTCGTCGCCGACGCCGACGCCGCGGTCCCCGACATCGCTGCACGAAAACGTGAACACGAACGACACAGTCGGATCGACGCTCCGCCACTCATCACGAGTGAGGGAGAGATTCCACAAGCGGACCGCCCGGATGTAGACGAGCACACACTGGTCGGCACGGGCGTCTCCGGGGGCATCGTCGAAGGCGTCGCCCGAATCGTTGACGACCCAGCGACGACGACCCTCCGCTCGGGAGAGATTCTCGTGTGTCCGTCATCAGACCCCGCGTGGACGCCGCTGTTCGCGACCGCAGCTGGGCTTGTCACCGAGGTCGGTGGGAGTCTGACCCACGGCGCACTCGTCGCCCGCGAGTATGGCCTCCCGGCGGTTGCCTCAGTGACTGACGCGACGACGGCGATCCGTGACGGCCAGCGGATCCGCGTCGATGGCGATGCCGGGACCGTCGAGTTGCTCGACGACGAGTCGCAAGTTGAAGACGTGACGCCTGGCGATTAACCCGCCCAGCGCTGTTGAAATCCTCGGTTGCTGATAGTGAGACGTTCCGTATATCGAGAGTGCGTTAAGCAACTCACCGTCTTTTTCACCGATGTGAGTATGGATTAGCCGAAAGGAGCGTGCTGCAAGTCGGTCACGACGATTCATCTCGAATCCACTCCTGCAGTCTGAGAGTAGCATATCTGATTAGATTCTGTCCGGGTTGGATTATATGATGTCTCCTAGTTGGCTCCGCAGAGATTCGAGACGACCCTCAGTTTGTCCGGTAGATTGACCGAGTGGGTTGTTTGCGCGGATTATTGTGTCGCCAGAGGTGAGTATGTCTATAACTTCCTCAGTGCCAATATCTCCTCGCTCATAGTCACACAGAATCTGATAGAGATCAACTGTAGTGAGCAGTTTGCTGTCCTGTTTCTCTAGTCGATCTTTGAAATTTGACGTCGTCAACTGTCGATTGGCGGGGTCTCTGTTCTTGAAGTGATTGAAAATGAGGAGGCCGGTACGATTCGTTCCGTATCCTTCGCTCGCTGCGTTGTCCTGATGATCTTCCAGCTGTCGTATCTTTCTATGGTCGACGCCGTCGTTCTGACCTGTGATTTCCAAAATGAATGTTTGGTCCTCCAGCTTGATGGCACCATCCCGGCCACCCGAGATCTCACCATCTACGTCCAGACCCAATCTGCGGAAAACCTCGGGTACTAGCTCTTCCAATTCATCGCTTCCCTCAAATAGAATTGATCTGTACTGACGGGCATCCTGTACGTCCGCTTCGAGAGAGGAGAGGTCTGCCTCCAACTGCTCAATTCGATCTTGGAAGTTACTCTTGTTAGGAAGGATGTAGTCGTCAACCCAGTCCGGTCGGTGCTCTACATCAATATCAAATTCGTGTTCTAACATCCCACGAATGAATTCTCCGGGCTCACGAGACGGGTGGGGAGGCAACAGGTATATTCGCCCATCCGATTCTTCGATCTCTCCGTCACTATATCTCTTAGAACGAAAATTCACTTTGGCCGCAAGAAGATCTCTCACGTTGTTCATCGCCAGTCCTTCAATAGCAGGCCCAGGGAAGTACGCAGAAGATGACGGCAGTGATTTTGATTTGGGAACTGGGCCAGATTTTGGCGGACGGGGGTCGTGATATCCAGATCCAGTGTTCCTGATTGCTGCACCCAGTTGGAGAACAGTCTCCCATTGGAAATCATCGTCAAAGTACCACTCCCACGCTGTTTCCGCTGTGACGAGATCTCCACTCTTCTCTTCGTCAAGTCCAACATTGATTGGGAGCCACGCAAACGGATCGAATTCAAACCACTCCTCATCACCATCGTGGTCTTCGCCTTCCAGATGGAACTCAGACTTGGTAGGCAACCGAATCACGATGTCATTGCCACCGTTGAGATAATCGATGACCTCTCCCTTGCTTGGGAGTTTAATTGGATCCTTGCTCAGTGACTCAAATTTCGGATAGGCAACTTCGTGATTCCGGTGTTGTAAGTGCTTCAAATCGTAGAATGCAAGGTTAGTGTCGATCAGGTTTTCTTCCTCATCCCAACCAGTATGAACATCAGCAAGAGCGGTTTCCGGTCCCTTCACCAGCACACGAGTCATTTACAAGTGAATTTCAGTGACGATACTTCAATTGAGGTCATTTTTGTCTGCTGACCTGTGTAATAAACAACGGCTAGTTGCTGTATACACACTCTGTATCTACCGAACGATCCAACCAGTGAGAGCGACGGAGCGACAGCCGACTCGTGTGCTGTAGTCCGCGAGCTCTGAACGGATTGCCACAATTGCAGGATTTTAACAGCTCTACCCAGCTCAAACGGCCGGCCCCGTACACCTCGACGTTCAATCACCCCAGATTGTTCGCGGCGGTCACGTTCTTGGACAGTAGCAACTCTTGTACTCCTCGATTCTCCGCCCCCGACGATCCACAGTCAGGTTCGTTCTCGTTACGCGTCGTTGTCTGGCGATTCGCGTCCAGCGGCGCTGGAGCCTGCAGCGGCCACTAAGGTGTCACCCTTCGATACAGATCACAAATGGCTATCTCAGAGGATATCGAACGTTACCGTCGGAATCGGCAAGACGAGATCGATAGTGCGACCGTCTACACTGCGATGGCTGACGCCGAATCACAGCCACAGGTTGCAGAGGTGTATCGACGGCTGGCCGAGACAGAACGAACGCACGCAGACTTCTGGGCAGGGAAGATTCGAACGGCCAACGTTGACCCGGGAGACACGACCCCCTCACGGAGAGCGCGGGTGCTGGCGTGGCTCGCTCGTCGATTCGGACCGGGGGTGGTACTCTCCTCGATGCAAGCTGGTGAGGCTGTTGGAGGAAGTGACTACTCGACTCAACCGGAGGTCGCGGGAACTGGGATGGCCGCCGACGAACGCTCACACAATCGACTCTTGACAGTGATCGCGGAAACGCCTGGGCAGGGGGCACGGGGAGAAGTCCTCGCCCAACTCGAAGGCCGTCACCGGGCGACCAGCGGCAACGCACTCCGTGCGGCAGTGCTTGGCGCGAACGATGGGCTCGTCTCCAATCTCAGTCTCGTGATGGGCGTCGCCGGCGCGGCACTCGACTCGACGGCGATTCTGATCACTGGGCTCGCCGGCCTCCTCGCCGGGTCGGGATCGATGGCGATGGGTGAGTGGCTCTCTGTCCAGAGCTCTCGGGAACTGTATCAACGCCAGATCGGTATCGAGGCCGAAGAACTCGCCGAGGCTCCCGAAGAGGAGGCAGAAGAACTGGCGCTTATTTACGAGGCGAAAGGTCTCTCGAAAGAACGCGCCAGAGAGGTCGCCGAGCAGTTGATCGCTGACGAGGAGATGGCACTAGACACACTCGCCCGTGAGGAGCTGGGCATCAACCCCGAGGAACTGGGTGGCTCGGCGTGGGAGGCGGCCGCGACGTCGTTCGTGCTGTTCGCACTCGGCGCCATCGTCCCCGTCCTCCCGTACTTCGTGTTGAGTGGACTGGTCGCCGTCGGTGTCAGTCTCGTGTTGAGTGCAGTCGCGCTGTTCGTCATCGGTGCTGGCATCACGCTGCTCACGGGCCGGTCCGTGCTCTTCTCTGGACTTCGCCAGGTCGGGATTGGACTCGCTGCTGCGATCCTCACCTACGGTGTCGGGAGCCTGATCGGTGTGACGCTTGTCGGATGAGGACCGAGGAACGAAGTTTGAACCCGTTCACCTGGCGTTCGTGGTGGGTTGCGGACGGCTCGTCACCAGAGGTCACTACAGTGGTGGAATGCCAGTCACAACAGATGACAGGCGGCCTTCGAATTTAACTCAGTTCTCTGCGTATATTGTCATTGGTGTATTAAAATTGACACTCTTGGAGAACAAGACCGCAGTCATCACCGGTGGGAGTTCAGGTATCGGCCGGGGTATCGCACGCGGATTCGCAGAACACGGTGCCAGAGCTGTCGTCGTCGCTGATGTCCAAGAAGATCCGAAGGAGGGTGGCCGCCCGACCCACGAACTTCTCGAAGCGGAGACTGACACGTCGTCGGTGTTCGTCGAGTGCGACGTGACGAGCCGATCGGATCTGACAGCGGCAGTTGACGCTGCACAAGCGGCTGGCGGCATCGACATTATGGTGAATAATGCGGGAGTCTGGCATTCAGAGGACTTCTTCGAGGTGACCGAAGACGAGTACCAGAAACTGATGGACATCAACCTCAAGGGCGCGTATTTCGGGTCACAGATCGCCGCTGAACGCCTCGTTGAGCACGGCGACGGGGGGTCGATCATCAACATCTCCAGTATCGCTGGCCTCTTCGGGAATGAGAACTGGCCGACGTATTCCGCGTCGAAGGGTGGACTGACGACGTTCACATACTCACTTGCGCACAAACTCGGGGACTACGGAATTCGAGTCAATGCGATCCACCCTGGAGGGATTCAGACGATGATTGGCGGCGAAGCATCTGACCCCGAAGCTGCCGCCGAACAGGCCCGGCAGTTTACACAGATGGTTCCGCTCGGCAGATACGGCCAGCCAGAAGACATCGCTGGGGCTGCGACGTTCCTCGCAAGTGACCTGGCGAGTTACGTGACCGGCGAATCACTCGTCGTCGACGGCGGGTGGACAAGTTGGCGTTGACATCGCCCCACGAGTAGATGTGCGAATCTTCGAACGGTGGGAGGTCAGGATCTCTGTGCTACCGGGCTGCAGCCGTGGGGCTGCAGAAGTCGAGACGCGTACTCAGATAGTACCATACAGAGACATATCAAGAATCTAATCGTGGGGTAGCAGACGTTTGTCGGTAAGTCGTGATATGTCA